>CAYYRP010000001.1:0-144232 GCA_964474235.1 uncultured Isosphaeraceae bacterium
TCTGCAATTTTATCGCATAAGGAGTGGACTAGTTTTTGGGGGGCAGGTCAAATTGGGGTTTCAAAAGTCCACTGGAGGGTGTCAGAGCTTATGTCGGTGTTTGGTTCGATGGATAAAATAGGTGGTTGGATAACTGAATCATCGCCCTCGATCCAAATTACTTTGCCTTCTTGATCATCGAGAATTCTTTGAAGAGTGAATCGTGTTCGCTGTGGACCAAGACCTTGGTTTGCAATATGAATCATCGATTCAACAATGTATTGACTCATGTTGACCGCAGGACCAAAAAGTCGAACTCCAAATCGTAATTCACTTGGTTTTCCCCACCAGTTTTCTGGCGAAGCAACTGTGAGCACGAATGGCTGAGGAATCGCAGGGTATTTCCGCATCATCGTTCGATGGGTGGGCGGTTTGCCATTAAAAATATGTGTGTATGGGCAAGAATCTTCGTGCCTGCAATCCTTGCATTCTGTTCTAGGTGGCGCATGACAGACAACATTACGAAGCGCATGCCCAAAAGCCCCTCGGATTGTTGGCCCTAAGTAGCGGAGGTTATGGTTTTCTTCTTCAAGTTGCCCCTCAAAGAAAAGTTCTGTTGTCTGTATGCCCAAAAGCACCCCTTTCTATTGTGTTTAAGGTTACATCAATCTAAGAATGCTGTCAACCGCAGGAATCGCTGTGCCGCACAGTAATTGATCACCGCAGACCACAAGGTCTGCGGTGTTTTTGTTGATGCGAACGCGACCGATAGCGACGCTTCGTTTGTTCTCCATTGTTCGCGGATCGAATTGTTCTGATGTAGGCAAAGCTATCTCGTTAACTGGTTGCTTGGTTGAGATTCGTAAACTTGCTACATGACCAACGAACACAGGAACGCGAAAAGATGTTGCAGTTACTTCGCAACCAAAGAATTCGTGCAAGTCATTTTTGATTGCTTGTTCTTCTTGTGCATAATTTTCGTGTGGCAACACGTTGTGTTGAAGATCACCGCCGAACAAATCTATTGTTTTGTTTTGTTCAAGTGCTTGCACACCTCGCCAACCCGCCCCAGAAACAGCTTGCATTGTAGTTGTGATGATTGAGGTGATTGTAGATTGTTGGTGCAGGGGAACAAGTGCTTGTGCAATGAGAGAAGCCATGCAGTTTGGTATGCGTTTACGAATTGCATCTGTTTCTAAAGTTGGGGGGAGTGAAAGCGATGTGTTTGGAATCGAACCACTACAGTCAACAAGGGGACCATCAAATGCACACGTTTCGATAGGTGCAGCAACGATGAGTGCATTTGCCTCGTTTGGAATGACTCCATTTCTATGAAGTGGAATCGTTTCTATGCCGCGGGACTTCAATTCGTCAAGACAAACACGACCAACTGACCCTCTTGCTCCAACTACTGCTACTTGCATCTCGCCATTCTAGTGACTGTCATCAAAAGGCTCTCCCATGTAGAATATACACATGGCTGATTACACAACAACAGATGGTGCAAGAGTTGGTGTTCTTATGGGCAGTGCTTCGGACTGGCCAACGATGAAAAAGGCAAGTGAGACCCTTGAACAATTCGGCATCTCCCACGAATGTAATGCTATTTCAGCGCATAGAAATCCTGAACGACTTCAAAAGTATCTCTGTGATGCTGAAAACCGCGGTGTAGAACTCTTTATTTGCGCCGCAGGCGGGGCAGCGCATCTTGCTGGCGTCGTTGCTGCCCACACTGAAAAGCCCGTTTTAGGCTGTCCTATGCAAGCATGGTCACTTGATGGGCTTGATTCGCTCCTTTCAACAGTGCAAATGCCAAAAGGGATGCCTGTTGCAACCTTCGCAATTGGCTCTGCAGGAGCAATCAACGCAGCTAATTTTGCCGCTCAAATGCTTGCAATGGGTGATTCTGACCTAAAAACAGCGTTTTCTGCCTTCCGAGAAGCGCAATCTGCCGCTGTATGTAATCTCGAATAATTCAAGTTTTTGTTTTGACTTCGGGACGTCCGAGAACCACAATAGCTGTTCTGTGTGTAGCAGGTTTGATGTGACAAAGAAGGAATGCCGATGCTGCAAGACTGCTCTTATATAGAGCATGAACAATTCCAACGTGAAGTCGTATTGGAGAGATAGATATTTTAGGAGATTTATAACATGTTTCAGAACAAAATTACAATCACAGCACTCGCGCTAGGCATTATTGCCACCACAACTGCACCAAGTTTGGCAAAGCCAAAACAATTTAATGAAGTCAACGATGGCTTCAAGGAAGTTGTTTCAACTGCAGATGGATCAAGTGCACTTTTTGGTCTTTGGGTTAACAACCAAGAAAATCAAATGCTTCTTGAACTTCCTCGAGGTTGGGATCGCAAGAAATTTTTCATTGCAGTAACACCATCTGCTGGTGTGATATTCTCAGGCTTGCAGGGCAACGAATCATATATTTACTTACGAAAATACGATGACCGCATAGCATTCATTTCACCAGAAATTTCTGTTCGATCAACGGGTACAAAAACCTCGAAAGATTCAGTCGACACAATTTTTACTGACACCGTATTGGTCGATGTTCCAATCATCGCAAATGGACCCAATGGACAACCCGTCATCGACCTTGACAGCCTTCTTGTAAGCAACGCATCCAAAATTGCTGGCTCTGTTGGTCGGGGTGCTAACAGCAGACTTACAACAATTAAAACTGCAAAATCTTTTCCAAAGAACTTAGAAGTTGCTTTGGAAATGCCAACAAGCGGTGGAAATCTCAAGCAAATTCACTATTCAATCAGTGAAGTGCCAGAACGGGGTTCATATAAACCACGGAAGGCTGACGAACGTGTTGGTTACTTTACAACTGATTTTCGTGACCTTGGTCAACCACATGAAGAAGACAAGTGGATTCACTACGTCAACCGTTGGGATCTACAAAAACGTGACACGAGCCTTTCTCTCAGCCCCCCTAAAAAACCTATTGTTTTTTACGTTGAACACACTGTTCCTGTGAAATATCGAAGATGGGTTCGTGATGGCGTGTTGTATTGGAACGAAGCATTTGAAAAAATAGGCATCGACAGTGCAATCGAGGTTTATTACCAAGACGAAGCGACTGGCGCGCACATGGAAAAAGATCCAGAGGATGTTCGATACAACTTCCTTCGCTGGCTTAACAACGATATAGCAACCGCTATCGGTCCTTCAAGGGCGCACCCAATGACGGGTGAAATTCTTGACGCTGACATCGTACTTACTGACGGTTGGATTCGAGCTTACTGGCGTTGGTATTCACAAATTCCAAAAGCAGAAGAAGCGATGGCTACACTGACACCTTCTGACATTCAATGGCTCGAAGATTATCCTGAATGGGATCCCCGAATTAGAACTGCTAGCCCAATTGAACAAGCTCGTATTTTTGCCGAACGAGATCGCCGCAAAGCAGCAGGCGAATCGGATCCGGGCAAATCATTGATCGATCCGATTCTTGCTGGTGACGAAAACCTTGCAGAAATTGCTGGTTGGTTAGGCGATGAAGATCACCATTGTTTAGCAGCGTATCAACTTGCAAGCCAAATGGCGTTTGCAAGGCTTGGTATTGAAGCCCTTGATCTTGCTGAAATGGACACACCTTCTGATATAGGTCGTGCAACAGACGATAAACTCGACGGTATTCCAGAATGGTTTATTGGTCCACTTATCTCAGGTCTTGTCTGCCACGAAGTTGGTCACACGCTTGGCCTTCGTCATAACTTTAAAGCATCTGGTTTGTACACGATGGAAGAGATCAACTCTGAAGAAATTCGTGGTAAGAAACCATTTACTGCATCGGTGATGGATTACAACCCTGTTAATTTTAATATGGAAACAGGCGATGTACAGGGCGACTTTGCCATGATTGGCGTTGGTCCCTACGACATGTGGGCAATTGAATATGGTTACACACTTGGCAAGGAAGAAGATGTTCTCAAACGATCTAACGAGCCCGCACATGCATACTTGACTGACGAAGATACTGGCGGACCAGATCCGCTTGCGAAGCGATACGACTTCAGTAAGGATCCACTGACTTACGCAGAAAATCAAATGCGCGTTGTAAGCAAGCTTCGCGAAGATTTACTGACATCGTATGTTGAAGATGGCGAAAGTTGGTCTAAAGCACGCAGGGGTTACGAAACCACCTTGCGTATGCAATCCGGTTCCGCTGGAATGCTGATTGATTGGATCGGCGGAGCGTTCGTTAATAGAAACAAGAAGGGCGACTTTGGTGATGAAGATGTTACACCATTAACAGTTGTCCCAGCAGAACGGCAGCGCGCTGCGTTGAACTTTGTCGTTGAAAACATTTTTGACGAAGATGCGTTTAACCTCTCACCGGAGCTTCTTGCACATTTCAATGTTGACAAGTGGTACGGCGGTGGTGGTGATAGCGGCGAGGCAACATGGCCTGTACACGATCGCATTCTTGGGCTGCAAGCTTCGATGCTTTCATCGATTCTCGCACCAAGCCGTTTGGGTATGGTGTATGACAACGAATACCGCGTACCAGAAGGCGAAGATGCACTCACGTTGGCGGAAATCTTTGACACCTTGATGGATGCGGTGTATTCAGGGATTGATGAAACTGATGGCGATTGGTCAAACAGAGAGCCAATGATTTCATCAATGCGTCGCAACCTTCAAGCAGAAATGACAGACCGGCTCATTGGTCTTTCTACTGGTCGCGTAAGAATGTTTAGACCTGTACGAACACTCGCGTTGCATCACACCCGTGCGTTGTATACACAAATCGGGGATATCCTTGAGAACGACGGTTCCATTGATGTGTATTCACAATCGCACCTTGAAGATATGCATGAACGCCTTGGTAACGCACTTGACATTGTGTACACGATGTAAGTTTTATTCCAACACTTTTAGAAAAAATGTCGCTCAAAAGAGCGACATTTTTTATAAAATTTCTTGTCTGCAAGAAGCGTCGCGAGGTTCCTTGGTGGTTACATTTTTCGGCATTGCAAGATGAAGCATGATGGGATCGGTCAGTTCGACTGTTCCATCAACTTCGTGTGCGCCAATTTTCATTGCGTTCCCAACCCAGTCAACATCCATTGTTCCACACGGTCGACCCTCATGCTTGCGCCACCGTGTTCCGTGACTTCTTGGGTAGTGGCTTACACCAACCATTTGCACGTTGACAATTTCTCCACGCAATGATTCTGGAACAATAATAGGTTGATGTAACACACCAACATCACCACCGCCAACACGAAAAGCAATGTGCACATCGCTTGCGCCGTCCACAACGGTGAATGATCGTTGCGCAGGACGAAGATGCACAATCACCGAAGCGGGGTTTTCATATCTGTTTTGAAAATAGATTGACAACTCAGGGCCGTTTTGCGATGTACGAACAAGTGGAAACAAACAAACACCATCTGCTTCAAAGTAATGTGGACCAACAATCTCTTGAAGACGGTTGGGAAGTTGATCTTCCATATTGAAGGCGTAAAACAAACATCCACCAATTGCAAGTGCAAAAAGCGGAGCAAATATCTTCGCAAAATTGAGAGTTTCTGCGCCGGACATCGTCCATGCCCAAATTGCCCACAGCACACTCGCTGTTCCAAGGAGCACAAGAACAAAATTTCGTTTTTCATGCATGGCAAACCTCCATATCTAAAAGTCAGCGCTGCTAGGCTTCCACGCAGTCATTGCAGCGCACCCCCGAACCCTCTCACCCCCGAACCTCCACGAGTGTATTCTACCCACGTTACCCCCCTTATCGTCAAGGACTTTCTTTTGATATGAACTTTGATTCCCCATCCCAAACCCCAATCCCCTTCGCACAACAGTGGTTTGATGAGGCCGATGCTGCGTTTGCGTCTCCAAATCCCCTAGCTGTTGCGTTATCGACTGTTGACCCCGATGGAAAGCCGTCGACAAGAATGGTTTTGCTTAAGGGTTTTGATGAAAAAGGCGCAGTATTTTACACGAATTACGATAGCCCAAAAGCGACAGATCTTGGACATAACGCACACGCTTCAATGTTGTTTCACTGGGACAATGCCCAGCGGCAACTTCGAATTCGCGGAACTGTCACAAAAATCAGCGAAGAAGAATCTGATGTGTACTTTGCAACAAGGCAAAAATTAAGCCAAGTTGGTGCGTGGGCAAGCCATCAATCGCAACCTTTAAAGAGCAGGGCGGTTTTGATGGCAAAGGTCGCAGCACTGATGGCGAAATGGGTTGGGCGCAATGTTCCTCGGCCCGAACACTGGGGCGGCTTCCGTGTTTCGCTCGACGAAATCGAATTTTGGCAAGGGCACGACGGACGCTTGCACCACCTTTTTGGTTATACTCGGGGCCCGGGTTTTTGGTGGGGTCAAGTTTTTAAATATAAAAATACACGACCCGAGGGGTCGTTTATTTTTGTGTTTTATTTGCAAAATCTACAGTTGCTGATCTAAGGGTGTCTGCAAAAACTCCAGCGAGCATTGCGAAAAGTCCGATGCCGCAGAACATAAGCAGCGCCGCAGTGAAACGGCCTCCGACTGTCACTGGGTAATAGTCGCCATACCCAACAGTTGACATTGTCACGATTGACCACCATAAAACATCAGCAGCGTTCTTAATATTTGCAGTTGGGTCTTGTGATTCAAAATGCAGCACAGAAAAACATGAGCCAATGATCGCAACTTCAGCGATGAGAAAACCTAGCACTACAATCGCTGATCTCTTGTTTGCGTGTACTGCAAGCGAGATTGCTCGAATGGCTTTGAATGCGCGGATGCCCTGCACAATTCGAAACACGTGTGGCCATTTAAGCGTGTGAATAACAGGAGTTGATGCAAACCAAAGCGCGGGGACAGATGCCAATAAATCAATTGGTCCCCACGTCATGAGATATTTTAATTTTGATTTTGCGGTGCATAGTTTTCGAAGAAAATCCCAGAAAAATACGGCGCAAATTCCAGTGTCAAACAAATCGATGAGTTCTACGGTACTCCCGTTCGGATCTAAAAAGAGCCGCCACAGAAGGAGTGTTATAGAAAGAACGCCAGTTACAGCCACAAAGAGATTAAATGATTGTGGGTTTATTATTAATGATTCAGTATTTATCGGGGTCTGGGCCATGGTTCACTCTTAGTATATCCAATGGTTTGAAGAATAAACTACCCCGCGGGTTGTTTATTCTGCAAGCCTGCGGGCTTCGTTGATGAGGTCATCAGGAAGATCGGGTTCAACGGGGGGTTGGGGTTTCGCAACTTTTTTTGTTTGTGATTTTTGTTTTACTTTTTCTTCTGGTGTTGGCGGAGGTGGTTCTTTTTGCTCAGGAATATCTATGTGTTTTATCTCTTCATGCAAACCCATCATGTCGGCAGAGTCAAAACCAAACTCTTCTTTCCATTTAGCAGCTTTTTCTGGGGACAAGCCAGAAGGCTTTCGAACGATTTTTTTGTTTGGTCGTAGATGATCATCGGCAACTGCTTTGAGAAATTCCACAGACCCTAACTGCTGCGCACCTTTTGCGCGAATGAACCGAATTATTTCTCTGTCGTTTGTGACAACAACGATGCGCTTTGCAGTTGATGATGCAGCAACACGATCCATGATTTCTTGATCTGCTGTTTTGCTTCCACCGGTGTATATGATTTCAATATTTCTTGTTGAACCCAAATTACTCCCATCAGGGGGCGGTGTGCCGTCGCAGATGAGCGAGATTTGGTCACGGCTCCACCGGCTTTTTGAAAGTACATTGGCAAGTTCTTCGACCCCTAATCCGGCAAGATCTGGGGGCAAAACGCCCATTTGGTGCAGCACATTCCACGTGTCAACGAGTAACTCCATAGTGAATGCAGAATACCGCCTATTTGGAATCCTGCAAGTGTTTGAAAATAAAAGAGATAGCAATAATCCTTCGCCCCCTTGCAATGGTGCCCACAATGCATGATAATACGTGGCTCTCAATACTTGATTCAAAGGAAGGTTTAGGAACTTATGGCAATACGAATTAAAGCAAGGCAAAACGAATCTGCAAGTCAGATGCTGCGCCGCTTCAAAAAACTTTGTGAAAAAGAAAATCTGATCAAAGATGTAAAGAAGCGACAGTATTTTGAAAAGCCATCGGAACGCAAACGTCGTGCAAAGAGGCGAACGGAATCAAGGATTCACCGCGAGTTACATCCGGAACTTCAACGCACACCTCCTAAAGCAGCACGTGGTGGTGGTGGTAGTAGTAGCGGCGGTGGTGGCGGTCGAGGGCGTTCATAAGCACATGCGGTGCGTATGTCGAGTAAATAAATAGAACATCAATTGTATGCGCCGAGTGCAACGCACATCGGCGATTTAATTTTTAAGACAACGTGTAGTTACCGAAATTACACATGGCAGAAACAAAGTAACGCCCGCGCCGGGCAAACTACAATTAGGAGACGAACAACATGAATCTTCTCATGCTTGCTCAAGAAACAACGGCATCAGATCCATGGATGCTTTACTACCTCGCACCAATTGGTGCAATCGTCGCACTTATTATGGCTTTCATCTTCAGCAGAGGTGTGATGGCTCAAAGTGAAGGCGAACCAGAAATGATCAAAATTGCTGAGCATGTTCGTGCTGGCGCGATGGCATATCTGAAACGTCAATACAAAGTAGTGTTCGTCGTCTTTATTGTTTTGATTGCTGTTCTTGCAGCTCTAGGCTTTGCAGGAATTCAACCTGTTTGGTCAGCTGTTGGCGTGCCAATCGCTGGTTTGTTCTCTGGTTTATGTGGCTGGTTCGGCATGAAAATGGCAACCAATGCTTCAGCTAGAACAACATGGGCTGCTAAACAATCACTGAACGCTGGTTTAAAGGTGGCATTCCGATCGGGTGCAGTCATGGGGCTTGTTGTTGTTGGTTTTGCACTCCTTGATACTTCCGTTTGGTTTTTCATCTGGAATGAGGTGATGCCTGGCAAGAATCTTGTAGAAATAACATCAATCATGTTGACATTCGGTATGGGTGCATCAACGCAAGCATTGTTCGCACGTGTTGGTGGTGGTGTCTATACAAAAGCAGCAGACGTTGGTGCAGATCTCGTGGGCAAGGTTGAAGCAGGGATTCCTGAAGATGATCCACGCAACCCAGCAACTATTGCAGACAACGTTGGTGACAATGTTGGTGACGTTGCAGGTATGGGCGCTGATCTCTATGAGAGTTATTACGGCTCAATCCTTGCAACAATGGCACTTGGTGCCGCGGCTGCGATGGGCATGCAGAATACAGATCTTGGCTTCCGCTTAGCGATTGCTCCGATGGCGCTTGCGGGACTTGGCATTTTCTGTTCTCTTGTTGGCGTCTTTGTTGTTCGAGCAAAAGAAAACGCAAGTTTTAGCGAACTACTTAAAGGTTTGCATAAAGGCGTATATGTAGCATCATTCTTGATCGCAATTCTATGTGGTGGTCTTTTCTACTACTTATTCAATGGAACTGATATTTGGTGGGCGGGTCCGTGGCTCTCAATCATCACTGGTCTTACTGCTGGGCTTGTTATTGCGTATGCAACCGAGTATTACACATCCTATGAACATGCTCCAACACAGCGTATTGCGAAACAAACTGAAACCGGTCCTGCAACAGTGATCATCTCAGGCATTGCCGAAGGCATGATTTCAACTTGGGCTCCATTGATCGTAATCGTTGTTGCAATTATTGCTTCATTTAGTTTTGCAGGTGGTAATGGTAATTTCCTTCTTGGTTTGTACGGTGTAGGTATTGCTGCAGTTGGTATGTTGAGTACGCTCGGCATCACACTTGCAACCGACGCATACGGTCCAATCGCAGACAATGCCGGTGGCAATGCTGAAATGACTGGTCAGCCACCAATTGTTCGCGAACGAACAGACATGCTTGACTCGCTTGGTAACACAACCGCCGCAACTGGCAAAGGTTTTGCAATCGGCTCAGCTGCTTTGACAGCGCTTGCCTTGCTTGCAGCGTACGTTTCAGTTGTTCAAACAAGTCTTGATAAGAAAATTACTGATGACGTTGCCGCAGTGATGGCAGCGGATACAACCAATGACGCAATCAAATATCTTGGGAACGGCGAGATTGTTGGTGTGAATGATGGCGTTGCATTCGGCGGGCTTATGTTGTCTAACGATGCGGTTAGAAATCAGTTTGAAGCTGCACCAAATGCATACGAACACCTTGAAGCCGATCTGAACTGGAGCGAAATTGATAACGCTCACTCTGTGCAGGTCAAGGTTGGTGATCACCAAATGGCATTCACAATCGCGCCAACAAAGACTGCAACAATTAAACAATTGTTGACGTACTACAATGTTTCAATCATGAATCCAAAAGTACTTGGTGGTATTTTCTTGGGTGTGATGCTGGCATTTGTATTCTGTGCATTGACAATGAATGCAGTTGGCCGCGCTGCATATGAAATGATGAATGAATGTCGCCGCCAGTTTGGTGTGATGAAAAAAGCGTTCAAAGCAAATGGCATGAGCGATGATGATATTGCTGATCCGATGAATTGGCCAAAAGAACAAACGATGGTAGACGGCGTTGCGTACCCTGACTATGGCAGTTGCGTGGGCATCTCGACTGCGAGTGCTCAAAGAGAAATGGTGTTGCCGGCGATCCTTGCGATTTCTGTTCCAATTATTGTCGGTCTTCTACTAGGAGTTGGCGGCGTGATGGGTTTACTCGTAGGTGGATTAACAAGCGGTTTTGCTGTTGCAATATTTATGGCAAACGCAGGCGGTGCTTGGGACAACGCGAAGAAGTACATTGAATCAGGTAAGCATGGCGGTAAAGGTTCTGACGCACACAAAGCAAGTGTTGTTGGTGATACCGTTGGCGATCCATTCAAAGATACATCTGGTCCTGCACTGAACATTTTGATTAAATTGATCGCAATTGTGTCAGTTGTATTTGCAGGTCTTGTTGTGAACTTCGGACCTGTTGTTGCAGGGGCACTGGGACTCTAAGTGTCACAACAGAAGTTAGAAATCCAAACGGCTGCTGCCGCTGCATTCGCAGCGTCAGCAGCCCGCTTACTTATTGACAGACACTGTGATGATGTTGTTCTTCTTGATGTGTCAACTGTCAGCCAAGTGTGTGATTTTGTATTGATCGGGACGGGTACAAGCGACCGGCAAATGAAGTCGGTTGCAGACGAACTCGTTGACCTTGGCAAGGAAGCGGGTTTGCCTGCGTTTAGAAAGAGCGTTGACACGGGCGCAACGTGGATTGTGTCTGACTTTATCACGGTGGTCGCCCACCTATTTGAACCACAGCTTCGGGCATACTATGATCTTGAAGATCTTTGGGCAGACGCACGGCGCGTCGAGATTGAACCTGGCCCAGAGCAACCCGAGTAAGGAGACAATGATGTTGAAACAATGTATAAGCCAAATGACGATCTGGCTGTTGGTGATTTCGTGCGCGGCGTTCGCCGGCGATGAAACTCGTCTATATACGGGCGCGATCGAAGTGCCAATACTTGGACCACTTGAGATGACACTTGGAGTGAGTGAAACGGGTGAGGGAACGTTCATTTATATGACAGTCCCTATGCAGGGTGCAACCGATATTCCGATAGAAGCAACGTATAACCAAGATGCACATCTTGTTGCCGAACTACCTCAAGCGGGCCTTATGTTTACGGTAAAAGAAAACGGCGATCAAACAAGGTTGCTTGGGCAAATGGATCAGGCAGGAATGTCATTCCAAATTGATTTCGTCCGCGTTGATGCAGCCCCCGAACTTGTGCGCACACAAATGCCAGTTGGTCCTTTCCCATACACGACAACTGAGATTACCTCGCTCCACCCAGATGGGCACACACTCGCAGGTACGCTTACTACTCCAAAGGGAGAAGGACCATTTGCATGTGCGGTGTTAATTTCTGGATCAGGCATGCAAGATCGTGATGCATCACTCGTAGGGCATAAGCCGTTTTTGGTGATCGCAGATTACTTAACTCGCGAGGGTATTGCAGTATTGCGATTTGATGACCGTGGTGTTGGCGGTTCGGTGGTTGAAGATATGGAGACACTTAAAAGTGCTACGTCTGTTGATTTTGCAACTGATGTTGCTGTGATGGTTGAGGCTGCACGTTGGCAACCAAATATTGATCCATTTCGAGTTGGTGTGATTGGCCATAGTGAGGGTGGAATAATTGGGCCGCTTGTTGCTCTTGATGATAAAAAAATAGCATTCGTTGTGATGCTCGCGGGCCCAGGCGTTCCAGGGTATGAACTGTTGCCTGTGCAAGCAGCGATGTTAATGGAAGCGAATGGTGCGGATCAGGAAATAATTGACAATGTGGTGAACGCATCGATGAACATCTACGAGCTGTATCAGGCAGAGGGTGATCCAATTGATATTCGTGCCGCAATGCTGGAACTTGTCGATTTGCAACTTCAATCACAACATATTACTGTCACCTCAGACGAGTTCAATGAAGTGGCTGAAGGTGGTCTTGAGCAGTTTGAATCCCCGTGGTTTCAGTGGTTTATTTTTTATGACCCCGCTCTCGTGCTTGCACAAATGACATGTCCAATTCTTGCGATGAATGGAACATTAGACACACAGGTTTCCTCTACGCAAAACTTACCAGCGATTGAAGCAGCAATTACTAGTGGAGGTGGGCAAGTTACGATCGTTGAACTTGAGGGGCTAAATCATTTGTTCCAAAAAGCAACAACTGGCGGTATTTCTGAATATGGACAAATCGAAACGACGATCGAACCAGTTGCTTTAGAAGTGATGAGTTCGTGGCTCGCCGAGGTCACAGATTATGACTAATCAGAACACGATCAATGATATGGTGTTCACTGGTTTTAATAAGCAAGTGATTGCGCTCGATCGATACACCGGGAAAAAAGTGTGGGAATGGAAAGCATCGAATGGAACCGGATACGCAGCGATCTTGCTTGATGGAGATCGTCTTGTTGTTTCAGTTCGAGGATATCTTTATTGCCTTGACCCGTTGACAGGTAAACAGGTTTGGGAAAATGAACTCAAGGGGCACGGAACGGGAATTCCATCCGTAGTGTCCATTCGAGGATCTTCGCTTGGTGGCCCTGCTGCTCAATCAGCAGCAGATGCACAACAAGCGGCAACCGCTTCTGGTGGTGCTGGTGCGGCAGGGGCATGAGTTTCGGTTTATCACGAGGGAAAACACTTGACGTAGGCGATGTTGGTATCGACATGCGGGAACTTCCTTCTTCTGATGAAGGTCGTATTGACCCTCGGAATTGGTTCACAAAAAAATCACAACCACTAGAAATAGAGATAGGATCTGGAAAGGGCACGTTTCTCCTTCAACAATCAGAATTGCAACCAGAGACGAACTTCCTTGGATTTGAATGGGCGGCAGAATTTTATCGCTATGGTGCGGATCGTTTGCGAAGAAACGGCCGGAAGTGTGCACGAATGGTGTACGGTGATGCAACTGAGTTTTTGAAGTATTGGTGTGAAGATTCCGTTGCTGAAGTGGTTCATTTGTATTTCAGTGATCCATGGCCAAAGAAACGACACCACAAGCGGCGAGTTATTCAAGACCAGACGTTGAATACATTTCACCGTGTGCTAAAACTCGGCGGCGAACTTCGCATCGTGACAGATCACGATGCTCTTTGGACTTGGTGTGAGCAACACATCGATAGACACCCGCATTTGTTTGAACGAAAATCATTTAACATAATTGACTCTGCAGATGAAGGTGAACTGACGGGTACAAACTTCGAGCGGAAGTACAAACGAGAGGGTCGACCGTTTCACTCAGTGACGTTACATTCAATTTGATTTCATTGCACAAGTTGCAATCTTTTTAAGACACGCCACGGAGACACTGAGACACGGAGAATACAATTTGGTTTTAGGATTGAGTAATTACAATAAGCCGAGTTAGTGCAAAGCCTCCACCACAAAAAATCTCTCTTCCGATCTCTGTGTCTTCGTGCCTCTGTGGCAAAAAAAGGAAACACAAATTGTTTCAAAATGAAGCCGTTGTGTAGATATACCACTAAAATACAACGATGCACCGTGAAGGGATAAATGTCAACGATGTTCAGCCCGAAGATATTCTTTGTGATTTTTGTGGACGTGCAGCGTGGGCTCTTGGAGAGCCATGTATTGAGGGACATCAAGGAAGTATTGTTTGCGGAAACTGCTTGGTGTTGGCGTGTACAGATCTTGTTCTAGGTGACAAGGGTAAACCAGTAGAGTCGAAATGTAGAATGTGTCTCGAAGTACGCCAGCAGCCCTCGTGGAGCAGTAAAATCGACCAAGAGGCGACCATTTGCCTTCGTTGTATCAAGCAATCAGCAACTACACTTGAGAAGTCTGAACATTGGGAATGGTCACGACCCACAGGTGGATAGTGGGGGTGTATCTTGGACACTATGGGATCTCGCCTGAGTCTTGCTAACAAATGTCTCGCTATTTTTGGCGCTGTTATTGTCGTCATTTTTGTTGTGACGTTGATTATTCCATGGACAAGAACCGCAGACCTCATCCATAATTACCAAGATGAACTTGCCAAGCAGCTTGCTGACGAGTGGTTGTTGTCACGAGAAGAATTTGGTTCATCAGAAGAAAGCGACGCCTCATTAAACATTCGTTTGCTTTTTGTAAAAAATATTGAGGATGACGCAAGTAGTTTTGAGAGTCGTGCAAAAAAAATATTTGAAACGAGCAATCAAACAAAATTTACCGATGCGCACGATCGTGATCAATATCAATATTTTTTATACGCAAGGGCAATAACAGAATCACAATGTAGAGCGATTGAGCATTCTGGCATCACCACATTTGAAAGTGGTGTTTCGGTTCCTTCGCTTTCAGATAAACTAGAAGCGATTCTCGTCGTACGTCTTGATGCAACCTTCGCAAAGAAACAGCGGGGCGTGATGTTGGCGTGGTTGATTGCTGCGGGAATATCTGGATTTTTGTTTTCGCTTCTTGCTTTCTATCTTATCCTTACCCGGTTAGTGTTTTCACCAGTGCGGAAACTGAGGCGAGTTTCAGAACGCGTTCAAACAGGCGACTTAAGTGCACGTTCACTACTTGCAACTGGCGACGAGTTCGAAGAATTAGCAATCGCATTCAATGAAATGCTCGATCAAATGGAAGCAGATCGAGACAAACTGCACCTGCTTAATGAATCTCTTGACTTGAAAGTAGAAGAACTTGCTTCAGATAACGTTGGGCTGTTTGAATCAGGTCGATTGAAGAATGAATTTTTAGCAAACGTAAGTCACGAACTGCGTACACCCCTCAATTCTATCATTGGATTTGCAGATTTGTTACAAGGCATGGGGCCAGCGACTGAATCAAATGATGAAAAAAGAGTTCGATACATCAATAATATTTTGACAAGCGGCCGATCACTTCTTGATATGATCAACGAGTTACTTGACATGGCGAAAATTGAAGCTGGTCGGATGGAAGTCAATCTCGAAAAAACGAGTGTAGAAGATTTACTTGAGGGACTTGTTGGGATCATGCGCCCACAGGCAAAAACATCTATGCTCGACGTAGATGTGCATATTGTGAATGCTTTACAGCGCATTGAAACAGATCCAGGAAAACTGCAACAAATTTTATATAACTACCTTTCGAACGCGATCAAATTTAGCCCAAAACAGGAGTCGATTGAGATCATCGCAGAGCAGATTAGGCGAAAGGATCAATCGTATGCCGTAAGGATTATGGTGTCAGATCACGGATCAGGAATTCCTGAAGACATGATTGACATGGTTTTTGAAAAATTCAGGCAGGTAGACGCTTCACACACGAAGCAACATCAAGGGACGGGGCTTGGGCTTGCAATTTGTCGTGAACTTGCAGAATTACTGAGAGCAGAAGTTTGGGTAGAATCAAAAACTGGTCAGGGTGCATCATTCTTTGTTGAAGTGCCTGTAGTTTTTGAACCAGATATACCAGAACCGTTGATGGCACCATGAATCTTACGTTTGAAACAATTTATCTTGGCTTAAAGAGCCTTCGGCTTCACGCGCTGCGATCTGTATTGACGAGCCTTGGCATTATTCTTGGTGTTGCTGCAGTGATCGTGATGGTTTCGATTGGTGAAGGAAATAAACAAGCAGCGCTCCGAGCGATTGAATCTCTTGGTGCGACGAATATAATTGTTCGTTCTCAGCGACCACCAGAATCACAAGATGTTGGTTCCCAACGAAGATCTTTTGTTGCAAATTTTGGTATTACTCGCACAGACGAACGTCGCCTTCACAAGTTTGTAGATGCCGAGATGATTGTCCCATTAAAAACAGTTGGCTCTGAAGTTGCAAAGGGTGCAATTCGAACAACGAGTCAAACTTTTGGTACAACTCCAGAACTTAAAAATGCAGCAAACCTTCGCGTACAAGAGGGTGGAAGATATTTAGTCGAAGAAGATATGATTCGAAGGGCGCCTGTTGCAGTCATTGGCCATGAGATTGCAAAACAGTTTTTCCCATTTACCGATCCGATAGGCGAAAAACTACGCATAGACACAAGAGTTTTTACAATCGTTGGCGTTCTTGAGCCCATTGGGCTTGCTGGTGGCACTGGTTCTGCGCTCGTTGGTCGTGATCTCAATAAAGATGTGCACATACCCCTGACAACTTCGCGTCTTGAATTTGGCGACATTGTTGTGCGAAGACAAGCGGGTTCATTTAGTGGGGAAGAGGTGGAAGTTTCTGAAATATACCTCACGGCTCCATCAACAGATGAAGTCATCTCAATGGCGGAACACATAAGACAAATCATGAGCGTTGATCATAAAGAATTAAAAGACATAGAAGTAATAGTGCCGTGGGAGTTGTTAGAAAATGTACGAAGAACAACCGCGACGATGAATATTTTATTGACGGCGATTGCTGCAATTAGTTTACTTGTGGGCGGCATTGGTATTATGAACATTATGCTTGCAACAGTGGTCGAACGAACGCGTGAGATTGGTATTCGAAGAGCAGTTGGTGCAACAAGAAGAGACATTGCGGCGCAATTTCTTGTTGAGACAGGAAGTTTAAGCGCAGTTGGCGGTGTACTTGGCATTGTTGTCGGTGTTGGTATTTCAGTTGGTCTTGAATCAATTTTAGAATTATTGTTTAAACTCCCGTGGCTCAGTGGCATCGCTGACATTGGTGCTGGATTAGAAACACAAGTGACTGGCTGGTCGATTATTGTTTCATTCTTAGTTGCAACTGGAACAGGACTTGTTTTTGGTATTTATCCAGCAATTATTGCAAGCAGGCAGGATCCAATTGTGGCACTCCGGCACGATTAAAAAGAGGAAAAGTTTATGTTTTTAGAATTAACGCTGTGTATTTGTGCACAAATAACTACAGAGGATTATTTCTCGCTTTCGTATGTTTCAAGTTGTTTGATTTCCCCAACTGGTGAGTACATTGCATGGACAGAAGGGCGGTGGGATGAAGAACTTGATCGGCGAAACTACGACATTTGGATATCACATACTCAAGAGATCAACGGAACCCCAGTTCGGCTGACTTTTGATGAAGCAAATGATGGATCAGTGCAATGGGGAAGCAGTGATGGGTGGTTGTATTTTTCTTCTAGAAGAGGAAAAAAAGGCGAAGATCTTCCACGCAATGGTAAAAAACAGATATGGCGAGTCAAACCAAATGGTACGCAGTTGATGGCAGTGACTCGCTTGGTTGGAGGCGTTGAAGATTGGCGAATAAGCGATGATGGTTCACAAATCTATTACACACTGAGTGACGAAACACAAGTTGACGATGCGTGGAAATCACTTCGTAAAGAGCACGATGATATTGATTATGGACTGGGCATTGTTGATTACTCTGAAATATGGGCGTTAGATCTTTCGAATTGGAAACACGTTAAGTTGTGGGACGAAGACAAAGTGATCGTTGACTTTGCGCCTTCCCCAGAAGGCAAGAAAATTGCAACGATTACAACACCCGATACACGATTGATTACAAACGAAGGTTGGTCAGATATTGGAATCTACGATATTGAATCCAAAGAAACGATACTCCTTGATGACGCACTCTGGAGAGAGCAAGCACCGTCACCATACGGTTGGGTCGAATCCCCAGATTGGTCGAGTGATGGTTCGCGTCTACTTTTCGCTGTTGACTTTGATGGGTATCCAAGGAATATGTTTGTCGCAACGTTTGGTGATGCAAAAACAGTGATTCAAGAAATAGAACGAAAGAACGAGGTGTCACTTGGTTCTGCACCAGTTTGGATTCCAAACTCGCACGATGTGTTGTACATCGCAGAACAAGGGACAACACGTCCGCTACTTCAAGTGACAAATGTTGGGTACTCGCAACAAGGCAAGACAACCGAATTGATTGCAAATAATTTGGTTTGCTGGGATTTTAGTGTTGCATCAAACACGAAACAGATCGCCGCAATCGTTGGTTCTTCTGTTACTTTGTCGAGCGTTGTTCTCACTAGTGATGATGCAAACATGGTTACTGTTGTTGCAAACCCAAATACACATATGAGTGAGTGGGAACTTCCAACTATTCAGACAGTCCAATGGACGGCGCAAGATGGAACTATGATTGAAGGCGTTTTGGAATTGCCAAATGGATTTATCGCAGGTAAAGATGTGCCGCTTCCCATGTACGTGGATTTGCACGGGGGTCCAACATCTGCGAGAACTGCTGCGCTTTCCATTTCGATATACGGTCGAGGTTTGTTTTCATCAGATGGCTGGGCAGTTTTTAGCCCAAACTATCGTGGTTCAACAGGGTACGGTGATACATTCTTGACTGATCTTGTGGGTCGAGAAAATGACATTGAAGTGCAAGACATTCTTGATGGCGTTGATGCGATGGTTAATCGAGGAATTGCAGATCCAGACAAACTTGCAGTTGGTGGATGGTCCAATGGTGGGTACCTCACAAATTGCTTGATCGCAAAAACAAATCGTTTTAAAGCGGCAAGCAGCGGGGCGGGCGTATTTGACCAAACCATGCAATGGTCGATCGAAGACACACCCGGTCACGTTGTGAATTACGCAAAGGGTTTGCCTTGGGAAGTTCCTGCAGAACTACGTCGCATGTCTCCATTATTTGAAGCTGACAACATCACAACTCCTACAATTATTCATGTTGGCGAAGGAGATGCTCGCGTTCCCGCAGAACAATCAAAGGCACTCTTTCGCGCTCTGCATGATTATCTTGGTGTACCGACGCAACTAGTGATGTACCCCGACACTGGTCACGGTCTATCCAAAAAGTCTCACCAAAAAGCAAAAATGGAATGGGACAAAGCGTGGTTTGATCATTGGGTGTTAGGCGAAAAATTAATAACCCCGCGAAATAAATAACCCCGCGGGTAGTTTTGTAGTACTTTACTCGTGAATAAACAACCCGCGGGGTTGTTTATTAGATGTTCGGTACGCGGGGGAGTCGAACAGAAGTACTTCCACCAGAAAAGTTAATTGTGCGTGTTTTCATGTTTTTTGGACGAAGTGGCGAAAAAGGATACCCACCAAGTTGGCGGTGCACAAAATCAGGCGCTTTGACAAGCAATGATCCTTTGTAAAAACGAATAGTGCAGTTTCCGCCATGCACTTTCCATTGTTCTGATTCTACAAAATCTGTAATCGTGCTAATAAGTTGTTCCACTTCTTCTTCTTTAGTCAAACGGTTCGGATCATCTGCTGGCCCACCAAAGTTCACTCCGCCACCGCCAGTTGTACCCATTTGCGGAGCATTGTCAAAATCTCGAATTGTAAACATTAAGTTCATAACATCATATGTTCGCAATTCCATTGCGCTCCCTTGAGTGAACTGATCCATGAGTCCAAGTTCTAACATAGAGTCGCGTAGTTGCCAAGCAGTAGGTGTGGTGTTGTTTAGTTTTTCAATAATTCGTTCAAGCACAACAATAGCAGGTTGGTTGGTAAGTTTGAGTGTGATAAGCGTGTCCTTATCAATGCCATCTTTCTCTTTTGACTTCCAAAATACAAACATGTCAATGTTAAGGTCATCTTGAAACTGGTGAAGTATTTCGGAAACAGGCTGTTCATCCCACGACACCGATATGTCGGTATACAAAAGTTTTCCGAGAATTTTAGCGTGTGCGTATTTGGTTGAATCTGGTGTTGAAAATAACACACTACACAAGAGCAGAGGAACAATAAAGATTGATTTCAAAACAAATCGCATACCCGAGTATACGCCTATTGTCCTTGAGCGACACGATTTAAAGTTTGGATTGCCTCTGTAATCCCAATAAGAGCCATGGCCGTCGCTTCTGGCTTCATTGTTGCATCCCAAACTGATGCACGAACTCCTCCTGTTGCTTTTGCTGGATTCGCAAATCGACTCGCTCGCTCCACACTTGTCGTGAGTTGCGTTGTGTACCGCGCTGCAAGAAGTAACGATCTCAACGCAGCAGATCGTTCTGCTCTTGGCGTAAATGTTTCAACGGGTAATAAATATGCAAGCATCGGCAACATGCGAATACCTCTCGCATCAGTCACAGACCCAGTTTTTGTTTGCAGAGAAAATCCACCAATCAAATCTGGAACGGAGTCATTAATAACTTGCGAGGAGAGTGCAACGGCGCGGAGTTCTCGGATGGCAGCAGCATCAACAGTTCCACCAAGATCTACAACCGTTACGCTTGCGTGAATGATCCACGGGATAAGCGAGGCGCTGCTTTGCTGTTGTGTTGTTGCAAATGTGATTTCAATTGTTTGCTGAGCAAGTGCCAGAAGAGCCCCGTCTTGTTTTGCAATCATTGCGATTGCTGCAGAGAGAACGCCACGGTCAAGAGTTTTACTTGGCACATGTGTTCCAGCGACTAACTTTGTTGCGGCATCAATTACTCTCTCTTTGCAATTTTGAATCATTGCAACTGCATCTTTTGAAAGCAATGATTCTCCGCTGCTTGCAAGAACGACAAAAGATTGTTCTGTAACACCAGTGATTGGAGATTCATGCTCGTTCACAACAGCGAGGTCATTCATGATTCGAGTGTATGCAACAATCGCCTTTTCTTTTTGGTTGCAACTTGGAATCTGCGCATAGTTCCACAATGCTTCTGCAGCCATTGCTTGCGAAATAGTTGGTGCAAACACAACATCAAGGCGATCCACCTCTGGCAAATACGTTCCGGTGATACCTATTGGATCTTCAAGTGGCCACACCGAGCGCATTACATGCGAAGCAAGTAAGTTTGCAACATGCTGTAAGCCGGCTTGTTGTAGATCTTTAAGCGTGATCAGATCGTCACCCCTAAACAACACACGAATTGATTCGCCGTTTGCTTTTTGGTATGCAGAAACGTATGAAACCTTATAGATTGTGATGTCTTCGCTAACAGGAAGTTGATGTGCGATGACTTCGGCAGCAGGGGCGCCAACTTTAATACACATTCCTTCTAAATGGTTCACTGTTCTTCGAAATGGAGACAATCGCATGTGGGATGGAAAACGAAAGTCCCAAGTGTTTCCCCGGCGCGTAGCAATTCCATCTACACCCCGTACTATTTGTTTCGCCGCTTTGTCAAGATCCTTCGTTGGAATCGGTGTGTACTCCGTTGCAATGCCAACTTCAATTCCAATAGTAGCAAACGCAAACGATCGAACATCTTCAGGAAGTGAACGGATGATTGGATGTTTTTTTGCTTTGGAAAACGCAATTGTTGCGGCATCTTCAAGTATCGAAAGTTCCGATTCTTTTTCTCCAAATGCCTCTCCATAGCCAAGAATATCGCCGTTTTTTCTCAAGACGACACAAACACCAGAAATTTTTTCAAGTGTTGCATTGCTCCCATCTGAAACTACCATTCCACCGTTTACCCAAGTTCTCACTATTTGTAGGGCTGTTTCTACGTCACTTGCATACGAAAATTGTGTACAAAAACATAGAAGAATTGGGATGTGCAGTCTAGTAAATAGAATTTTGCGATATTTTTTTTGATGATGACTTGCCATAGGTGTGTTTGTGTGCATGGTAGTGTGAGTTGGGGGATTGGATGACTTGTATTGAGATTTAAGAGAAGAGGAACGAGCATGCGATGCACGAAGCACGCCATTGAATGGACACGACATAGACGAAAGATCGTCATTCTTACGTTGTTGACATTTTTGGTTTTGTGCTGAGAGCTGCGAGGAAGAAGACGCTAGATGTGTGTGATCTAGCGAGGAGAGAAGAGAAAAGCAGCCCGCCTGAATTGGCGGGCTGTCTTCGTTTAGTGAACAACTATTTGTGTTTGGGTTTTTACAGATCGATTTTATCTGTACCCAATGCACCGTGATCATCCATACCACCACGTGATGGGGCATCGCCCTTATCAACGTGTTGTGTCCAATCTTCTTCAGTGGAGTCATCATCACCCTGAGCACGCTTGAGGCTTAGCCCAATTTTGCGTTCTTCAAGATCAACTCGGAGAATTTTGACATCTACCGCTTGATCTGGCTCCACAATTTCTTGTGGGCTGTCTACTTTGCGATCAGCTAATTCGGAGATGTGAAGGAGACCTTCTAAGCCATCTTCAAGTTCTACGAAGACACCAAAGTTTGTGATTTTTGTGACCTTGCCTTGGACAACCATGCCTGGTTTGTACGCTTCAGGAATTGCTGTTTGCCACGGATCTTCATGCATTTGCTTAATGCCAAGACTAATGCGTTGTTTGTCTTGGTCGATTTCCAAGACCATGCATTCAGTCATATCACCCTTCTTATATTTTTCATTTGGATGGGCAATCTTTTCTGTCCACGAAATGTCACTGACGTGGAGTAATCCATCAATGCCTGGTTCGATTTCAACAAACGCACCATAGTTAGTGAGGTTGCGAACTGCGCCGGAAACTATTGTTCCAATCGGATATTTTTCCGCCACGATTTCCCATGGGTTTCCTTCTACTTGCTTGATGCCAAGTGAAATTTCATGCTTCTCTTTATCAATGTCAAGAACAATGACTTCGATTTCATCGTTTGGTTGTACGACTTCACTTGGATGATTGATTCGTTTTCTCCATGACATTTCGGAAACATGGACAAGACCTTCAACGCCATCTTCAAGATGGACAAACGCACCGTAACTGACGAGGTTTACAACTCGACCAGTTACACGGCTTTTGATTGGGAATCGTTCTTCGATATCTTCCCATGGTGAGGCTTCTTTTTGCTTCAAACCAAGGGCAATCTTTTCACTGTCGAAGTCAACACGAAGTACCTTGACTTCAATTTCGTCTCCAACCCTACATAGTTCGCTTGGGTGTTTGATACGGCTCCAACTCATATCGGTGACGTGGAGCAATCCATCAATACCACCAAGATCAACAAATGCACCAAATTCAGCGACGTTTGTGACCCGGCCGACAACAACGTCGTTTTGTTTAATTGTATTGAGTAATCGTTCTTTCGCTTCACTTCGTTCGTTTTCAAGAAGTGATCGACGACTGATCACGATGTTACGACGTGGCTCGTCGATTTTAAGAATTTCAGCGCGAACAATTTTGCCCATGAATTGAGCAACGTCTGCCGGTCTGCGAACATCAATTTGCGAAGCAGGCAAGAATGCAGGAACGCCAATATCTACGAGGATGCCGCCCTTGATTCGACGAAGTCCAATGCCTTCGACGATGTCGCCTTCCTTGTGCGTTTCGAGAACTTTTTCCCAACCTCGGATGCGATCTGCTTTTCGTTTTGAAAGTTTGACAATGCCGTTTTCATCTTCGATTTCCTCGAGAACAACTTCAACTTCGCCGCCAGATTCAAGTGTGTCCCAATCGTCGAACTCACTTTTGTGAACGAGTCCTTCAGATTTCAAACCAACATCAATGACGGCGTCGTCGCCGGCTTTACCAACGATGCGTCCTTTTAGAATATTTCCGGGCGTGTACGCTTGAACGTCTGCAAGGTTCATCGCATCAAGATCACCAGCGGCTGCTTCAGCGCCAAGTGCTGCGAGAATAAGGGCGTCTGCCTCAGCCATATCAATGCCGAGGTCTGCTATGAGATTGTGGTCTACCATGTGTAATGCGGTCGTTTTCATCTTGGCTGCGTGGCCGCAAAACGCAGTTGCTTGGAGTGAGCCGCTAATCTTGTTCAAGAAACTAACTTGAAAGCGCAAGTTACGGGTGTTCACTTTGCCCACGAAAACACGAGCGAGCCGCAGATTATACTCTGCAAATGGCTCTTTTTCTAGCCCTTATCTCTCTGATTTATCAGGAGATGTTCGTGAAAGTAGTAAAAATCCAATGGCGCCAACGCTTGAAATAGCAGCACCGATGAAAAACACGCCTCCGCCTGATGTTTCGCCCATTCCGTGAAGCATGGTGTAGAGCCCCATGCCAAGGGCGGGTGCGAGGAGTCCTCTTATTCCTGTGAGGGTCACATGCAAGCCCATGTATCGACCTGATTGTTCGACGGGTGCAAAATCTTGGTGTCCAAGATTCCACGCAAGGACGCCTCCACCAAAACCAACGCCGCGAATTGCCGCAGCGATCCACAACCCGACCGTACTACCAGAAAAGATGCTAGTGCCAAAACAAATTGAAGAGATGACAAAAATCCAACTGTGGATTGCGCGAAATGGAATGACGTGCATACGGTTAAGTAATTTTGACCAAATTGGAATACTAAGTGGCATGAGGATGATTGGAATTGTGGAAACAATGAGTATTTCACCGAGATAATCAAAGGAAAATTGGTCGGTGAGGACGACGACGAGTGGGGCGGTGAGCATGAGGTTGCCAACGCCGAAGATGAATTGACACGTCATATATTTGGAAAACGCTTTGTCTTCTTTTAGTAGTGCAATCGTTTTCCAAGGCGCCATGGTTGCAAGTTCATCTTTAAGTATTTTTGTATGACCTGTGACTTGCATTTTGGAATAAATCCACGCGCCGATGATCCCAAAACTTGCCGCGATTGGGTAAATCCAACGAAATGCTTCTTCGTTTTGGTCCATCATCTCGCCAATTCCTAAACCAACACTTGCAAGGACAATTGCTTGGACGGTTGCGATTCGCCCCGCAACATCTGCTCGGTTGGCCCGTGGATAGTTTGCTTGCCAGACTGTTGAGCGAAGGGTGACGACGCCCGCCCAGCAAATACGTGTGCCAACGACGCATACAAGAAGAAGGAGCAAACCAAGGGGCGTGCGAGGGACAAACGAAACCGCGGCAATCATGACGATGACTGCAATTTTGAGCATGGTTAAAAAGCGTATTTTATTTTTACCGTGGCTGACACCCGCCCAGATAAAACTTGAGATGTTTGCAAAACCTTGTGCTGCTGCAAGTGCGGCGACTGACCAGTCGAGCATGGTTTCATCAACTTCGCCGCTGAAAAGTCGTTTTGTAAGCACACCAACAACGCCACCTTCAATGGCGCCCATCATCATCGGAAGAAATGCCCATGCGAGAAATTCACGTTTGTAATGTGTCCTACTATCTAGAGGCATTGCACGCAATTGAAAAAACTTAAGAAGCGGCATTGTTTTTACCGCTTCTTAAGTGTGTGAATCTGAGATGCGTAAACAAAATTATGGGGAGTTACCGGTTGCGTTAACAACAGGTATTGGGGAGAGTCGACTTGGACGGTTTGTGTACCAGACACGTCCGAGATCTTCTTCAAACATACGATTGTTTTGATTGTCAACCATTGCAAGGTCAACGTTTACATCAGTGTGTGTTTGAGAAAGAGTGACCATTTCTGGTGTGACATCGCTCAAGCCAACACGGTTGCCGGTGCAGCCTGCGAGGAGGACGAGCGTTGCGACGATGCATGTGTATCGAATAATGTGGTTCATTGTTGAGTCTCTCTATCAAGTAGTAAAACGGGGTGTACAGTGTCCCACGGTAGCAGTTCGATGTCAACTCCAAGTCGTACAGAGTTTTTCTGGTATACAGACCACAATAATGGTATGGTTCTCAGTGTGCTAGCAAGTTGCCTACTTGCGCTCGATCCTGTCGAACCCTCAGGGATCGTACCAGCCGCCTCGAAGACCATGCCTCTTTCATGTGGAAGGTCGGGAATGATGGCTCGCGAGCCCACCTCACGGTACTGGGTTCGAGCACAGATGGCAATTTGTTGGCATTTTTATTTTGAAAAACAACCCGCGGGGTTGTTTTTTGCGAGTAAAAAACTGGATCCAAATGCTCGTAAGCAATTTGGATCCAGTGTGTGGGGTGGCAGTGTGTGTTTTGTTAACTCCAGGCAATGTTTCCTTCTGTGTTAACACCTTTGTATGTAAGCGATCCAGCGATCGCGACATCAACAGAGAAAGTTCGAGCAACTACAGGCGTGTTTCCTGCAGTAATTCGAGCAAGTTCTATAACTTCACCATCAGGAGTTGTTCCTTGAATAATGAATTCTTCGCCATCTTTAAGGTCGATTGCAAAAACGTAACCTGCTCCAGTTCGCTCATTGATCGCAACGCGGATATACCCAGTTGGGTCACCATTTGTGCGTTCAAGACCAACAGCGGGGGCTGATGGGTTTCGGATAAATTCACCAAACTCTGCGCCGACAAGGTCCGCCATTGTTTGTTCAACGTCAGCATTGAGTGCATACTTTGTAATGTCGTTGGCACGATCGACTGCATTAATCGCAAATGCTGCAAGTACGACGGAAACCCCAAAGAGAACCATGGCAACGGCTCGCCAAGCAGAGGTCCCGATTGATAGTTGGTTGTGACGAGATGCACCTGCTCGTGCACCTATGAGTGCAAGAGGTGCAAGTCGGTTGGCTTCATCGTCTGCTGCTTTTGCAACAGCATCAAGGACACGTCTACGAAGGGATGCATTTGGAAGATCATCGGGAAGAAGTGACGCATCGAGGGCGAGTTGTTCTTGGATATTTTGGATTTCTTTTTGAAGTGAATCTGGTGCATCAAGAAACGCGCTGTTGAATAAATCTGATTCGAGCGGTTCGAGTAACCCATGTGCATCAAGGACAGCAAGTTCAAGAAGTTGTTTTTTATCAGGTTGGTCGTAGGTAGTCATAATCTTCACATCGTTCTGTTGTTGCCTTTCTAATGAAAGGCGCTTATTTCTTTGTCTCCACGTTCCCGGAGACGGAGTAACCCTCGGCTCAAAGCAGATTTAACTGTTCCAAGCGGGGCATCTAGTTGTCGGCTCACCTCACGTAGGGTGAATCCTTGGAAATACGCTCTCTCGATGACTGTTCGTTGTAACTCAGGAAGTGTTTGCAACTGTTGTAACAGCATCTGATTGCGCTCTTCTAACCATATCTTCGATGCAGGGGGCCCATCGGTTGCGATTTCTCCGTGATGTTCTCCAAGTTCTTGCTGTTTTGGCCGAACAGTCTTCTTTCTGATTCGGTCAATGAGGTGACGTCTGGTAATAAGCATCACCCAAGTCACTAATTTAGCCTTCCTTGGATCAAAACGATCCGCGGTTTTCCAAAGTCGCACAAAAATTTCTTGAACAGCATCTTCAGATTCTGCAGCATTTGTTAAAAACTGCCTTGAGAGCTTGAAAACGAGGGGTCCAAACCGATCATACAATTCAGCCACTGCCTCCTCTTCACCAAGGGCGACACGACGCATTAATCGATAATCTGGTTCATTCGTGGGCAATTGCCACCTCCACATTCATTATATTCGTAAAATTGGTGGAGGGGGTTCCAATAAACCAAAACCAAACAAAACCCAAATACGCAGTAATTACCATCCAATGCCCGATAAAAATATGGCAGAATTTGCAGAAAATCCTCGCAAATCGTGTTTTTTATTGTAGACTTATCAGTGAGGAACTCTGTGTTTCTGCAGAGTAGAAAGAAACTAATGCGTACAAATAGTACATCTTGCCTACATGACCATCTTGCAACACGCAAGTTTGGTGACCGAAAAGGTTTTAGTTTGCTTGAATTGTTGGTTGTCCTTAGCATCACATCTCTTCTCACGGGATTGTTGATGCCAACACTTTCTACAGCACGAGAAAGTGCACGCCGGGTTGCATGCGGCGCACACCAACGAGAAATTGGACACGCAATTTCAATGTACGCCGGCGATCATCGTGGGCGACTCCCCGTTGCGTCAGTTCTTGATCAACAAAATCCAGATCCATCATCGTTATCGCTTGCTCGAAAAGCGTATGATGCAGAGGCACCTCTCCCAAGTGCAGAGTTTGCTCGACCAACAGTTCCTCGTCCATTAAGTGATGACAATTGGGATGCGCTTGGTCGTTTGAAGAAGTGGCACTACTGCGACACTCCAGATTGTTTTTACTGTCCTAGCCACGAAGGTGATCATCAACTTTCCAAACTTTCAGATGAATGGTACGAAGGTACACGTACAACAAACGATGCGCTCTACACAAATTATCAATATGTTGGTCACATAGATTGGCGAACGAACACTCGTCGCCGTCTTCTTGAAGGTACAAGATTAGTGCTTACTACTGACAGCATGCGAACTCGTGGAGATTTTAGCCACGGAACTGGCATGAATATGCTTCTTGGTGATGGTTCAGTGAAATGGAAAGATGATGTTCGGATTCGTCCTCAACTTCCCCTTGTTCCACATGAGAGCGGCGTTCGTGATTTAGATGTTGTTTACGAAATCTTCGGAATCAAGTTCTAATAATTGGATAGAGTGCCGACCGAATTGGGGATCTATTAATTCGTACATGACTGGGTGAAGTTCTTTATGCAAGAGCATGTGATCGATTTGGAACAATGGAAATGCTCTGTGATATGAGTATGACCAACCAACACCAGCCTCGCCCCACGCATCCGAAAGACTAGGAAAAAAACGATGCAACGAGTTGCTGTTTTTCGTCATATTAAAGTCACCGATCACCATATCTGGTTCTGGTGCATCTGTTTGGCGTAACAATTGCTTTGCTCTGCGAACTATGTCTCTCCTTGAAATACGCAAATCGGTTGGAAGATCAACCGCATAAATGACGAGTTCTCGACCAAGTTGTTTTGTTGTATCAAGCGTATAAAGAGAAATATAGATTCCTTTTGAAGCAACAAGCGTTCTTACTTCAAGTGGACGGAGTGTGGTAAGCAGGGTAAAGGGACCACTGATTAACCGCTTGCCCTTATTGCCGAGCCATTCTTTGATCAGTGGTTCTCCTCGCACCTTCCAGCCATGCGTTAAAAGAGTAATGTCTGCATCTAGGTCAACAATCAGTTGAGCAGACTCTCTCACAACAGATTGCTTTGAGTGGCTCATTGTCCACCCGACAATTCGAAGATCGCCGTGAATGGAAGTTGTAGAAAACACGCGGTTTTCTACAAAAAGAAACCAAGCGGTACACAGGAGAAAAGCAGATCCCAAGACGATGGTCTTTCGTTTGCTCTCGAGACGTGCTAACACAATTGTTGTAAGCAATAGGAAAACGAGAATTGCAATCGTCGGAATCCACGATAACCATTGACTCCACAACCAACGGTCAGAAACAAACTGTCCTAGTAACCAAACAATTATTACTATGATCGTACTATTGAAAATGAAAGAAGAGGAACGCTTCATTGTTTTATGGAATAAACGGGAAAACAAGTGGTGCGATCGTTGTTGCAACGATTGCCACAAGGAGCGTAAGTGGTACGCCGAGCCTTGGGAAGTCCATAAATTTGTATCCACCCGGACCATACACCATGAGGTTTGTCTGATACGTCACGGGTGTTAAAAAATTACATCCCGCAGCAGCCATCATTGTGAATACAAATGGGTAGGGGCTGGCTCCAATCCCTTCTGCTGCTCCGATGACTATTGGAAACATAATGACAGCCGCGCCAAAGTTCGTCATGAGTTGGGCTGCAATACTTGTTAGTACAAAGATTGTGAAGAGCGTGCCGTAATTTCCAACATTCAAACTGTTTGTAAAATCTAGAAGAGTAGAACTTGCTGCCACAGCGAGCCCGCTTTGTGCGACCGCTTGTCCAATTCCCATTGCTGCGCCGATGACAATGAGAACTTGAATATTGATTGCCTGCCTTGAGGCCGGGCCATTGATGCAACCTGTTGCAACCATAAGAAGACCGCACAACCAAACAGCTGCGATCAAGCCGATGCCAAAATACGTACTTGTCGTGAGAAGTGCAATGAGGAGACCAAGAATTGCAAGTGATATCCACGCCTTATTGTGCAAAGGGGCTCTAGAGTTATCAACTTGTGAAACGAGATAAAAATCTTGACTTTGCCGCCAAGTCCGCAAAAAGCTGTTGTCTGATTCGATGAGCAGCGTGTCGCCAACTTCAAGAACAATGTCACCAATTTTTTCTTTCATGGGGCGACCTTTTCGGTGAATAGACAAAATAACACCGTTGTACGTTGATCTAAACTGTGAATCTTTTACACTTTGCCCAACGAGCGACGAGCTTCCAGCAATGACTGCTTCAACCATTGTTCGAGTAATAATCCGCCCGTCGATGTCTTTGAGTTCTTTTGCAGCAGGAACAAGACCGCGTATTTTTCGAAGGTCAACAACTGATTCAATATCGCCTACAAACAGGAGTTTGTCCCCATTAAATAAAATGACTTCAGGCGTGACAGCGTGAATAATCTGATCGTCCCGAACGATTGCGCTGAGGTACAACCCGTCAAGACCTCTGAGCTCCGCTTGCTCAATTGATTTTCCGATGATCGGAGAATCTTTTTCAATTTGCATTTTGATTTCATAGAGACGATGATCATGTTTTGATTCAATGGCAGGCGTTCGGTTTGGGAGTAACCATTTTGAGGTGAGGACAATGAAGATCATGCCAATAATTGCAACGGGTATGCCAATCCATGCAGCGCCCCAAAACACGAGTGCACCAGAAGGAGGGCCGATGTTTAGGTCGGCGACCCATGTTGGCGGTTCCTTCCACCACGTGATAAACAATACTATGATGATGAGATTTGACCCAGTGCCAATCATTGAACCCTGCCCACCAAGAATGCCTGAAAAACTGAGTGGCATGAATAATTTTGAAGGTTGAATGCGAAGTCGTTTAGCCCAGTCACTGACCATTGGCAAGTACATTGCAACAATCGGGGTTGTGTTCATAAATGCAGACATTGCTGCAACTGGGATCATCATTCGTAATTGCGCGGTGACTAAACCAGAAGGTCGTCCGAGAATTTTACGGCCGATCAATTCAATTCCGCCTGTTTCTTGGAGCGCTGCGGCGACTACAAAGAGGGCAGCAATCATAAGAACTGGTTGACTTGCGAACCCCGCCGTCGCTATTTTCCATTCAACTACGCCAGTGAGCATGAGAACAACAAGACCACCGGACATGACCAAGTCAGGACCAATTCGTTTTTTCAACGTCAATGCAACAACGATTGCAGTAATCGTTCCAAGCGTGATCCAAGCTTCCAATGTCATGCTGATTTCATTAGGCGATCGCTAATTCGCTAATTGCCTCGATAATTTGTTGATGAAGTCCATCGGTCGCACAGATGACGCCTCTGTTTTGTTCAAGCCGACTTCCATGTGTAAAATCAAGTGGATTTCCAGCAACGTCAGTGACAATTGCACCCGCTTCAGTTGCAATGCACATGCCAGCAGCGTGATCCCAAATTTTTTCAACGTATGTTTTGCTTGTTGGAAGACGGAGGTATCCATCAGCCTGGCCGCGAGCGACAAGGGCATATTTACATTGACTGTCGAGTCTTGCGGGCTCTCCCGGTGTTCCTACCGATTCGATGATTCGCTCACTGTCTCCGCGAGCCGAATGACCCTTTTCTGCTGATTCGCAAAAACGGAGGGGACGGTTTGCGTCGTATTGTTGAGCCATAATCCTCATAGGCGTTGCGGTGGGATCGCATCCGGCAAATTCCCATGCTCCAGCGCTGGTTGATGCCGCATATACAACGCCCGTATCGTCTTGTTTGTTCAGAGGAAATCCTTGATCGGAAGAGAGATTTGGGCATCCCATGACCCCAGCGACAACTTCGCCATTTTCAATCCTTCCAAGCGCGATTGCGTAGTGTTGACCACGCAGAAAACCTTTGGTTCCATCGATTGGATCGAGCGCCCAATAACCATCACTACTGCCGTCATGATCACAATGATCAATTGCATCGAGCATTTCCTCTTCTGTGACAGATGGTCGCCATGCACGAACTGTTTCGTACACGGCTTGGCGGATTGGGGCTTGATCACCACTGCGGAGTGCTTGTGCGTCTTCTTCCCCGACAATGAGACAATCAGCGGCATCGAGAGATTCCGCCAAACTAAGAGAAATAATGGCTTGAACAGCGTAATCCGCGACAGTTACGGGGGACCGATCGTCCTTGGTGATTTGTCTGAGTCTCTCAAGATTAGATTGCACAGTCTTTGAAACGGAGCACACTGTGCAGACGGCTTCAAGTGCAGCAGGAATAAGTCTATGTTGGGTTTCTAGAGTAGTCATAGTTGACTCTCAATCGACCAAAAGCCTGTTTATTGATTATAAATCGCCGCTTTGTTTATACCTCCGAGCAAACCTCTGTGTCTTGCTCTGTGTATAAAAAAACCCCCACGCAGGGCACTGCGAGGGGGTTTTGAATAATCAGATATGAGTGTTATGTAGAGAAAGTAGCTCTATACTCTTTGATTGCCTTGGCGAAGTCATCTTCGAGACCTTTAAATGAACCCGCTTCAACAAGTTTATCCCTTGTTTCTTTCGCGGTTGTTTTCATGTACTCAAGCAAGCCTTCTTCGAATGCATGGACTTGGTCAAGTGGAAGATCATCGACAAAGCCCTTTGCAGCGGCGTAAATCGAGATAGACTGGTCGATCGCATCGTATGGTGTGTACTGACCTTGTTTGAGTAATTCAACGAGTCGAGCGCCTCGGTCGAGCTGTTGCTGACTTGCAGCATCTAGTTCAGTACCAAGTTGTGCAAATGCTTCAAGTTCACGGAATGCTGCAAGGTCCAACCGAAGTGAACCAGCAACTTCTTTCATCGCTTTAATTTGTGCATTCCCACCCACGCGGCTTACAGAAATACCCACGTTGATCGCTGGGCGAATGCCCGAAGCGAACAATTCAGGTTGAAGATAAATTTGTCCATCAGTAATTGAAATCACGTTTGTTGGGATGTACGCGGAAACGTCACCTTCTTGTGTTTCAATAATTGGGAGCGCGGTCAGGCTGCCGGCACCATTTTCATCAGAAAGTTTTGTCGCACGTTCAAGCAAACGGCTGTGGAGGTAGAACACATCGCCGGGATATGCTTCGCGCCCTGGAGGTCGGCGGAGCAACAACGAAAGTTGGCGATAGGCGTTTGCTTGTTTTGAAAGGTCGTCGTACACACAAAGTGCGTGCTTTGGAGTCTTGCCTTCCTTGCCTTGCCACATGAAATATTCGCCCATTGCACAACCTGCGTATGGAGCGATGTATTGAAGCGGGGCAGCTGTTGACGAACCTGCAACGACAACAATGGTGTAATCCATCGCGCCGTTTTCTTTGAGTGTTTCAATAACACCAGCTACGGTTGAATCTTTTTGACCAACAGCAACATAGATGCAAACGACTGCCTCGTCTGTGCCCCAGTATTTCTTTTGGTTGATAATCGCATCGATGCCAACAGCAGTCTTGCCTGTTTTTCGGTCACCAATAATCAATTCACGCTGTCCGCGACCAATTGGAATCATGGAGTCAACAGCTTTGATACCAGTTTGCATTGGCTCTACCACAGGTTGTCGTGCAGCAATGCCAGGTGCAACGATGTCAAGTTTAGAACTACTTGAAGCGTTAATTGGAGGTCCGCCATCAATTGGGTTTCCAAGCGGGTCAACAACTCGGCCAAGAAGTTCTGGTCCAGTTGGAACTTCCAAGAGGCGGCTAGTAGTCTTTACTGTGTTCCCTTCTTCAACGGCTAGATAATCACCATAGATGATTGCACCAACAGTGTCTTCTTCAAGGTTCATTGCCTGACCCATAACTGGACCTTTTGATGTTTCGAATTCAACAAGTTCACCTGCCATGCAGCTGGAAAGTCCATAAATTCGTGCGATTCCGTCACCAACTTCGACAACGCGGCCGACTTCGGAAATTTCAAGTTCACTAGAGAACTGTTCAATTTCTTGTTTGATGACTGAGGTAATTTCGTCTGTTTTAATCTTCACGGTATTTCTCGATCTATTCGAGTCTCATAAAAGGGTGTTAGTTATCCATGAACGCTTCAAAGCGTTCCCGTACGGCGGCGCCGCCGTTATTTTTTAAGTCTTCGCCAAGTTTACGCAATCGAGTTTGAAGTGAGCCATCAATGAGTTGGTCACCGATTCGTAGTTTGATACCGCCTAACAAACTTTCATCAACATACGGATGAAGCACTGGCTTTTTGCCTAGGACGGTTTGTATTTTTTCTTTAATTGTTGCAAGTGAGTCGGTGTCAACTGCAACGGCAGTGATCACATCGACCTCAACGCGACCGAACGCTTCTTGTACAAGTTGGTCAAAGGCGGTTTCGATTGATTCAAGTCGATCAAGCCGCCCTTTGTTATTGAGCACCAATAAAAACCGAAGTGTAAGGTCAGTGATTCGATTTGTAAAAATAGCAGAGAGTGCTTTGCCGCGGGCAACAGCGTCAACAACAGGAGAAACAAGAAATAAATTGATTTTATTGTCTTCACGAGCGAGTTCACAGATCTGCTCAAGTTCGTCTGAAACTTCCATGAGTTTGTCAGTGCCACCAGCATCCATTGCGAGTTCGAAGAGGCTTTTGGCGTAGACCTTGGCTAGTGCGTCTGCGTTTGCGCTCACTGTGATGACCTCGTTAACTCCGCAAGCGATTCGTCAACAAGAGATTGCTGATCCGCCGTGGAAAGCTCACGACCAAGTACTTTGCTCGCAATTGCAACAGCAAGCGTGCTTGCTTCTGCATGAAGTTCGCCAATGGCAGCTTTCTTTGCAGCTTCAATTTCTACAGAAGCTGCTTTTTTAAGTTCAGAAAGTTCGCGAGTATTGTTTTCCCGAAGTTCTTCGGCAGCAGCTTTGGCGTCGTTCCGAGCCTTGGAGATCATTTCGCCAGCCTCAGTTCGAGCAGAAAGCAATTCTTGTTCGTATTCGGCAAGAGCAGATTTCGCTTGTTGCCTTGCTTCTTCAGCGGCTTCGAGGTCATTCCGTAACTTTTCGTCACGTTGATCCAAGCCTTTAAGAATGTGCGGCCAAACGAATTTCATCGCAAGCAGCAAAAAGACTACGAATACGACGATCGTTGTTCCAAGGGTAAGTAACTGCACATCGACAGGCGAGGCAGATTCAGATGCAATGAAGGGAATCATCTAAGGAGGTCCTTCCAAATGGGTATATCCAGCGGGCCTGCGACGCAAGCCCGCTGAACAAAAAACCCTTGTTTAGAGAATGCCGAGTAGGCCAACAACAACTGCAAAGAGGGCAACGCCTTCAACAAGTGCAGCAGTAATAATCATGTTGGTACCAATTGAACCAGCCATTTCTGGTTGGCGAGCAATTGACTCAACCGCGCTGCCACCGATTCGGCCAATGCCGAGACCAGCAGCCAAAGCACCAAAGCCAGCAGCGAGACCGCCACCGATACCTTTGAGGCCAGAAGCAGCAGAAGCAGCACTTTCGGCACCTTCTGCAGCTGCGTGTGCAGCGTTTACGTCAAACATCATGAGGCCAAGTGTGGCCAGAGCAGTGAAAGCAACAAGCTTTTTCATAAGATCATCCAGTTCGTCAAATAGTGACTCATTTGCAAGTGCCGTGGGAGCACTTCAGTAAAGAAAAGATTCAAGGCCCTTCCCACGCGGGCCGAAGTTTAGTGTGCCGTTTCAGCGTGCTCTTCGTGATCACCATGGTGTGACATTTGTCCAATGAAAACTGTAGTGAGGAACATGAAGATAAATGCTTGCAAGAAAGCGACAAATAATTCTAGGAAACTAATACAGACAGCGGCGATCGTAGAAACGGCTTCAACTGATCCTGTGAGGAGCCAGTTTTGTGTTCCTTCAAATGCCATCATGCCGAACATTGTGAGTACAGCGAGCATGGTGTGTCCCGCAACCATGTTTGCAAACAAACGAATAGCAAGTGCGCCTGGCTTGATGAACATGCCCATAAACTCAATTGGAAGCATGATTGGTAATAAATAAAGTGGTGCGCCACCTGTGAGGTGATGTGCCCAACCACCAACGCCCAAAGATTTGAACGCATGCATTTGGATCACGAAAAACGAGACAATTGCAAGCCCAGCAGTGACAGCAAGGTTGCTCGTTGCCGTTCCCCCAAAGACTGCCCAGTCGGCTTCTTGTTGAAAACCAATTTTGCCAACAACAACTTGAATGTCAGCAAAAGGAATCATGCCAAGTAAGTTGCATGTAAGGATAAAGTAGAAAACAGAAAGTAAGAACGGTAAAAACTTATTGGTTTCTTCCTCAAGAACCGGGCGAATTACATTGTCTCGAAGATACAGTGTGATTACTTCGATGATTTGCGGAATTCGTCCTTTTGTAAGAAAGCGATCAGTTCCTTGTGATGCATGACCAACCGAAATTCGTTTTGCTGCAATTTTTAAAACAATAAATGTAACAATTGCTGCAATCAGTAGTGATGCCATGTGCATCGTAAACACAGGTTTTCCCATAAGGGTAATGTGTTCTACTCCTGATATTGGTTTATCAAGGATGTGGTGAATTGGATTATTGCTAGCAATAAAAGTGAACATGTAGGCTCTGATACATTAGCCTTGGGGGCTGGTTTTTGAAAGAGTTGAGGCGAGAATTTTTGTCTCGGCCACGAGGAGAAAAATAGCATTCAAAAGGAACGAAAACAACAATGGGCGTAGCCCAAATTGAGCCGCGTAGTATAGCAAAGTAGACGCTCCAAGTGCTGCAATAAATCGTATAAACGACGTCGCTGACCAGAGGGTTGCCAAGGTTGCGATGGGACGTGCTTTGTTCGGAGAAAAGAGAGCAAGAATCACAAGGGAGACGATCAGGATGAGCCCCGATTCTGCTGCCCCAGTTGCCATGATCTGCCTGTCAAACCCGCCAATAAAGGAACCAGCGATCCAAAGAACAGAGGCAAGGGTAGTAGCAATGCATTGTGCGGCTGCTAATCTACGAAAAGAGATGGATATTTCAGGGGTTCCAGAGGTTTTCATTGGTCAACGCTCTTTATTGCCTTCAGGGCATCTCGGATGAAATCAACCATGCCGACAACAATTCCCATCACAGCACCTGTGACGATGAAAGTTTTTTCGTGTTCAGTTTGCCCAAAGACCCACGAGAGACCCCAGCCGATGAGACCACCTGCGATGATCATCGAGACGAATGTGAAACCCATTGCAGAGAGTTTCCAAAGTCGGCTTGACTGCGTTTCAGGCATCTAGGGATTGTACGCGACCGACAACATATTTGACATATTTGACCCGCGGGGGAAATTTAACACGGTGCAAATTTACCCCGGGGAGATTAAATTTGGGTGAATTTTACACAAATTTATCCAAAAGATCCCCCCGCGGCATCGCCCCCCCGGGCCCACCGCCCCCCCCGGGTCAGTATAATTGTCGTTCAATGATCCAACGAGAATCTTATATTGTTGACGTCACCCCAAAACCGATGAAATCTTCGGATTATTTCTATGTTCCCGCAGTCCTCAGGGGGCTTGGAACAACACTCCGCCATTGTCTTGGCAATGTAGGCCGAGATGGAAAAAACAAGAAGAACGTCTGGGTTGTGCAATATCCAGAAGAAAAACGAGACGATAGATCGGTTCTTGATGGCGGGCAAGAGCGATCAACGTTCCGCGGTGTGCATCGACTTAATCGAGATGAGCAAGGAAGGGAACGATGTGTTGCATGCTTCATGTGCTCAACTGCGTGCCCAGCGAACTGTATTTCGATCGTTGCGGAAGCAGCGCCTTGGGATGATCGAGAAAAACGCCCGCGTTCATTTGAAATTGATGAACTCCGTTGCATTTTTTGTGGCATGTGCGAGGAGGCTTGTCCTTGCGACGCAATCGAACTAACACCGAGGTATGAAGTTGTTGGAACAAGTCGAAAAGAGTTGGTCTTCAACAAAAGTAAATTACTTGAAATTTACGACGTCACGATCAACAACAAACCGATGTGAGTTAACAGTTCGCCCACTTTTCAATCAACTTTCCGAGTGCACCAATCCCGAAGGTAGCGAGCGAACCAAGTAACAAAAAAATAGCCCAAGTGAACCGTCTTTTAGTTTTCCTTGCAAATGTTCCCGGCGCAGCCGACCATTCTAATTCTGTATTCATACCACATTCGGGGCAATTCTTTGATTGTTGGTTAGAAAACGAGAGGTCATATCCACATTCACAGTGCCACGCCTCCTCTTCTTTGAATGGAAATTGCAGACAAAATGCAATCATTAGAAAACTGCTCGCAGCAAAAAACCAATATTCATTTTGCACGTATCGAATTCCTAAGAACCGCAAAATATACTTTGGGCGAACGTGAAAAACATACTCCAGGGTGATCGGACAGGCAATGACGAGAATCGCTCCCACCACAAAACATCGTGAGATTATTTTTTTGTTCATGACGATCGCCAGAATCGAGGCGTAAGCAAAACAAGGACTGCAAACACTTCGAGCCGCCCGATTGCCATTAATACGCATAACAATAACTTAGAAGCATCGCTAAACCATTCGTAATTTTGCGTTGCGCCAACTTTTGCTAAACCTGGACCGACCGTACAAATCGTTGCAACTGAAGCAGTAGCCGCAGTTATAAAATCACACTCTGGATTGCCTGATTCAAGGACCATCAGTGTTCCAGCACCCGCAGCAAAAAGAACAACAACTCCAAGAACATAGGCAATCGTTGCAAGTTTTAACTCTGGATCGATCGCAGCTTTTCCGACTTTGAGTGGGCGGACAACATTAGGGCGAAACGCTCGTTCTAATTCACCAAGCATTATTTTGAACGCGAGCCAGATCCGAATGACCTTAATCCCACCACCAGTTGATCCAGCGCAGCCGCCAACAAACATCAACAGAATAAGAACTGCTTTTGCAACAAATGGCCATGTACTAAAATCAGTTGTGCAAAAACCAGTGGTTGATTGTTGCGAGACAACAGTGAATACACCTTGTGTAATTGTGTTTCCTATTGAAGTTGATTCAATTGCACCTGTTGTTGATGTGAGGGGTTGCCCACTGCCTAGCAGGGAAAAAGTGACAATTGCAGAACCGCCCGTGAGGAGAAGAATATAAAAACGAAATTCTGGATCAGACCAGATCACCTTTAGTTTTCCTCTGAACGCAGCGTAATACAAACCAAAGTTTGCACCAGCAAGCACCATAAATACAATGGTAATAACGTCTATCCAGCGAGAGTTGTAATAGCCAAGGCTTGCGTTTTGTGTACTGAATCCACCAGTTGCGAGAGTTGTGAACGAATGGCTTGTTGCGTCGAACCAATTCATTCCGGCAATCCGATATGCGACAATTTCAACAATCGTCATGCCAACATATATCATCCATAACACACGAGCGGTCTCTCGAATATGTGGACGAACACCTTCAGGGTCAGGACCGGGCGCTTCCACGCGAAACAGTTTTTTTGCACCTACACCAAGGCTCGGCAGAACTGCAACAAACAAAACAACAATGCCAAGTCCGCCAAGCCATTGAATCAATGATCGCCACAATAGCAGTGGCTCTGGGAGCGTTGAAACGTCTGTGACAATAGTTGCACCAGTTGTTGTAAGCCCACTCATTGCTTCGAAGAAACAGTTAATTACTGATTGAAAGGGGTGATCTTTCTCTGCATCCATTCTTGCCCAAAGCAAAAAAGGTGCAGCAGACACAATCGCACCAACAAACCAACTCGATGAAACAAGAAGCAATGCTTCTCGTCTTCCCATTGAGCCGGTGCCATGTTCGTTTTTAGGTTTTTTCCCAACAATGAGAAAAATGCCGGCAATTGTGACACCAAATGCTGCCGATAATAGAATCGGTAAGTGTGTTGAACGAGGTCTGTCTTCTATTAATTCAAACTCAATGACGGCCCACCCCCAGATGAGCAACAGTAATCCACTGAGTACAAGAACAAGCAAACCAAGTTGTCTTAGAATGAGACGGTAATTCATACCATTACTTCACTGCAAAAAGTTTGCGAAGTTCCTCTTCAAAACCTTTTCGTACAACGGCGAATACAACATCGTTTTCTTGTAACACTTCACTTGCTGTTGGGACAACCCCTGTGTGTTCATCATGCTCAAGAACAACGATCATGCAATCGGGCATGAGGTCTAAAGCGGAGAGCGGTTTGCCGATGACTTCTGCGTTACGTCCAATGCGAATGCGATAAATTGATAACGCACCGCCAGCAAGTTCCGCAATACAAGTTAATCGTTGCCGACTAAAACGCTTTTCAATTTCACGAATGGCAAGGTCTTGTGGATTGAACGTCTTGGTGATGCCCATTGCTTCAATGAATGGACCGTAATCAGTTCTCTTGACAACAGGATAGGTCTGCGCCACGCCTAAACTTGCTGCCCAAGCGCAACTTAAAATGTTGTGCTCATCCTTGGTAAGCGCAACAAATGCATCTGCGTATTCAATATGTTCATCAGTAAAAACACTGGGGTCGGTTGGATCAGACTGCAAGACAGTGACCCATGGTAATTTTTCTGCAAGTTCCTCTGATCGAACGCGACCGGTTTCAAAGAGGCGAATCGCGAATCCGCGGTTTTTCAGCGCTCTGCATAACCAGACAGCGATTGGAGATCCGCCCATGATGACGACGTTTCTGCGACCAGCATCTTTTGAACGGAACAATCTTCGTGCTTCATGAAAAACGTCCGAGTTTGCAACAAGTAACACTTGGTCGCCCTCATCAACAGTACTGACACCACTTGGCAAATACGTATCTTCACCGCGAGTAATTGCCGCGAGTCTCGCACCAGTTGGAAGTTCTACATCTGCGAGTCTACGACCGAGCCCAGCGGCGCCTCGACTTGCTTCAAAAAGTTGCACTTCAATTGTGTGCCCCGCAAGTTGTTCAACAGTAATTGCTGCGGGGTTTCGCAACCTTGAAGCAACTGCCTGCGCAGTTGTAAATGCTGGGCAAACCAAACTATCAACCGAAAACATTTGTGAATAGTCGAGTGTTTCACGGTCTAAATAAATACTGTGTGTGACAGTAGCAAACGTGCGGTCAGCGCCCAAGTATGAAGCAATTGATGCGCACAGTAAATTCACTTCATCAACATCAGTCGCTGCAATCACGGCATCGGCTTCTTCTGCGCCGGCTTGTTTCAACACACTTGCAGCCGCGGGTTTCCCCTGGAGCGTTGCAATGTCTAGCGTTTCTCCAAGGACGTCGAGCGCAGCAAGGTCGGTGTCAACGACTGTGACGTTGAAACCTTTTGATGCAAAAATTTCTGCTGCGTGAGCACCAGTTTCAGTGGCGCCGCAAATGATCATATTCATAGGGGTATTCCAAATATCGACCATCAGGTCGGGGCAGGGATAATACCCGCGCATTGCAATCAATCCAAGCAAAACTATTGAAAAACTGCGTTTTTAGCCTGTCCAAGAGGATAAATCTTTTGTTTTTTTGAAGAGCCATGTTGTTTTCTCAAAAAAATGTCTCAGTTTGGTTTTTGAAAATCGCGTAAAAAAATACAAGAACTCGACGAGTTTGTAAAAAAGGTCTTGACGGGGCGGGACTTTTTTACCATACTGAGGTCGATGTACTTGGTAGTGCATTCACGTTTGGGTTGAGAGCCAGCGTGTGAGAGACTTGTAGAGAGAAGCAATGGGAGCCTTGCAGATCTGATGAAGAGATGAAACAACCCGCAGTGTGTGCCTTGCACAACGCACCGCGTGTCGTTCTGCTTCTTCCGAATGCTCCTTAAAGATAGAGATGACTTGCAACGGAATTGCAGACTGTCTCCCAGAAATTTGATTCAAGAAAGCAGAGGTTGTGGAGCATGACCACTTCGAATACAACGACGACAAAAAAAGATTTGATCGACAGAATTGCAGACGAGACAAGGTTCAAAAGAAACGATGTTCGATTGATTGTTCAAACTTTCTTAGATGATGTCATCAAAGAATTAAGCGAAAGTAATCGTTTGGAGTTTCGAAATTTTGGAGTTTTTGAATTAAATGAGCGTGCGACAAGAATGGCACAGAACCCAAAGACGCTCGAACGTGTTCCAGTTCCTGCAAGGCGTACAGTAAAGTTTAAACCGGGCAAAGTTATGAAAGCAGCTGTTGACTTCCCTCGTGAATCAAATGAGATGCCAGTTGTCGAGACCGTCGCTCCTGCAACAGCGCAAGTTGCCTCGGCGTAAGATTTTTTGTGGGGACGATCGGATTCTCAACCGATGTGCTTAATATGTGGATTGTCTGTCGTTTGCATCCACGCAATGAAAACTCAATGTAAGGTGCTCAAGGATGGGCGATCAATATAAAACAAAAGAGACGCACGCTCCAAGGGCAAAGGCTGAAGCGATCGGTCAGTTGCTTGATGGGAGGCAACCCAATGCTGTTGAAGCTGAAGCGAGTTTGCTTGGTTCTGTTCTCATAGATCCTTCGGTTTTGAATGATGTGCAGTTGGTGATTAATGGGGCGAACGATTTTTTCAACAAAGCCAACGGTCTGATTTTCGATGTGATGGTGGAGTTGTACAACAAATTCTCTACTGTTGATCTTGTCCAATTGCAGCAACTTGCTGCAGATCGTGGAATTCTCGAGGCTGTGGGTGGGGTTGAATACCTTTTAGAAGTCGCAAACGCCGTGCCTAGTGCAGCAAGTGCGACGCATTATGCGCGTCTCGTCAAGGAAAAATCAGTTATTCGGCAACTTATCGCTGCGGCGGGAAGTATTTTGCAGGATGCGTATTCAATGCCCGATGAACCGCAAGAGGTGCTGAATTCCGCCGAAAGCCGTATCTTTAGTATCGCACAGCAATCAGAGCAACGGCACGCTGAGTCACTTGAGCAGTTGCTCAATGAGGCGATAGAACAGATTGAGAAGAATGATGGGCGTGTCATTACCGGTGTAGCCTCAGGCTATACCTACCTCGATGAGATCACAAGTGGTTTACAACCCGGTGAAATGATCATCGTTGCTGCAAGACCTTCGATGGGTAAGACAGCGCTTGCACTCAACATTGCTGAAAATATGGTGATGGCAGGGACTCCTGTTGGGATGTTCAGTTTGGAAATGAGTCGCCAGCAATTGGTACAACGGTTGCTCAGTTCACGTGCTGCGGTCTCTGGTCACAAACTTCGACGGAATATGTTGACGGAATCTGATATGCAAGCGATTATTCGTGCCTGTGATGAATTGATGCAATCGCCTCTTTATATTGACGATACTCCAGGACTTTCAATCATGCAGTTGCGTGCAAAAGCACGGAGGCTAAAACAGTCTCACGACATTGGGGCAGTCGTCATTGACTACATGCAATTGATGACAAGTGGTAAACGCGCTGAATCACGACAGCAAGAAGTAAGTGAGATAAGCCGAGGCATCAAAGCACTTGCCCGAGAACTACATGTACCAGTTATTTGTTTGAGCCAATTGAATCGCGCAGCTGAGCAACGTACAGGGCATCGTCCAATGATGAGCGATCTTCGTGAATCTGGTTCTATCGAACAAGATGCGGACGTTGTCGCAATGCTACATCGTGAGTCGTATTACCACCAGAACGATCCAGACTGGATGGCGGATAACGAAGACAAACATTCGCTGGCAGAATTGATTATCGCAAAACAACGGAATGGTCCAACAGCGACAATTAAATTGACGTGGGAAGCAAGTTGTACAAGATTTTATGATTGGTCAGATGCGACGCCATCTGGTGGCGACGGCAGTTTTGCTGCGGTTGTTCCCCAAGGCTCTTCAAAAGATCCATTTGCGGGTGATGACTTTTCCGACTTGACGATTTAACCCAGGGATTTCCAGATCGTAATACCGATGAGGAAACACGCATATAGAGAAACTAGGATCGCACCCTCTTTTGGTTTAATTCGAGCATCAGTTGTCATTTTCCATGCAAGAAGTGTGAAAAGAAGCATCGATCCAAGGTGCACCCAAGGATCTGGACCACTTGGCACCGGGACTGGTCTGATGAGCATGGTGATCGGAAGAACAAACAGAACGTTAAACAAGTTTGAGCCCACAACGTTACCAACTGCGAGGTCAGGATGGTTTTTTCTTGCTGCGATAATAGTTGTGACTACTTCTGGCAAACTAGTTGCAATTGCAACAACCGTACCTCCGATGACGATTTGACTAATGCCAAGTTTAGTTGCTAGCGAAACAGCCCCAATTTCGGTCGCTTTTCCACCTATTCCAAGAAGAATAAGCCCACCAATCAACATTGCCCACGCTTCGGTTGCGGAACATTGAATGTCGGGTGTGATGTCATCACTTTGTTTTGCTACTTCTGATTCACTTTTACCAAGTTGAAACCACTTCCACATTGAAAAATAAAACAAGAGCAGTAGAAGGATTGCCCATGGTAATCCTAAACTTTGCAACCAGGTAGGCGCCCAGGCAAATGATGCGATAAGCGTAATCAAAAAAACAATCGCAGTGACCACAACAAGCCAAGGGAATTCCCATTTGATAATCTGACCAGTGACGGGCAATTTGCAAATGAGTGCACCGATTCCTAGAACCAATCCGATATTCGCAATGTTAGATCCGATGATATTTCCGAAACATAGGTTACTGTGCCCATTCCATGAGGCGACTGCATTGAGCGCTAATTCAGGTGAACTCGTGCTGAATGCGACAATGGTAAGGCCGATGATGAGTGTGCTCACACCGAGTCGTTTGGCAATTGCCACACCACCTTCAACGAGAAGGTTTCCTCCAAATATGAGGAGAAGAACTCCAGCAATGAGCGAAATTGGATACCAATTTTGAGCAAATGTGGTGATTGAATCCATCAAGTGGCGAATTGTAGAGATGTTCATGGAGAATGGTGCACCCAAAAACCGAGCAATCTGATAAGTTCTCAGACGTTTACCAGAAAGTCGTATCTCATTTATGGCAATTTCACTCGAAAAACATGAACTTCGCGATACGCTTGCAGCAGCAGCTACAGGCGATGAAGGTGCGTGGAGAAAGATCATCGACGCATATTCGTACCGAGTTTTTGCGTTGCTGAAGTCAAAATGCGGTGACGATGAACTCGCCGAAGAGATCACGCAATCGACCTTTTGCACCGTCGCTGCGAAGCTTGCCGATTACACTGAATCAGGCAAATTCGTCTCCTGGCTCTTCCAAATCGCGGTGAATCGGCTCCGAGATGAGATGCGGCGACGAAAAAGACACGCCGTTCCAATGGAAAATGAGATGATTGGCGTGCTTGCAAGCGGTGTGAAGGATCCAGACCTTGTAGAACAGGATGAAACCAAACTGCAGATAGCACACCTTAGAAAGGCGATACTGCAGCTTTCTAGTGCCGATCAGGACATTATTCACTTGCGGCACTCCGCCGGATTGAGCTACAAACAAATCGCCGACGTCCTTGATGAACCACTGGGTACGGTTTTAGCCCGTCAGCACAGGGCTTTGGCAAAATTGAGAACTTTTATGGATTGTGCAGGCAAAGAAGAAAATGATGCTGTGAAGAGGCAATCGACCTCCTAGGCGTGGCGTTAACCGAATACGCGATATGAAAAACGAGAACCGACAATTCGACCCACAAGAGCAATACATGGAGGACGCTCTATCAAAGTCAAAGGCACTCTCCCCCGTGGACGCTCCAGAGGGGCTTGCTGATCGCGTGATGGCCGCTTCAGCGCCAATGCTTGATCAAACACCAGCGTTGCTTTCTGAAGCAACACATGTTGATTCACCATCAGGTCTTGCCGACCGAGTAATGGCAGCATCGGCACCAATGTTGGGATCACCAGAATTCCAACACGCGCTTTCTAGTGCGACAAAGGTAGAAATTCCTGTAGGACTCGAAGACCGAGTCATGGTCGCATCACTTCCCGAGTTACAAGGCGAATCACCCATCATCGGTCACGTTGGTTTTGCCGTCAAGATGCAACGTCTTGCACTTGCAGCGTGCGTTGTCTTCGCCGTCCTTGTTGCGATCAGAATGGATGTACACTCGACACCTCGCGTGGTAACGACTGTAACATCTGTATTAAACCCCACAATGCAGGAAAGTCATCTACTAAGTGCCGAAGAAGAAGGGTATTTGTTTGATGATTTAAATTTAGGTGACTATGCGTACCTTGCAGACGCGCGTGAACTTAATTTTGCAGAGTTGTCATTTGAACTCAATGGGCTTCGTGAAGATATAGAATTGTGGCAGTACGGTTTATTAACCGAGTAAGGGAATAACAGACATGCAACATGCAATTGTACTTGGCACATCAATGTTTTTCACCTTGTTTTCCCTGGGATTTGTAGCACCAGAGCAAGGGTGTTCGGAACTTTCATGTTTCGCACCGCTTTGTTTGATGCAGCCAATGCCACACGAAGTTGATGGGCGAAGATCTCGCCCCGATCATCAGGGTATGGATCCGATGATGCGCGGCCCTCGTGGTGATAGAGAAATGATGGACGAAATGCCACAGCGGATGATCGAACGTGTCATGGAAGTTGCAAAAGAAATTGACCCAGAACTTGCGGAACAGCTTGGGACAATGTGTCACGATGATCCCGAAGCATTTAAAAAAATTATTCGCCGCCAAGGTCGCAGGCTTGCATCACTTGTACATACGCGTGAATCAGATCCAGACTTATTCGAAGTTAAGTTGAATGAATTAAAACTTGATGCTGAAATTTATCAAGTGACAAAATCAATTCGTGTTCTTGGCGTAGATGAAGAAGTCTCACAAGCGCAAATCGCAACGCTCCGAGGATTGGTTCGTGCAAAGATTGCGTTGAACATTCGGGTTCAAACATTAAGTATCAATCGACTCGAACGGCACGTGGAAGCCTTGAAGGAACGCCTCACTGACACAAGCGAACGCTTTGACGAGGTCGTCGAGGAACAACTCGAAGAACTCCTTGGCGACGCAAGCACAAAATAATAAACAACCCGGCGGGTTGTTTATTTCCGGGGGTTGTTTATTTCGTCGCAAAAGGGGTGGTCGGGTATGATGCAACCATGCTTGGGAGGTGGATCGTAGGACACAAATGTATATGCACACTTGGCGTGTGTTTGTTTGTGACGACGATTGTGGGATTACTCTGGGCTTTGCATGACAATGGTTCCGGCAGGCGGTTTGAACGCACGAACGTTGTTGCTGCGCTTCAACCACCAAGTTGGGCAACACAAAAAGACGACGAGCAGTTTTCAATTTTCGGAACAGATCAACTTGGAAGAGATGTGTTTGCACGATGTATTGTTGGAGGTGCAATCAGTGTTGCAGTTGGTGTTGCCGCAGCCAGCATCGCTGTTGTGCTTGGTACGATTTGGGGAACTATTGCAGGATTTTGTGGTGGAAAAACAGATGCAGTCATGATGCGGGTCGTTGATGTTCTGTATGGGCTTCCCGCAATCATGTTGGTTGTATTGATCACCGTTGCAGTGAGTGGTCTTGTTGAGCAGGGAGCAGTTACGTCACCCCCTCTGCGAGAGTTGATCAACGTGGTTGCGTTGCTTGTTGCAATTGGCGCAGTCAGTTGGTTGACAGTTTCGAGAGTTATTCGTGGACAAGTTCTTAGTTTGCGCTCACGCCCATCAATCGACGCAGCGAAAACAATTGGTGTTGGGAGAATCAGATTATTCTTGCATCATATTTTGCCATCAATTCTTGGCACGATTATTGTCTATGCAACACTTACTGTACCAACGGCCATTCTCTCAGAAGCTTTTTTAAGTTTTCTTGGTATAGGGATTCGTGAACCACTTCCGAGTTGGGGTAATCTTGCCGCAGATGGCTTGAGTCAATTAAACACAGTGCAATCACGCTGGTGGTTGCTGCTTTGGCCTTGCGTAATGATCGCGTTGACACTTGTTGCGATTAATTACGCTGGTCAACACTTACGCTATAAAGTTGATCCCAAGCATGCTTGATGTAACAAATCTTCAGATCACATTTGGTACTCATGTTGCTGTGCATGGAATTAATTTTTCAATAGAACGCGGGGAATCACTAGCTATTGTTGGAGAATCTGGAAGCGGAAAGAGCGTAAGTGCACTTTCAATACTTGGTCTTCTTCCAAAGAATGCAGTTGCTGAGGGCGAAATTTTGTTTGATGGACAAAATATTTGCAACATGAATAATACGAAATTGCAAAAACTTCGCGGTAAAAAAATAGCAATGGTTTTTCAAGAACCGATGACCTCACTGAACCCAGTGTTTTCAATTGGCGAACAAATCATGGAAACTTTATTGGCGCACGAATCAATAACTCGGCGTTTGGCAAAGCAACGGGCATTGTTGGCACTTGAAGAAGTCGGCATTCCAAAATTTCGGTACAACTCGTATCCTCACGAATTTTCTGGAGGAATGCGACAACGTGTCATGATCGCAATAGCCCTTGCATGTACACCAGACCTATTGATTGCGGACGAACCAACGACAGCACTCGATGCATCGACATCATTACAAATCATTGGTTTACTCAAACGCCTTCAGCAAAACAGAGGTACGGCGATTATCTTTATTACGCACGATCTTTGCCTTGTTCCCTTGATTGCAGATCAAATATGCGTGATGCGATTTGGAAAAATTGTCGAGTGCGGCGAAATTTCGACCGTTCTCAATACCCCGTCGCATCCCTATACATCAGCTCTTATTGATTGCGTGCCATCAATGTACACAAAACGCAACCGGTTGCCAACAATCTAAAATTAGAAATAGCGTCCGAGAACATGAAAGACTTTTGATTCGTATGAGTTGTATAGGTGTACAGACTTTCTCCTGCATGTAGGAACTCTGGCATTGGGCTGTGAAACAATATTCCCCCTAATCCCAGAGTTTCAACAGCAGGAAGGTTCTGTTTTAGATCGTCAGGATGACACCAATCAGGCTGGAGCGCCAATCCAATGGTTAGATTAGAACAAAGAACACTAGACCAACTCGTTGAAACTTTTCAAAACAGACAAACTGCGCAAACGCGAGAACTCGTGTGGAATGCGCTCGCTTCAATGGAGACTCTTTATTTTGTACAGTGCGGGAGCCGAAATGCTTCGGTTCCATGGGTTGTGTTTGAAGAAGACGAACCGCTTGCAATGGTATTCACCGATCGTGGCAGAGCACTTGAAGCAGCAGGAGCAATCATTGAAGATGATTCCGAATTGCGTGTGGTTGGGTTGCCAACAAATGCCGCGTCGATGTACATCGCTGCGCTCGCCGCTCAGGGTGTCACGGCAGTGTGTTTTAATCACGGTCCAAAACGATTTGATGCACCCGTTGATGAAGTTTTTATGGCATTGAGTGCAATGACAAGATGAATTGATTGAAATCTCTTCTACTCGTTATGGCTCTAACTCTCGCCCAGTTTCAATATCCGTCACATTCCAGTTGAATTGTCTCGCAAGTCGAAAAATTAGAAACCACGCGATTTCTTCCTCAACAATGTGCAATAACATTTGTTGCACTTCGCCATCGGCAGGCGGTAACTCAATACGAATTCCAGGACCCCACACCATATCATCACCTTCTTTTTCAGGCATCGTGTTGTAATCCGCCAAGGACATGAGAATGTCTTCGCGTGTACCAAGTGGGTTGCGTTCGGTTGAGCCTTCTTCTGCTCTTGATTGAATGACAAAGTGCTTACTCATGAATCTTCTCTCTTCTCATCTCTTCTCAAGTAGGGAGCAAACGGTATCTATGAGCCGATCGAGACCTACTGGCTTAATCAGATACGCTTGCACACCTAGTGCAGTTGCATACGCCATGTGTCGTTTTCCCTCATTTGCGGTGACCATCACAACAATAGGGGGCTCGGGAAGTGCTTGAATTTCTTCAAGCACTAAAAAACCAGATCGCTTGGGCAACATCATGTCGAGAATCACCGCATCAGGCGAACCGCTCGCACACTCAGAGACAGCCTCAGTGCCATCCTCAGCGGTGAGGGTCTTCGCGCCCTCCGCACGCATCGCGAGTTCCATCGACGCAAGAATATCCTCATCATCATCAACAATCAGAATTGTGTACTCTTCAAGGCGTGGCATAACTGCACATCCTATCACCCAATGAGGGCTTGAAGTTCCTCATCACCGAGCCAAGGCAAGGATTCAAGTTGTCTTCGTAGTGGTTTTGGCATGGGCGACCCATCTTGTTCAAATTGGGGGCGATTTTTCCACCGCCTGTGCAGCCAGAGATACTGCTCGGGTGCGTTTCGAACCATTGTTTCAATCGCCCTGTTGTATCGAGCTGTGATGTAATAGAGGGGATCGGATTGGTCGCACCAGTCAGCCGGCTCAATGTAATCCGTCACTGACACTTCATACTTGAACTGACCGTGTAACCGTTTCGCATGTACGCACGCAACCGGAACGTCGTACCGCATCGCGAGCAAACCGATTGATTTATATGTCGAGGCAAGCCTTCCAAAGAACGGAACAAACATGCCTCGACCGCCAGCATTTTGATCTGCAATAAAACCGACGCTCCCTCCATCAGCAATAATGTCTTGCAAAATCGGTATTGATCCCCACTTTGTAATTATTTGAAGACCGTATTTTTCGCGGATCCCGAGAACCCAATCGTTCACAAGCGGGTTGTCTAAAGGCCGAGCAACCGCCGCGACCGAATGTCCAAGTACGGAAAGTGAATATCCAAGTAATTCCCAATTCCCGCAATGCCCCGTTATAAAAATAATTGGTTTATTGTCGATTAACCGCTCAGTTATTTTTTCTACACCTGAAAAATGAATATATTTTTGCCATGTTGATGGCGTGATTAGAGAGGGCATTTGTACTGCTTCAGCGGCGAAGAGTTGAAACATGTGCTGCATCGAAGCACGCGCAGTTTGCTTCACTTTATCGTGATCCCATTCCGGAAAACTGCGAGCAATGTTTTTAATTGCACCTTCGCGTCTCCGTTTGACAAAGTTGTAATAACAATCACCAACAAGCGAAGCAGTTCGCATGTTGAGTCCTATAGGCGTGCACCCAATGACCGAAGCAATCGCTCGCAAGGGGATATATTGGGACCAATTAAGAAGTGCAGATTGATTCCGTGCCACGCTATGACTCGATTCGCCAACAATGGTGTTGGCAGTAAAACCCTAAGGTTTTACTTGGTTGGTTGTCCTGTAAGAACATCAAGGCGATTCGCATTAAGGACGGGAATTTTGACATCCTGCGCTTGTTCAAGAAGTGAACTGTAGTTGGAATATGCTTGCTGTTTGCGTGCATAATCATTAATCATGGTATCAGTGGCATTTCGGGGGAGCGGTCGTGGTTCTAAAGGTTGGATACCAAGCACAAGAAAGTCAAGATCACCAGGAAGAATTTCTTGGTGATCAACAACAATCCCACCCCAAGTAATGATTCTGTCTTTGATAAACGAGTTGTTGTGTTCTGGTTCGCCATCACCGTTTGCATCAAATAACCCGTGCACCATGAATTTGTATTGGTAGTGTGGGTCGTACACTGCGTTGACAATAATATTATCGCGAACAATTGGTCGTCCCGGAGTGGACTGCGTTACCTTTGCTGTTGATGTTGTTTCGCCAACCTTAATAATCTCAATGCTTGCTTTGCCACGAGGCAATTCTCCATCTTCGTTGACACGGAGTTGTGATGGGTCATCATAAATTTCAAACGCCATGCCTAACACGATGTGATCTTGCGAACCAAGATCAATAAATATTCGGTCGGTTCCAACTGCATCAAGGACAGTTCCATCAACAAGCATTGCGGGGTCGATTGATGACAATCTACTTGCATTGATTTGCTCTCTAAGATCTGCAGCATCGTTTGCAAGCACAGTCTTTTCTTTGATCAATCTATCCCGTTCATTTTCTAACTGTTGAATTAGTGTAGTTTTTCCACCTAGAAGGCGGTCGTCACGTTGTACACGGGTTGCGAAGTGGTCATCCATGTTTTGTGCAAGCACTTCGGATTCATTTTGAATGTCCATCCATTGAGATTTATTTGCTTCTAATGCTTGCGTTGTAGCAGCGCTTGCATCGCTTAAAGTTTGTTCGAGTGATGTGATTTGGTCACGTGCTGCGTTGAGTTCTGAGACTCTTGCATCTAACTCTTGTTGCCGTTCTTGAAGTTGCCGACTTAAACGATCGTAAGCAAGAAAGAGGGAGCCACCGTTGCTAAGAGCATTACTAAAGTGTATTCGGATAGATTCTGTTGAACTATCGGGTGCACCCGAAACCATGCTTCGAAGTGCCTCTAAGTCGGAGTGTAGGAATTGTGCAACAGAGACACGATCAGCCTTTGCTGCTGCAACGACCTGCTGGAAGGAGTCAAGATTTTGTTCTTCAGAAGTGATGAACTCATGAAGATCTTGTTTCGCTTTCTCGGTTGCCTCTGTTTGATCAGCTTTACCTATATAGAACACGATACTGAGAACCAACAAAAAGACAGTGGTGAGGACAAATACAACAAGTGATACTATGACACCAGTTCCAGCGCCGCTTCGAATAGCCATATTGGGCTACCTCCAATTGCGTTTTTTTCAACGCGTACGTACAAATTTCCGAAGAGCCGAGAGCCGACCCTAATCAATGGTTGGACAGTGTCTTATTAGTACGCCTCTACGTCAAGTTCCATTTGCATAAGATCCGCTTTTATCATGAATGAGAGCGGATTAATAACCCTTTAGAGCCAATTTGGTTTGGTATAATCCCCTAGTTGGGCATTGAAACCCAATAATATAGAAGCATAAACTATCTCTACCGAAAGGCACACTATGACCGTTCAACCAAATGAAGTTCACAAACTACTGAGTCGCTATCAACTTGCAGATGGCTATGACATGGTCGTAGATCTAGATAAATCAAAAGGTGTGTGGATCCATGACTCTGCAAAGGGTGAAGATTTCTTGGACGCGTTTACCTGTTTCGCATCGTGGCCTCTTGGTTTTAATCATCCTGAGCTGATGGAAGATGAGTTTAGTAACGAAATTCTAAAAGTTTCAAGGAACAAAATTGCAAACTCTGATTTATATACAACTGAACTCGCGGAGTTCGTTGAAGCGTTTGGATCAAAGGTAACACCAGAAGGATTTTCACATCACTTCTGGGTTTCAGGTGGTGCGCTTGCGGTTGAAAATGCTTTGAAGACGGCATTTGATTGGAAAGCGAGAAAACTTGGCAGGACAAACTTTTTAGATGATGTCAACGACTTGGCGATTTTGCATTTTGACCAAGCGTTTCATGGTCGCAGTGGATACACAATGAGTTTGACGAACACGCTTCCTGATAAGATTGGTTTGTATCCTAAGTTTAATTGGCCACGAGTCTCTACACCTCATTGCGAGTTTGATATGGAAGGAAACGTGTGCAACGACATCGAAGCAATGGAAGCAAAAACATACGCTGAAATTGAACGAGCGTTTGAAGAACACTCGAACAGAATTGCTGCAATCATCATTGAACCGATGCAGGGCGAAGGTGGCGACAATCATTTCAGAGATGAGTTCCTTCAAAAACTCCGCCAATACGCGGATGAACGCGAAGCGTTGTTGATTTTTGATGAAGTGCAAACAGGCTTTTATGGTTCTGGAAAACCATGGTTTTGGCAACACTCTGGCGTTAGACCTGACGTAGTTTCCTTTGGGAAAAAGACGCAAACGTGCGGTATTTATGCTGGAAGTAGAATTGACGAAGTTCCTGAAAACGTCTTCAAGCTTTCAAGCCGTATTAATTCAACATGGGGAGGCAATCTCGTTGACATGGTGCGATGTACACAATTCATCAAAATAATTGAACGAGATAACATTGCTGATCTTGTTACAAAAATTGGCGATTACATTGTTGCAGGATTGCGAGATATTCAACGAGAAACAGACCTTTATACAAGTGTGCGGGGTAAGGGTTCCCTGATTGCATTCACAATGGAAAATTCTGATCAGCGTGCAAATATGTTGAAATCAATGTTTAATGAAAAAGTACTTGCGTTGCCGTGTGGTAAAAAATCAGTACGGTTCCGTTTGCCTTTAGTCACGACGATGGAAGATGCAAGTGAACTGTTGAATCGAACACGAAACGCCGCCAAATCAATGGCTGCAACTGTCTAAGGAATAATCGATGCGCGGTGCTGCCGCAATCAGCGAACATCTCGATACTCGGACTGCATCGATTGAAGTTGCACAGTTACTTGCTGATGCAATGGCTGGCTCAACGGACCTTGTTTTTGTTTTTGCAAGTTTTCACCACCGAGAAACATTGGAGCAGGCGGTTGCAGATATTCGCCGTGCATTATCACCAAATGTCATCATCGGTGTAACAACCGAAGCAGTTGTGGGATGCGACCTAGAACTTGAAGGCGTTGCTGGGCTTTCCGCGATTGCAATGCACCTTCCTGGCGTGACATTGACGCCTTGGATGACTACGCCTGAAAAACCAATTCCGATCTCCAAGCCAGAAGAAATACCTGCGTGGATTGGCTTACAAGACGACACAAAAGCAGCATTTTTCTTTGCTGATCCATTTTCAACGCCAATTACGAGGCTGCTTCCGGCACTGACCAATTGCCGAGCGCCATCGCTACCAATTATTGGGGGAATGGCGTCTGGGGCTTCTCAGGCATCGTTTAATCGAATTGTATTGAATGATCACTCTATGAAGACGGGGGGAGTTGGTTTGACGATCTCTGGTCCTGTCCAGTTTGATTGCATCGTAAGCCAAGGGTGTAGACCAATTGGTAAACCACTTCGGGTGACGAAAGTGGATGGCAATGTAGTTCTTGAACTTGGAGGGAAGCCGGCGCTTGATCAACTTTCCGAACTTTCAAGGAACGTAACGGATCACGAACGAGCGTTATTGGAAGCCGGGCTTCTTCTTGGTGGGGTCATTGATGAACACAAAACACATTTTGGCAGAGGGGATTTTCTTGTGCGATCCGTGATGGGATTAGATCGAAAACGAAAAGGTGTTGCAGCAGGTGAATTTTATCGTTTAGGAAAAACGGTACAGTTCCATGTTCGAGACGCGCAGACTGCTGTTGAAGATTTGCAATTGTTACTCGATGCACAGCAACTTGACGAAACACCTTTTGCCGGTTTGCTCGTGACATGCAACGGCCGTGGCCGAAATTTGTTCCATGAAGATGATCACGATTTAACAATTATTCGTGAACGATTGGGCGAAGTTCCAATCGCTGGATTTTTTGCAGCGGGCGAAATTGGGCCCGTTGGAGGGCGTTCATTTTTACATGGACACACTGCGTGTTTGACGACGTTTCGATCGGAAGCGTGAGGCAACCGTTCTACGCTGAAACAACTTGCATTTCTTTTTGAGACCATTTCCCTCTCGCGGGCGACTCTTCAATTGGCATACAAAACTATTCAATAACAGCAAGTTTAAGAAACTCACCTTCGCGGACAAGTTTCACTGTGTGAAACTTAAAATTTCCAAGTGATCCGGGCGCGAATGTGACAATCGTGTAATCATCCACAGTTCTGTGTGTGACATCCCCAAATGATTTCCCGCGAAGTAACCGTTGGATTGTTTTTCCCAGTTCTTTTCTGTATTTTTCAAAGAATGCATGAAATTCTTCTCGTCCCCGATCTTTAGATTCATAGTTTTCGCGAGTAGCTGTAGAGAGAATTTGTTCGTACAACAAATCCCAATCACGATCACGTAAACAGATGAGTGTTTGCTCCAAAACATGCTCAGGAAGAACAGCTCGAAGAGTAACTTCGCCAGTAATTTCATCTTCACTCCGCAGTTCAATGCCATAGAGATACTCAGAGACACCCGCACTCCTTGTTCCGCCAACGGGTGCATACTTTACAACCGTGCCGTCCTCTTTCACAACTTCATCTGGTATTTCCCTGTCCATTGCGTAATGCCACGCAGGTCTTTTGTGGTACTCAACTCGTTGCGTTGTACAAGCGGGCATGATCAACCAGAGGATGAGCAAAACTCGAAACATTAATGAGTGTGCGGATTGCTTGGCAATTGTGGTCCTGCTTCAAGGTCAAAAGTAAAGGGCGCTGTCCAAAGTTGACTTGTGCCAGTGTTACGTTTGCTTGTCCACATCAACACATCACCTTCTGTGTTAAAAACAGGAAGTCCATCAAAACCATCTGCGTGGGTGACACGACGTTTTCTAGTCCCGTACCTAGTGGTTCCGTCATGTTCACCACTGTCTGCATCACAGACGAATAACTCGTAATTGCCATGGCTTACTTCACTTGTTGCATAAATGAGAAACCGTCCATTTGGATGCCAAAAAGGTCCCCAGTTGACGTGGACATTGTCAGTCAGTTGATATTCCCTTGAAATACCTATGATTGCCCCATCGTCATCGAATACAAGATCAGCAACATACAGTTGCAGAAGATCATTTCCCCTTCGATCAGATCGGTACACAATTCGCTTACCATCTGGTGAAAAGAACGGGCCGCCATCGTATCCCTCATCTCCAACAATCAAACGTGTTGTGTCGGTTTTCAAATCAGTAATGTAAATATCACCAATTCCACTTTTGAGCGAACAGTACAACACGTGCCTTCCGTCAGGGCTCCACGAACCTTCTGCAAGATAATGTTCTTGGTCAGTTACTATTTCTGAGGCTGCGTTGTTATTAGAAAGATCACACGAAATAATGTTCATCTTTGGAGGGAATGCCCAACGATACCGCCCTGAATCTCGTTGGTAACCAGGGATATCTTCTTCGACGAGCGGAGTCGTTGTCGTGGCGAACATGACAAGTGATTCCTCTGTTGGGTGGAACCATCCGCACGTATTCGCAGATCCTTCGTTGCTGATCCGCTCAATGTTCGTAAGTCCTGAAATCGTTCCAGATTCGTCAAACGTAAGGTCGCCAAGGTACATCCCGTAATTATCGTCTGGCGCTTCACCCTCTTTGGGATGTTCGATGGCTTGAAAAATAACACGTTTTCCAGATGGATCAAAATAACTTTCTCCAGCTTTCAAGAAAAATGCAGGATCAGTAAGTAAAACGGGGGTGCCAATGTTACTCACCTCATCGGGGTGCAAATTGTCGCCGCTAGTTAAAAGAATTGTGGATAAGAAAACAATACAATACGTAATCATTGGTGTACTCCTTGAATGATCGAACTGCACATTCTACGAACTTTGAGCATACGCCGCATGGTATTCCGGTAATTTATCGTGATGAAACAATTGTGGTGTTGGATAAACCCTCTGGTCTCCTTTCAGTGCCAGGGATTGGTATTGAAAAACGAGATTGTGTTGCAGTCCGTGTCGCTTCAGCGGTTGAGGGTGCACGGATTGTGCACCGGCTAGATCGTGATACGTCAGGGGTCATGATCATGGCGAACGACAAGGATTCACACCGAGAACTGAGCAGACAATTTCAAGACCGTGAAGTAGAGAAGACGTATGAAGCAGTGGTGTTTGGGGAAGTAAAAAAGGATTTTGGAATGATCGATTTGCCGATTCGCAAGGATATGGAGAATCGGCCAAGGCAATGTGTTGATCATGAACAAGGAAAGCCATCGTTGACGAACTGGAAAGTAATTGAACGAAAGGGCGATCGAACTCGTCTTGCGTTGTATCCAAAGACGGGGCGTTCTCATCAACTTCGTTTACATTTGCGTGAAATTGGTCATCCAATCCTAGGCGATGATCTGTATGCAACACCTGAACAACAAGATATGGCACCTCGTTTAATGCTCCACGCAGTGTTACTGCGAGTCGTGCACCCCGTAACTTTAGAATCTATGACATTTGAATCCACTGTTCCTTTTTAATTGGCTCGGAGTTAATAAAAAACATAGCTTCAGACTTTTGAGTGAGTAATTCCACCAGAGCATGCATACTTCAGTTTTTCTCCGAATGATAAAAAGAACGCACAGGTTGTAACTTTTTTAAGACACGCCACGGAGACACGGAGATTACAATTTGGTTTTAAGAATACGAAACTAAAATAAACCGAGTTTGTGTAAAGCCTCCACCCAAAAAAATCTCGTTTCGATCTCTGTGTCTCCGTGCCTCTGTGGCAAAAAACGAGTCACTCTACCCCACACAAACTCGAAAGTTCCTAAAAAACAACGCGGGTGCATGAGCATCCGCGTTGATCAATGAAAACTCTTGCAAGATTACGCTTCTGATGTTTCAGGTTCTTTTTCTTCTTCTGGCTCTTTTCGAGTTGAAGTAAAGAACAAGTGGTCATCATCTTCCTTATGTGTGATATCGATGCGGTCACCGCTTTTGTAGTTCCCCGCAAGCAGCGATTCAGCCATTGGATCTTCGATATAACTACTTAACGCTCGACGAAGTGGACGAGCGCCAAAGTCAGGGTTGTAGCCCTTTTCGATGAGGAAATTTTTCGCGTTTTGGTCGAGGTGCATTTCCATGCCTTTTTCCTTAAGTCGCGAATCAACTTTGCCAAGTTCGATATCAATGATTTGATACAGATCGTCTTTGGTGAGTGGTCGGAATACGATCACATCATCAAGTCGGTTAATAAACTCTGGGCGGAAGAACTTTTCAGTTTCAGCAAGAAGTTGTTTTTGCAACTTATCATAATCGATAGTTTCTTCACGTTTGCCGAAACCGAACGATTGTCCGCCTTTGATCAAATCTGCGCCGATGTTCGAGGTTAATATGACAATTGTATTTCGGAAATCAACTTGTCGACCAAACGAGTCTGTTAAACGCCCTTCTTCCATGATTTGAAGAAGCATGTTGAATAGATCGCCATGTGCTTTTTCAACTTCGTCAAACAGAACGACTGAATATGGATGGCGACGAACTTTTTCAGTTAATTGTCCGCCTTCTTCGTACCCAACATATCCGGGAGGGGCGCCGACCAATCGTGAGATCGAATGCTTCTCCATGTACTCAGACATGTCAAGGTAAATCATTGAGTCAGGATCACCAAACATAAAGTCAGCGAGTGCTTTGGCAAGCAATGTTTTACCAACACCAGTTGGTCCCAAGAACAAGAATGAACCCATTGGACGATTCGGATCTTTAAGACCACTGCGTGCTTTTCGTATCGCACGAGCGATTTGTGTGATTGCATCATGTTGGCTAATAACAGTGCGGTGCAATTCATCTTCAAGATTAAGGAGTCGTTCTGATTCACCTTCCTCAAGTCGAGTGAGTGGGACACCTGTCATGCTTGACATCACTTCAGCGATGACATCTTCATCAACAAGACCGTTGATTTCGTTCATCTTTTCACGCCACTCTTTTTGAATGGTGTCTTTTTCTTTTCGAATTTGTTCCGCTTCATCTCGAAGGGAAGCAGCTGCTTCATAATCAGCATTTTTGACAGCTTCGTCTTTTTTAACCTTGAGCAACTCTAATTTTTCTTCAAGGTCAGCCATTGATGGAGGCTTGGTCATTGACTTAAGTCGAACGCGTGCACCGGCTTCATCGATCACGTCGATTGACTTGTCTGGCTGCACTCGTGCAGAAATGTATCGATTGGAAAGATCAACTGCAGCAACAATTGCTTCGTCAGTGATTTTCACACGGTGGTGTGTTTCGTATCGATCTCGAAGGCCTTTGAGAATCGCAATCGTATCTTCAGTACTTGGAGGATTGACGGCAATGGATTGGAAACGACGTTCGAGTGCTGCGTCTTTCTCAATATATTTTCGGTACTCATCAAATGTGGTTGCACCAATGCACTGGATTTCACCGCGTGAAAGTGCAGGCTTCAAAACGTTAGAAGCATCGATCGCGCCTTCTGCGCCACCCGCACCAACAAGAGTGTGGAGTTCATCAATAAAGAGAAGTATGTTTTTTGCGCGACGAACTTCGTTCATCACTGCTTTGATTCGTTCTTCAAATTGTCCTCGATATTTTGTACCAGCAACCATCATTGCTAGGTCAAGAACAACAACCCGTCGATCATGCAGAAGGTCAGGTACTTCACAAGCAATGATGCGTTGTGCAAGCCCTTCGATAATTGCAGTTTTGCCAACACCCGCTTCGCCAAGCAAAACAGGGTTGTTTTTTGTGCGTCGGCAAAGAACTTGAATAAGTCGTTCTATTTCGCTATGGCGACCGATCACTGGATCGAGTTCGTCTTTCTTTGCAAGTTCGGTGAGATCGCGACCAAAACTATCAAGTGCAGGGGTCTTGCTTTTACCTCGACCTCGAGGTGATGGTCGTCCGCTACCCTCGCCCTCAGCTGGGACATCTTCTTCTTCGCCGCTCATTTCGACATCACTGTCAACGCCAGCGCCAAGAAGGTTTAAAACTTCCTCGCGAACGTCATCGAGTTTCAATCCAAGGTTCATAAGAACTTGCGCGGCAACACCATCTTGTTCACGGAGCAAACCGAGAAGAAGGTGTTCAGTACCAACGTAATTGTGATTCAGGGAACGCGCTTCCTCGATTGCGTATTCAATCACCTTCTTCGCACGAGGTGTTTGAGGCAACTTGCCCATCGTGACCATATCAGGACCACTTTTGACAAGTTTTTCGACTTCAAGTCGAACCTTGCGAAGGTCAATTTCGAGGTGTTTGAGCACATTTGCACCAACACCCGAGCCTTCCTTCACGAGTCCAAGCAAAATATGCTCAGTGCCAATGTATTCATGATTAAAGCGTTGAGCTTCTTGATTGGCAAGAGCCATTACTTTGCGAGCGCGATCTGTCAGTCTTTCAAACATAGTGTTCAATTCTCCACCCGCATGATATGCGGGATACTTTCTATGGGCTATAACAGAGCCCACATTAATACAATCGGTGCAAGACATGTTCCATTTGAGTAGATCTTCATATTATTGGTAAAAACGTCAGAAAACCTCAATATTGTGAATGTGACCGAATTGCCAGTGATTTAGCCATGCCACGTGTGAATTGTGAGTGAGATAACGTGCCAATGTGGCATAGAAAACATAATCAAACGACACCGTTTCGCAACCGAATGACCGTGGTTCCACGGTCAGCAATCTGCTGTTCGTGGGTCACCATGACGATTGACAGGCCATCTTGGTGAAGTCCATGCAGCACATCCAATATTTCACTGCCTGTCGCCTCATCGAGATTGCCCGTTGGCTCATCGGCAAGGAGCACCTCTGGCTTGTTTACAAGGGCGCGTGCGATCGCTGCTCGTTGTCGCTCACCACCCGAGAGTTCTCTTGGACGGTGCAACATTCGATGGTCAAGACCAAAGCGGTGAAGTAACGAGACAGCACGTTCTCTCGCTTCTTCGTTATTTGTTTTTCTTCCGCCGATCATCGCAGGGAGCAATACATTTTCAAATACATTGAGTTCTGGGAGAAGGTGATAAAACTGAAAGACGAAACCAATGTCACTATTTCGATACTCATTTATTTCTTTGTTTGTTTTGTTCCAAACCGACTCGCCTTGAAACAACACTTCACCACTGTTTTTATCAGGTCGATCAAGTCCACCAAGCAAGTGCAACAACGTTGATTTCCCGCTGCCGCTTGACCCAAGCACTGTGATCCAATCACCTGGCTGTATTTCAAGTGAAGCACCATGTAAAACAGGAACATCCGTTTTGCCAAGGCGGTATGTTTTTCGTAGGTCAATGCCTTGGAGAAGTGGTGTGTTACTCATGACGCAGCGCCTTTACAGGATCGGTATCAGCTGCTTTTGCTGCAGGAATAACGGCACCTAGTAAGCAAAACAACACCGCTCCAACAAGCGTGATCGACGCAGATGGCCAATCAAGGTTGTTTGGAATTACTGAGAAGTAATAGACCGAAGCATCCCAGATGACTATTCCACCTTGGAATCTCACAAAGAGTACTAGTCCACCAATTCCTCCGAATGTAATTGCTGATAACAAACCAACAACGATTGGAAGTATTTCACCGCGTCTCCCGCGAAGGAATACAACCCAAAGCGAAGCAACTGAAATAATAAATGCACAAATTGCAATTGCAATTGGCGGTGCGCCCATTCCAGCATGAATTTCATTAATGTTTTTTGTGACGAGCCAACCCAACAAGAGGCCAAGGAGGGATCCTAGAACCCCGATGATGCCACCGTATCGCAAGAAAATCCAGACAACTCCTGCTCGAGATGCGCCAAGGCTTCGAAGAATGCCGATGTCTCTTGTTTTTTCAAAGACGATTGCCCAGAAGATTGAGAGGATCAACGCTGCAACAACAAGATATATAATCGAAAAGAGAGTACGCATAAGCTCCCGTTCTTTTTCAACAGGTCCAGTAAAACTTTTTTGTTGTTCTTTCCATGTATGTATAGACAAACTTGGATCGCCTCTCGAGGGAGGCATTACATTTGTAGTTCCGCGAAGTGTTTCTCGAAACTCATCGTATAGTTTTATAGCAATTAACTGTAATTCGTCTGCGGTAACACCATCGGCTCCGCGAAGTAAAACACTCGTTGCTCTTGCTGGATCAATCCCCACAATTGTGGTTGGATCATCTTCGTCAACAAGTTCTGCGCTGTCGAGATGTAACAATTGCTGTGCAGTTTCGATAGGAACAAAAATTCGAGAACTGTCGATTAAAAAAACACCAGATTGAAATTCGTTTGTAAATGGCATGATGATCGACTCGGGATCGATCAAGCCACCATCGGAAGCAATGGGCAACATGGTGAGTGTGCCTTCGTACCTTGGCATCCACCAATGGTCATTTCGAATGACTGCGTAGGAGCCATCTTGTTGTCGTTCGTTTCCATCAGAAACATGTAATCCAGAGACGATTCCAGCTTTTCCATTGCGCGACAATGACAATCCTTGAGCGAAAACTTTATTTGGATTTTGTAACCGTTCGTCGAAAGTGTAGATGAGTTTCCATTGCTCTTGGGAAAGTTGTTGTTCCATCGCGGACCAGAGGTCAGTGAATTGGTAATTCATGGTTGACCCAGCCCCATCAACCGTATCAATGAGCAGTTGTTGTTCTTCCTCGGACATTATTTTTAGAAGTTCGCTTGCGTTTGCGGTGATTGCATCGAACAACAACCAATCCATCTGCTGTTTACTTGGTGTTTTCCATTGGAGCGAATCATTGAAGCCTGTAACTTTCGCAAAGGAATCTGGATCGATCCCCCAAACTTGTACAGTTTCGCTCTGCTTAGCATCTGAATCGGGGTATGGCATCCTAAGAAGTCCCCACCCATCAACAATTGGGGTAGCAGCAAGAATAGAGGGGTCTTCTTCAAGTTTTTCAACAAGTGTTTCGTAGTAGGGAATCCCAGATACACCATATGTAATGATGACATCGCCCATAAGTGTTTTTCCAGCAGATTGCACCATGTCGAGAAAACCGGTCATGACCGAAACAACGACAATGACAAGCGCAACACATAATCCAACCGCGGCGATTGCAATCAATGGGATTACGCGGCTCATTAAATATCGATTTGTTAAAAGTGTTTGGTACACGAAGTACGCATCGTACTAGGAGTTGGATAATGCGTACTTTTTTACCAACTCTTGTGGGCACCCAATATCGATAACGACAATGTTTCCAAGGTAGCCCATCGCAGAATCTTGCATAAAACCCTGCTTAAATCCAATAAATGTGAGCGTGAGGTCAGCCTTTACACCTACGCCCCATGGTTGACCCGTGTCGCAATCGATCCCAGATGGAATATCGATTGATATGATTTTGGCACTGCACTGCTCAAGGGATGCGATGATGGAAAGGGCAGGTTCACGAACATCTTGGTCGATGCCTGTTCCAAAAATGGCATCGATGATGAGAGTGGCATCTGCAAATTGATCTTTTGCATATTGGACCAGAGGAATACCCATTTTGTCTGCGATGTATGCATTTGTGATCGCATCTTGAGTTTTGGGTGGTGTAATCGATGTGATTGTCACCTGACACCCTTGGTTATGAAGATGGCGGGCGATCGCATATCCATCACCACCATTATTTCCTGCGCCGCACACTACGATGATCTGCTGTAGTTCATCCGAACTGCACGAGTCAAAGATCACATCCACTGCACCACGAGCCGCATTTTCCATGAGCACAATACTATGGATGCCATAGCGTTCAATCGCATCGCTTTCTACGTTACGAATACCGTCTCGAGTAAATACGGTGGGTTGTTCTTTTTCCAAATCAGACATCGTTATGAGAATGATACAGCGGTAGAATATACCAACTGATGAGTGTGACAGAAATCATTTCATGGATTTTGGGCGTTGTGGTGACGGGGGCAATCCTTTTTTGGATCGGTTTCGCGTATCGAATTCTTGCAATGGTTCGCACGAGCGCAACTGTTCGTGAAGGGTTAACACTTCCTGAACCAACAGGTGCTTCCGTGAGTATTGTAATTCCAGCCCACAATGAAGAACGAGTGATTGACAGGTGTGCGACTTCACTTCGGAATCAATCTCATAAAAATGTGCAAATTATTTTTGTTCTTGACCGTTGCAGCGATCGCACACTTGAAATTCTTCAGAAACACGCCAAGGATGATGACCGTGTTTATATTATTGAAAACGATACCTGTCCAGATGGTTGGGCTGGAAAGTGTAACGCTGCAAGGCTCGGTGCCGAAAAAGCGACGGGTGAATGGCTGTTGTTCACTGATGCCGACACGAAGTTTGACAAGGAACTTGTTCGCTGCGCGATTGCTTCGGCAATTAAACGAAACGCGTCACTGTTGAGTATTTTGAGCACACTGACAATCACTAAGACGTTTGAACGAATTGTGCAACCAATTGCAAGCACTTTTTTGGTACGTCAATATCCAGTAGACAGCGTGAATCGCGAACATCGATCGCGACCATTCGCAAATGGACAATTTCTCTTGTTTTCCAGAAAATCGTATGAAGAAATCGGCGGGCATGAAGCGGTCAAAGAAGCGTTGCTTGAAGATATTGCGTTTGCGAAAACGATCGCGAGAAAAACAGACGGGCGAGTACAACTTTTGTTTTCCGACGGCTTGTTGAAGTGTTCCATGTATCCAACATTCGAAGTGTTTAAATCTGGTTGGAAGCGAATTTACATTGAATCACACAGCCGAGATATAAAAAAACTTCGCGGTTCTGCAATTACAGCGATCATAGTAGGCGTACTCTTGCCATTGATTGCAGTTACCGGAATAATTTTCGGTGCTGATGGTTCACCAGCATTGCTTTGGACTTCTGTCGCCGCGATTGTCACACAAACTTTTGTCATGGCGTGGTTGTATAAAATCAATGACGCACCACTTTTGTTCGTCGTGTTATCGCCAGTAGGGACAGTTGTTGTCGCGTGGATTCTGTTTGGCGCGGCATCAATGTTACAAAACAAAAAACCAATTTGTTGGTGTGGCAAGGAATATATTTTGGAGCCAAGAGCATAATGAGAATTTTACTTACGAATGATGATGGAATCCGCGCGCCGGGAATTATCGCGTTACATAAAGCACTTGCAGGCTTAGGTGAACTCGTTGTAATCGCACCAGAAACGGTGCAATCTGCAACAAGTCATGGCATTACGTACACCCAGCCACTCATGATCCAGCACGTGGATGTCACTGCGCAGATGTCTGGTACAGCAGTAGATGGCAGGCCCGCCGATTGCGTCAAACTCGCAATGCGATCGTTGTGGGAAGAGCGTTTTGGAAAGGGTGAACAACCAGATTTGACTATCAGTGGGATGAATAGTGGTTCAAATGTTGGAATCAATGTAATTTACTCTGGCACAGTTGCTGCAGCGATCGAATCAGCATTTCTCGGAGTTCCTTCGATTGCAGTAAGTTTACATTTAGACAACCGCGACTCGATTTGTTATGACAGAGCAGCTGAAATTGCAAGAACTGTGATAGATCGAGTGTTAGAAAACAAACTCGAACCGCACGAAGTTGTAAATGTCAATGTTCCAACGTGTGAAACTCCAGATATGCCAATGCCCAAAATAAAAGTTGTCGATATGAATGCCGCAGGCGATCTGGGTCATTATGACAAACGGGAATGTCCATACGGACGCACATATTATTGGACAGCTGGAGATGGGATGGCGTTTGTCCACACCACACAGGGGAGCGATGTCGAAGCACTCAGGGAAGGGTTTGCAACGGTGACCCCACTCGATTATGTCTTGACTGATACGAAACGCATGTCGCTTTGGAGCGACCGTTTGAAATAAGAAAGCACAAGTTGCAATATTTAAGACACGCCACTAAGACACATAGACACAGAGGCACGGAGCATACAACTGGTTTTAAGATTGCGTTATTTATACAAACCGAGTTTGTGCAAAGCCTCTGTGGCAAAAAAGAAATGGAAGTTGTTTTAGAGTGTAACCGTTGTGAAAGAGTTACGGTTACCTTGAAAATGAAATATGAATGGTGATGTGAATCGTTTCGCCTTCAATGACCGCGTTGATTTTTTCGCCGGCTGCTCGCCAACGATACAAACTTGCAACGAGCGATCGGTCTATTGAAGACGAGCCAGTTCCAGTGATTATCTCGACGTCGATAGGTCTTCCCCGATGGTCAATCATCAAGACAGCAGTGAGACCGTTCGGCGCATTTGTAATTGACTGGTGTGCAGTAAACGAAGGCCTTCTAGGTCTGAGAATGATTCCTTCTGCAGCAATTGGTCGACCTGTCTTCCAGTTTTCTCTTGGTACTTCTACGATCGAAGCAGGATCGGATTCAAGATCGGAAAATTCAGCAACTGTTTCGGTTTTCGATTCTAAAACTTGTTCTTGGGAAGGTTCGGGCCGCACTGTGGGTGGTGGTGTTGGTGAAGCAAATGAAAATTGAAGCCCACGCAGTGCGTCAATCAATTTTGAAGCCGCATCGGTGAGTGGCGCGATTGTCTCGGTGAGATCATCAAGAACTTTTTTAATATTTTTTTGAGGCTGTTCAATAACTACTTTTTGCGGTGGTGGTTGCAGCGAAGTTTGTTCAAGTTGCATTGCAGCTTGCTCGACCTTCGCTAATTGTGCGAGATGTTTTTGATAATGTTCATGCCCAATCCATGTCAAAGTCGACGTTTCAGATTGATCAATTCCAAGAATTACTTCTGGTTTTTCAAGTGGTGGTGTTTCAAGATGCGAAGCATCGGTTGGAGGTGCGAATGGAAATACAAACTGTTTGTTCGTAAAAAGTGGTATCACGGTAAAGTGAATCACAAGTGATGCAACAAAAGCAATACACAGCGGCGTTGATTCACGGTGCAGCATTAGACTTTTCCTCACCCTTCGCGCCCACCAAGAATACTTCCAAACTTTCTGCCCGCAGACGATCCCATGCACTAGTAAGCAGCGGACCCCGATCAACAATAGAGTGGCCATCTTCCATGACCAAGTAGAGGACGCTTTCTGGTTTTTCTCTAAGTTTGGTATGCACACTTGTGATGAGTTCATCAAGTGTGACGACAGTTGTTCCAACATAGACATTACCGTCAACAGCGATCGTAATTGAAACAGCTGGTTTTGGTGTCGCCGTTTCACCTGAGATATAAGTTTCAAAAGGAACTGGCAAGACTTCTGCTCGAACCATGAGAACCATTGCATAAATGAAAAATGTAAGCAACAAAAACACAACATCGATCAATGGCATAATCTCTACCCGCGTGTCATGTTCGGTGCGCCGCAATGGCCGCATGGCGATTACTCTCCGACCATCAGACTCGTAAGAGCCGTGGTCGTGTCTTCAATAAAAGTAAAGACTTGATCTAGCCCAGTTGCTAACATCGTGGACCAAATACCATCATTGATATTACAAATAATCATTCGACGATCTTTTGAAGCGAGCATTTTTTTGCATTCAATCAACGCACCTAAGTTAGATGAATTTAGTGTTGTCACTTGTTGTAAATCAATGATGACGTCAGGAGCAAGAATATCGCTATTTATAAGTTTTGTAAGCAACGCATCCGTGTCTTCGGAAAAGTCTGGTTCATTTTGAAGTTCAAGAATGAGTATGTCTTCGGACCATTGATTCAGTGTCATAGCATAGAGGATACCCGAAACAACCCGCGGGGTTGTTTAAATGGCTCGTTAAATAAACAATCCCGCGGGTTGTTTATTCTGCAGATGCATCAACTTCGGCTGGCTCGTCGGAGCCTTCGATTTTTGCAGCTGCAATAAGACGATCGTCATCTTTGAGATTCACGACTTTTACGCCTTTGGTATTACGCCCAATGGACCGAATGTCGCTCGCAGCAATTCTCACGAGCATTCCATTTGCAGTGATGAACATGAGGCTGTCGCTATCTCGAACGGCACGAATGTCTGCAACAAGCCCGTTGCGATCACCAGTTTTGATGTCACGCCGACCTTTGCCGCCCCTGCCTTGGGGTCTAGTCGAACCGTCTTCGCTGCTTCGCACAAGATATTCTTCCATCGGTGTACGCTTCCCAAACCCATTTTCAGTCATGGTCATGAGGTCCGCGTCATCCATCGCGAGCACAGCGCCAACAACGAGATCATCTTTCGCAAGTGAAATTCCCTTCACACCAGCTGCAGTTCGCCCCATCAGACGTGCGTCGTTTTCATCAAATCGAATCGACATGCCTTGTTTGGTTGCAAGAAGAATGTGGCCGATGCCATCAGTTTTAATGACATCGATCAGCGCATCACCATCATTGAGTTTAATTGCGCGAATACCGCCCTTATTCACGTTGTGGTAGTCAGCGACTGCAGTCCGCTTCACTTTTCCGTTGGCGGTTGCAAACACGAGGTTTTCTTGATTATTTTCAAAATCTTTAATGGCGCGGACAGTCACAACTTGTTCGTCATCTTTAAAGTTCAGCAAGTTGACTAATGCTCGGCCTTTGCTTGTGCGAGTTGCTTCTGGGATTCGATACACCTTCAGGTTGAACACGCGACCAGAATCTGTAAAGCACAGTAAATCGTCGTGTGTTGAGGCGACAAAGATGTGTTCAATAAAGTCACCGTCTCGTGTTTCGCCACCCTTGATGCCTCGGCCGCCTCTACCCTGTTCTCTAAACGTGTCGATTGGGAGACGCTTGACGTATCCTTGATGTGAAATTGTCACGCACACATCGTGTTCGGTAATGAGCGCGCCATGATCGAATTCTTCTTCTTCCGCTTCGATGAAACCCGTAAGTCGTGGTGTTGCAAAGCGCTCTTTCATCTCTAAACAATCTTCGCGGATCATGTCGAACACTTTTTGTTCGCTCGCAAGAATGCTTGTGTAGTAGTCAATTTTTTCTAATAACTCGGCGTAATCGCTTGTGAGTTTTTCTATTTCTAATCCAACAAGTTGGATCAATCGCAGCGCGCCAATAGATTCGGCCTGCACGCGAGAGAGTGACACACCATTTTTAGCTGTTTCAATAAGTTGGTTTGCAATAAACTTTGCATATTCATGGGATTCTGAAATTGTAAATGCTCGGGCGATCAATTTTTCAATCGCTTCATCGCGAGTTCGGCTACCCCGAATGAGTGCGATCACTTCGTCAATTTCGCACACAGCGTAAATCAATCCTTCAAGTTTATGCGCAGCTTTGCATGCTTCGCGGAGCAGATGCTCTGTTCGCCTTCGTATTACCTCTTGGCGATGGCCTACCCAGCAATCAATCAACGCGCGAAGCGGAAGTGTTTGCGGCCGTCCACTGACAAGAGCGATGTTAATGACCGAAACCGTTGATTGTAGTGGTGTGTATTGATACAACTGCCGTTCAACAACCGAAGGATCAGCACCCCGTTTGAGGTAGACAACAATTCGCGTCCGCCATTTTTTACCCGAGAAGTTCTTGATGTCTGAAATATCATTGATGCGCCCAGTCTTTGCGCATTCAACCATTTTTTCGATCAAATTGTTTTGCACAATTTGATAAGGAATTTCATCAATGACAATCGCTTGCCGTTTTCCAATTTCTTCGTGGTGGACTCTACCTCGCACCTTGAATCTACTTCGCCCAGTTGAGTATGCGTCCAGAATGCCACGTTTGCCGACTACGAGCCCGCCTGTTGGGAAGTCAGGACCCGGAACAATTTCAAGTAATTCCTGTAAAGAAAGATCAGGGTTGTCGATGGTCGCGATGATCGCGTCACAAATTTCGCCAACATTATGCGGCGGCATGGAGCATGCCATGCCAACGGCAATACCATTTGAACCATTGACAAGTAAGTTTGGAAATCTGCCCGGAAGAACAGTGGGTTCTAATCTTGTTTCATCGTAGTTTGGTTTGAAATCAACAGTGCCGAGTTTTATGTCAGCGAGCATTTCAACTGCAGCTGCAGTCATGCGGGCTTCGGTATACCGCATCGCAGCGGGGGGATCACCGTCAATCGAGCCGAAGTTTCCCTGTTTGTCCACAAGCACCGTTCGCATCTTCCAGTTTTGGCCCATGTTGACCAACGTTGGATAGATGACCGACTCGCCGTGCGGGTGATAATTACCCGATGTATCGCCTGCGATCTTTGCACACTTTCGATGTTTTCGACCGGGCGAAAGATTGAGGTCGTTCATCGCAACCAAAATGCGGCGTTGCGATGGCTTTAGTCCGTCGCGAACATCTGGCAGTGCACGATCCATAATCGTTGACATTGCATATGTGAGATAACTGTCGTGCAGTTCTCTTTCGATGAGTTGTTCGACAACGTGACCAAGGTTTGAAGGCACTTTTTCAGCGTCATCATTGTTGTCGGAGTTACCGGGGTTTTCGGGTTGTTTTGGTGTCTCACTCATTGCCTGTGCGAACTGTTTATTGTACCTCAATTAGAGTAAGATCGCGCACTTTGATTCCTTTTAGAGTGCGTGTTTTTTGGGTTAATTTGTAAGTCGTAGGAGCATCAAATGCTCTGCATTTCCGCTCCCTTTCTTCGATGATTTTTTGCCACGAATTGGCGACTTTGCTTCTGCGATTACACAAAGTCCCATCGCTTCAATTTCAGTGCGAACTCTTGTAAGAACTCGTTCTACCATTTCCTCTGAGAGCCCAGAACCCACGGATTCCTGCATTTTTTCTTCATTTGTGAGTTCGTAATGTGGTTTGACAAGGGTGATGATTTGTCCACTTTTTGTCCACTTTTTTGCCGCTGTAATGGCGAGTGTTTGTCTTGTCCAGCCGAGATCAACAACGGCGAGGTCAACACTTTCAGAAGGCTCAACATGAAGAGCATTTGTTCGCTCCATTGTGATGACGCGATCGTCGCTGCGAAGTTTCCAAGCAAGAGTGCCATAACCAGTGTCAACAGCGTATACTTTTGATGCGCCTCGTTGCAATAGGCAATCAGTAAAGCCGCCGACATTACACCCTAAATCGACGCACTTGAAATTTGTGACATCAAATTGAAACGTCTCAAGCGCATGCTCAAGTTTTAATCCTGCTCGCGAAACGAACGGTTGATCAGACGCCAACGAGTGCGATTCCTGCATTGTTTGCTGCTTCGATTACTGCGGGTTTATCAAGAAGAATGACGTTGTTTGTGCCCAGTGCAATGCACCCGCAACCCGCATCTTCGCACTGCAAGATTGTCTCTGTGCCAATCGATGGAACGTCCACTCGCATGTCGTGATCAGTAGCGGCAGTTTTAAGGAGTGTCCAGCCTCTGCGTTTACACAATTCGCCTGCACGTTTGATGAGTGCAGCAGTTCCCTCAATCGCTTCAACTGCAAGGACATCACCTTCGCGAACAGCAATTGACTGACCGATGTGTAGTTCGACAGTCTCACGCAAAAGGGGCAGGCCAAAAGCAACGTCGTTCGTTTGTTGTCCGGTAGGTTTGACATTACCAATCACGCCGTTCGTTGCGAGGTGTTCCTTGATGTGTGTTGTTGAATCGATGAGAGTTACTCCTGCTTCGTGTAATTCGTCTGCAATTGCCCCAAGCACCGTAGCGTCGCGGCGGTCATGACGAAGACGACGATACCACAGACGGAGCCCTCGCACATCTGGCATCATGCGAAGGAGCCGAAACGGATCGTGCATGACGGTTTTTCCAACACCGCCGACCATAACTGCCTCTTCGATGTTCCATTTGTTCATGAGCCGAATCCATCGACCAATTTTTGCCATGCCTACTTCTTCAAACTCATCACAATGTTCTCGAAGGGCAGGATTGAATTGGTGTTTCAACCCAACGCAACAAACGCGATACCCAGCGGTTTTTGCAGCGCGTGCGACAAGCGATGGCAAGATGCCATTGCCTGCGATAATGCCTAAAGATTGTTGGTTTGGTGACACGCGTACATTATCCATCATTGCCGCTGTGCATGGGGAGAATGTCACTCGGAGGAAGTTCTTCACCTTCATGCTCGATCATGTGGTCAAGCACTGCATCAGGGCAAGGGTCTATAAAGACAAGACCGCGGAGCGCGGGTCGAATGAATTGGTGTTCAATTCCATGTTCAAGCATGGCGTGAAGCGGATCGAAATACCCATTGACGTTGACGATGCCAATTGGTTTTGTGTGATCGCCGAGTTGCCGACCGACAAGGACTTCAAAAAATTCTTCGTACGTTCCAATGCCACCGGGAAGTACAAGGTATCCATCAGAGCGTTCCATCATGATTGTGCGACGTTCTTGCATCGTGTCAATAACGATGAGTTCGTCGCATTCGTTGTTTGCTTGTTCATGTTCGACAAGTTTTTGCGTGATCACACCGGTGACGGTTGCGCCACCTTTTGCAGCAGCGTTCGCTACTTCACCCATCAGCCCGATGCACCCGCCTCCATATACAAGTGAAAGTCCACGGGCAGCTAATCCTGATCCAACAAGGTCTGCAGCACTATGGAATGCAGGTACAAGTTGTGTGGAAGAGGCACAATAAACGGCAAGTGATTTCATGTGCGTATTTTACTTTACACACCAATGATTGGACACGAACATCAGGTCATCTTGGTAGCGGAACACCATGTGGATGCCAATGAACGTTGTTTTTTCTTAAAAAAAACAGCTTTGTTATATTTAACGCATTAACAATAATGTTGACTCTGATCGTATTTGCCTTATAGTGAGAAGTAGAAGTGCATGTGTAGTACGCCGAGGAGGTTCTGATGGATAGAGTTTGTAAGTTTGCAGAGTAAGAGTGTTGTACTTGCGTTTTTGATGAGTTGTACGGTTGTTTTCGGGAGTGCAAACGCAGAGTACATACAGTTTACGTTTACTGGTGAAATCACAGAGTTTGTAGGTGGCACATTTGAGCCTTGGGAAGATGCGCAGATAGGCGATCAAGTAAAGATTCAGTATGTGTTTGATTCTGAGGCTGAAGATTATTTCCCGGGTTCAGAAGATCATGGCAGATACGACTTTCTGGAATTCTCATTTGACATCAATGGCCAATCGCTTGTTACAAGTGAAGGGTATATTGATGTGCAGTGGGATGAATATTTTCCAGACGACTATTACGTAAATTTTATGTTCGACGGCGGAAATTCGGGAGGCATATCTTTTTCGGGAATAGACATGCTCTATTCAGACTCCCTCCCAACAAATGTAGATTGGACAGAGTACACCTTGGGTACACCAAATGGTGTGATTGGTACGGACTCTAGTTTGCATTTAAAGTATGACCTTTTTAAATTTTCATCTGAGATCGTACCAAGTGCACCATCAATATTTATTTTTCTAACAAGTGCTTGCTTCTATCGCAGGCGAAAGACCCACATGTAATCCCGGATATTCTGGGAAGGAGTTTGACAATGACAATTATTCAATCCGGTCTGAATGTAAGCGTAGGTCTTGCATGGTTTGCAATTGCTATAACAACAAATGCCTCAGCGCAAGATATCATTGTCCAAGCACAAGATCACCGGAAGTATTGAAACACAAAAATGTTTAGAAGTGGTCGAATACTTAGAAAGCCAAGGTGATTGATGGGTTACCATAAGTGGTAATGACGTCACTGGTTCTCATTCTTTTCGCTTCTTCAGCCGTTGTATCGCTCGTTCTCACAGGTGCTCTTGTCCGAATTGGTCAGATGGCAGGAATACTTGATACAGCCGGATTCGAAGGGCACGATAAAGAACTTTGTTCTGTTCCAAACATCGGTGGCATTGCAATTTGGGCAACCCTCGTTCTTCCTCTCGCTGGGGGCCTCATTGCAATGCAACTTGCACCAGAAACAATCACCGATTTAATTCCAACCCTCGCTCCATGGAAAGCGCAAATTGCACAAAGCACACCGCTTGCAACGGCGTTTCTTATGTGTTTGACAGTCTTGCATGTTGTCGGTCTCATTGACGATCGAAAACCACTTGGCGTTTTTCCAAAAACTGTGATTCAATTCAGTTGTGCGCTCGTGTTGGTGGTGTGGTTTGATGTTCGTCTTCTTGCAGTACTCGACACTTTGCTTGGAACTGGGTCGATCATGAGTATCACGTGCACTGTTGTATGGATCATGGTGCTGACCAATGCGATGAATTATCTTGACAACATGGATGGCGTGACTGCGGGGATCACTATTGTTTCAGGCGGTCTTTTTATGATCGCTGCACTTATGGGCAGCCAGTGGTTTGTTGCGGCAATGCTCGCCCTGCTTGTCGGTGGAAACACAGGGTTTTTCTGGTGGAATAAGCCGAAAGCAAAAATATTTATGGGGGACGGTGGTTCACTGGTGATTGGTTTTGCACTCGCAGTTCTTGTTACAAGAGTGACGTGGTTCGACCCAGACGCAACATCGGGCATTGGCACTGCGTGGTATGGTGTGCTAATGCCAATTTTTGTACTCGCACTTCCACTGTACGATTTTTTTACAGTAACATCCATTCGTATACTTCAAGGAAAAAGTCCCTTCAAAGGCGATCAACAACATTTTTCTCATCGCCTTGCGCAGCGAGGATTAGGAAATGTTGGGACGCTCTTCGTGCTCTTCGCAATCAGCGGTGTCACGGGAATAGCGGGACTGCTTCTTGGAAGATCAGATGCAACTGGTGCCACCTTACTTACGATTTTGGTTTGCCTTGCACTCTTCGTTATTTCGTTTTTTGATTACACGGGTCGTAAACATGTGTAGCGCTGCAATGCGAGTAGGCGCTTCTTTCATGATCTGTTTGATCGCAGTTTCACGCTGTTTGATGTTGCACTCATTAAACCCATACTTTGACTTGAATCCCGAAATCACCAAGGAACTTCCAACGGGTGTACTTGGTCCAAGCGGAAGTGTGTTGCTTGATGTTTTGGTTCTCGCACTGTGCTCCGTGGCACTTCTCGGGGAAACACTCCGAGGAAGAAAAATTTACTGGCAATTTGTGTGTTTGGCGGCATTTCCAATTGTTGCTCTTTGGTTCCATGGGCATGGAAATGCCATGCAATACGTCCACGGCTCTGCGTGGTTGGCTGCGATCATGGCTTGCATTACGTTAGCGCATCTTTGTAGAGGACAGCGAGTTTCTGTGCTTGCACTAATTGTGTTGCTTTCGTTGACAATTCCGCTTCTTGCAAGTGCAGCTTTTGCGTATGGCGATCACCTCCAACTTATTCAGTATTTTGAATCGCACAAGCGAGAAGTGCTCGGCATGAACGACTTACAGTATGGCACGCCAATGGCCGCAGTGTTTGAAGAGAGACTTCGATCATTTGGCCCGATGGGGTGGTTTACTTCGCCAAATGTGTTTGGTGGTGTGTTAGTCAGTCTTGCAGTGATGTGGACCTTTGCGAGTGCTTCGTTGTGGAATAAGCAAAAACTCTTTTCGCTCTGCGCAAGTCTGTTTGCATTGCTTTGTTGTTTTGCAGCGATCGCAACACTTTCAAAATCAGTGATCGTTTTGGTGTTGTTTATAATTGTTTTTGCGATGTGTATGTACTTTCCACGCACGAAAAGTCTGCTCAAAAAGCGGGGCGGCCTCATTGCTGTTTCGGTTGTTGTTGCATCGGTGTACGTCGTGTTTATCCGAGGATGCCTAGCAGAATCAATTCTCAGTGAACGATCTCTCCTTGTTCGCAGTCAGTACTTTGTTGGTGGGTTAGAAATTGCAGGGACGCATTTGTTTGGTGTTGGTCCTGATCAACTTCAAGATGCTTGGATGACTGTTCGCCCAGAAGCTGCAACTGAAGAAATTACTTCGACACATAACATCGTGTTCGATTGGCTGGCTTCATATTCTATCTTTGCATTTTGCTGGATTGCAATTTTTTTCAAGTGCCTTTGGAATGCGGGGAAAAAGTTGTGTATTGGTGACCGGACCGATCGGCGTCAACTTTTTACTGCCGGGCTTGGTCTTGCTGCAATCATCGTTGTTCTTGATGCCCAAGTTGATTTGATGATGTTTGATCTTGGCTCAACCCTCTTTGCATTTTGCGTTCTTGGGATTGGCTCTGCACTCTCAAATGAACAAACCAAAAACAGAATAATCGATGCTTGCGTGTCTGTGATTCCATTTGCACTCGCGTGTGTTGTTTTGTGTTTTGGTTTCATGCCCATTGCGCATGACGAGTATCTTCAGAAAAATGCTGCAAAAGCGTTGATCGATGGAGAAAACATAGGTGATGTTGCAACTTCCCTCGGAGAACAAAGTGTCACAAGGCAATCAAAACTGATTGCTGCAAAACTTTTTTTATCTGTGGGCGAAAACGAAAGTGTGATCACTCTGTTAGAAAATGTTGATCCAACTACAGGTGTGTGGCATGTACGTTGCAAAGCCGCTGCCACGCCCGAAGATGCGCTTTATGCTTCACAAAAGCTTGGACATATTGATCCAAACGGTTTGCATACAGCGCTCCTTCTTGCTGATTGCTTGTGGGATTTGAAACACGATGATTATGGTCTAGGTTACGATCGTGTTGTAGACCTCAACGAAATCTATCAAGTAGATCCTACTCGTGCATTATCCAAATCAGATTTAGAGCGGGTCAATGAACGGAGTCTGGGGAAGTGGAGGCGATAGCGTCAAGCACTTGGTCTACCGTGTAAAAATCACCTCTAAAAACTTCTTCGCCATTAGGACCAAGAATAATCAAAAGGGGAATTCGAAGCCCGCCTACTTCATCGAGTAGCGCGTTTCCAGCAACGTTATTTCCAGTCAAATCAATTTTGATTGGTGATACAGATTCACTTTCAAAAGCCTTTACAACTCTCTGCGAATGCAACACGGTGGATTCAAGCAATTTGCAATTGAGGCACCATTCTGCAGTAAATTCCAGCACGACGGTGTCACCTTCTTCGAGTGATGCTTGTAATATTTCTGGTGTGTAGTACGCCCAGTCAATTGGTCCTTTTTCGGTTAGTCGGTTACCCACAACAATCGAAGCGACAAACATTACAACACCGATGCCAATAAAAATGATCCGCATGCCCGAACGTTGTGTAATTCGCAACGTTCTCCAGGCAAGCCAGAGGCCGGCAATCGCAACGCACAGGGCAACTGCCCAGAGATAGAATCGCGTTGGCGGAGCGCCCTCTTGCTGAAACACGCCGCTTAATCCTACACCTAAGAAATACGCAGCTGCAGCAAGCATCAATAAGCCCATGACTTGTTTGATGACATCACTTGATGGACCTGCCTTTGGCATTTTGTCAACAAGGTGTGGAAATGCAGCAAGGACAAGATATGGAACTGCCATACCAAAACCAATTGCGCCAAAAACAGTAAGTGTCCAGACAGCAGATTGTGTTGTTGCCCACGCAGCGGCTGCGCCCATAAACGGGGCGGTGCAAGGTGTTGAAAGTACGGCGGTCATGACTCCAAACAAAAACGAGCCAAGCCAAGAGTCATGCTTAGGATTAAACGAGTACACAAAATTCGGCAAACGGATTGCAAACAATCCCCCCATACCAATTGCCATTACGCCAATAAAAATACCTAGGCCAATCGTAAACGCAGGATACTGAAACAATTGGTTGATCGCAGTAAAACCACTAAACACAGCAATAGCTGCGCCAAGGGTCAACCATAGCGCCATGACTCCAAGCATCATCCACATGCCAAGAATTAATGTCGTTTTACGGTTCCCTGCACTTTTACTCAAGCCCATAATTTTGAGTGGAATCACGGGCAACACACAAGGAGTGAGGTTGAGTAAAAAACCTCCGCCCATCGCAACAATGATGAGCAACAACATGCCAAGTGAGCCGCTTGGGTCAAGACTAAATTGCAAGCCAAACAAATCAAATTCAATAGCTTCACTTGGCGGCGTTGCACCAGCATGAATTTCTCCAAAAATTGAACTGTCAAAGTGTTCAAAAAGATCGGATGTTTTTGCCGATCCTCCGACTTTTGCTTTCGAAACAATTTCTATTGATGCTTCGATTCCATACGCTTCCCAGCGTGCACCTTGTCCCTCTTGTGGTGTGGGTGCAATACATGTTGTTTCATCACACGCTTGAAAAATCGCGCGGACTTTGAAAGATGCGTTCCCAATATTTGTGTTGCTTGCAACAGACACAGGGATGTACACAACTACTTTTTCTTCAAACACGCCGTAGTCAACCGGTTCGCCAACGAACCCAACTTTGACCATCACTGCGTCTGGCCACTGGATAAAACCATCGTGAACTGTGAGCGGCGAATCGTCTTGCGTTTCGATCAAAATCTTGGTCGCAATGTAATCCTCGGGGTCGCCGAGGGCTTCTGGCACTTGCGGATCGTTGGTGTGTGTGTGCCAATGCTTCTCGTGATTGAGCACAACCGCGATGATGAAATCGCTCCCTGCGACCACCTGCTCAGGTTCAACGACAACTTCTACAGAAACTCTATCTCTCGAATCGTGGAACACACCCGGCTGAGCGAGGGCGGTTGAGCCGAAAAACACGGTTAACAGACTTAAAAACTGGGTTATCTGATTTTTCATTGGTATCATCTAATGTAACGAGTTCGAGCAGGGTTTGCTGCATAACAGGTTGCTTTTAGGGGCTTGTCGGCGTACCCTATACCGCTTCGGTTCACATTGGTTGTGGGCTGGTAACTTTCTAAGGAGTTTGGTAATGATCCAAGGTGGATCCTTACATCTTTTTTCCCGCCATGGCTGCTAATTGCAGCCATCTTGTGGCCTTGAGCCTTCCCCTAGCAGGTGGTTTTTCCTGCAAAAGGAATTTGGTCGTGCATTGAGTTTTACTCCAACTCAAACACGGGAGTGTTCACTCCCTTCGACCTCACGGTTTTAGGCCACTGGTTCCGCTTTGCGAACCGTGGCATTTTTTTTCTGGCACCCGCCGACAACTCAATAATTCAACAACTACATAAGGTTTAAGAATCATGAACACCGATACATTAGAACTCATTAAAACAATCGCAGCGCAGCGGAAGATCGAAGTCTCTGTCATTATTGGCGATCTCGAGCAAGCAATGGTCAGTGCTGCAAGACGACATTTTAATTCGCTTGATACCGAAGAATTCTCTTGCAATATGGATCAAATGACAGGTGAAATTACAATTTGGCGGCACCTTCCCGAAGGTGCTGTTGAAATTCCACTTGCTGATCTTGGTCGCATTCCAGCGCAGACTGCAAAACAAGTCATGATTCAACGGTTCAGGGAAGACGAACGATCAGGCATTTTTGATGAGTACGCTGACAAGGCCGGCGAACTATTAACCGGTTCATGCAGTAGATATGAGGGTGGATCACTCATCGTGCAACTCGATAAGGGTGGGCGAGTCGAGGGATTCATGCCAAGAAGTGAGCAAATTCCAGGCGAGCAATTTAATCCTGGCGACCGAATTCGATGTTTTGTCATCGACGTGCGTGACACGGGCAGTCAAGTCAAAATTGTATTGTCACGAAGTCACGCTGATTTTATTCGTAAACTTTTTGAAACAGAAGTACCAGAAGTGCACGAACATGTGATTGAAATTCGCGCCATGTCTCGAGAACCAGGCTTCCGAACAAAAATTGCAGTGACATCAAATGATTCTAAAATCGATCCAGTCGGCGCATGTGTTGGCGTGCGGGGTTCTCGCATTCGCAACATTGTCGAAGAACTTGGTGGCGAAAAAATTGACATCGTTCGTTGGAACGAATCTAGTCAAGTTCTCATTTCGAACGCACTAAAACCAGCAGAAGTAGAAGACGTGAGCCTTTGTTTTGAACTTGGTCGTGCAACAATTGTCGTTCGTGATGATCAACTCTCACTCGCAATTGGTCGCAGGGGTCAAAATGTTCGACTTGCCGCGCGGCTTACTGGTTGGGATATCGACATTCTTACCCCAGATGAATACACTAAGGGACTTGAAACACTTTGGGGAGCATTGAAGGAAATCGAGGGAGTAACCGAAGAAATGCTCGACCGCATGGCCGCGATGGGCATGATCAGTGTCTTTGATGTTGAAGAAATTGGGCGAAATGTCATGGTGACTGATCTTGAAATAGACGAACAAGTTGCAGACCGATGTGTTGAAGCGGCAATCGTGAAAGCTAAAGAGGTTACAACATTGCGAGAAGCAGAAAAAGAAGCAGAAGAGGCGCGTGCCCTTGAAGAAGAAGCCGCCGCCGCCGCCGTTCTTGATGGGGAAATTGATGATGAGGCTGAAACTGCTGCAGATTTAATCCTAGGTCTGGGTACGCCAGAAAGTGAAGAAGCCCTAGCAGGTGAAAATAATTCTGAAGAAATATCCGTCGCAGTTGAAAGTGAACAATCGGAGCAAACAGATACACCTGCATAATATGCAGTGTGTATGGAGATTATGTTTTGGCAAAAAAGGCAGTGACAAGAGTTCATCAATTAGCGAAGCAACTTGGCGTTAATTCTAAAGATATCGTGAAAAAGTGCACCGATGAAGGTGTGCCAGATATTGTGAATCACCAATCGCCTGTGTCCGCTGGGCTTTCAGCAACAATTGCAGAATGGTTTAGCGATGCTGCAGAGGTATCTAGTTCTGCTGTTGAAACAAGCGCGAAAGTAGATGTGAAAAAAGCGCGTGCGAAAGCGAAGAAAAAGACTCGTAAGAAGGCGACAAATAAAACTGCATCAAGTGCAGGATGTAAAGATGCTAAAAAGCAAACGGAAAAGACAGCACCGGATCAGCCAAGTCAAGTGAAACCAGTTGGTCGAAAAATGGACACGCCCGTGAAGGCGAAGATGGCTGGCCCGCGAGTCATTCGAGTTGAAGAACCAGAGCCAGAACCAGCACCTCGACCAAAACGAAAACCACCTATGCAACAATCATCACCCGGCGGTGGTGGTGTACGTGCACCTCGGGGTGGTCCAGTAGAACCAGCTCCAGGGCAAGGTCGACAGGATTCACGACGAAACAAGCGTCGTGGTGCAACACATCAAGGCGAACGAACTACTCGGAATCAACCAACACAAAATCGCAATGACTCTAATTGGCGTCAACAAGACTTGCTTGAGCGAGAAAATCGGTTGCGACGAAGTGGTGGTTTCTTCCGACAAGCAAGGCGAGACAACCAAAAACGTACTGGAAAATCAGTTGCCCAAGCAAAAACTTTGGCACAAACTGGCGGTAAAATTTCAATTGCTGAACCAATTTCGATCAAAGAACTCTCTGCAACAACAGGCGTCAAAGCAAATCAAATTCTTAAGAAGTTAATGCTTGATGACATAATGGCAACGGTAAACGATTATTTGGAAACAGAAAAAGCAATTGAAATGATGATGGAGTGGGGCATTGAACTTGAAGTTGTTGAAGCAAAAACCGAAGTTGATAAAATTGCTGCATCATTTACCTCAAGAGATGTAGTTGATGAACAATCATGTGCCCCAGTTGTCACAATTTTGGGTCACGTTGATCACGGCAAAACATCATTACTCGACAGAATTCGAAACGCGAATGTTGCCGATGGTGAAGCTGGCGGAATAACGCAAGCAACCAGCGCATTTAGGGTTCCCGTAACAGCCGGCGATGGTGAGCGAATGGTGACATTTATTGATACGCCAGGTCACGAAGCATTTACAGAAATGCGTGCACGCGGTGCAAAAGTCACAGATATTGTTGTTCTTGTTATTGCAGCTGATGACGGTGTAATGCCGCAAACAATTGAATCGATCGCCCACGCGAAAGCAGCAGGTGTTCCAATTGTTGTTGCACTAAATAAAATTGATAAAGCAGAAGCAACGGATGAAAATATCCAAAGAATTCTTGGACAACTTGCTGAACATGAACTCAATCCGGTTGACTGGGGTGGTGACATTGAGGTCATTCGTACAAGTGCAATTAAAAACGAAGGCATTCAAGATCTTCTTGATATTTTGGATTACCAAGCAGAACTTCTTGACTTAAAAGCAGATTTTGGTGGTCGAGCAGAGGGTACCGTCATCGAAGCACATCTTGCTGAAGGACAAGGACCAGTTGCAAGCATTTTAGTGCAACAGGGCTTGTTAAAGAAGGGTGATTACATTGTTGCGGGCCGTGGGTATGGACGACTTCGCTCTCTCACTAATGATCACGGCAAACAGGTAGACAGCGCTAGTCCTTCTATGCCAATGACCATTTCTGGTCTCAGTGAAGTGCCAGATGCAGGTGACAAATTTTATATTGTGAAATCACAAAAGGAAGCAGAGGCTGCAGCGAAAGAGCGTACTGAAATTGAGCGTCAAAAAGATTTGTCCAGAGACAAGGTGACGCTAGATAACATTTTTGATCAGATGAAGACCGCGGATATGCGTGAACTTCCTGTCATTATTAAAGGTGACGTAAAAGGATCGATTGAAACACTTCGAAGCACAATCGCCAAGATCGGAAATGACGAAGCAAGAATTTCTATTAAACATTCCGCTGTAGGCGGTATTAATGAATCAGATGTAAATCTTGCTGAAACATGTGGAGGCATCGTCGTTGGTTTTAATGCAACAAGTACTTCGAAATCAAGGCGCCTTGCGGAACAAAAGGGTGTTGAAATACGATACTACGACGTGATCTATGATCTAACTGACGACCTAACGAAAGCGCTGCAAGGATTGCTTGATCCAGAAATCAAACTTGAAGTTCTTGGTCATGCTGAGGTTCGTGATGTCTTTAAGATTTCGAAAGTCGGCATGATTGCTGGTTGCTATGTTACCGACGGGACTGTTGAACGGAACCAACAAATTCGTGTCACACGCGATGGCATCGTGGTGGAATCGGACCGCCGCTTAGAGCAATTAAAACGATTCAAAGACGATGCGAAAGAAGTCAAATCTGGTCAAGAATGCGGCATGAAGATTAATGGTTATGACGACATCAAGGTGGGTGACGTGATCGAATGCTACAAAACACTCGAAGTTGAGCGGACGCTGTAACGCAAGTAAACAATGACCCAACGAACCGAACAAGTCGCTGCAACTTTGAAGCGAGCAATTCAAGATGTGATTGTGCGTGGTATTTCTGATCCACGCGTAAAGGGATTGATTACGATTACAAAAATTGAAGTATCGCCGGATTTGGCAGATGCAACAGTATTTTGCTCAGTGATGCCAAAAGAACATGAAGAAATTACGATGCACGGTTTGCAATCGGCATCAAAATGGGTACGAAGAAAAGCAGCAGATAAAATACGCGTTCGAAGAATGCCGAAGTTACAGTTTAGAATTGATAAAAAACTTCGCCGTGAACAAGATGTCATGGCAAGTATCGAACAAGCTCGCATTGAGGACGAAGCGCGAGCAAAGAAATATAAAACGGAAGGGTAATCCAGTGAAAAACTCAACAGAATACGCGAAAAAATTTAAGGCATTTTGCAAAAAACTTCCTTTAGCAGAAGTGCAGGCACATGAAGATGGTCCTGTTGCCGAGTTAATTTATTCTCAATTGCTTTGGAACGCAACATCCAAACAAGCGGATGCTGCCTACAAGAAACTGAAGAATGCATTCATCGATATGAACGATTTGCGTATGAATATGCCACATGAAACAATTGATGTAATCGGTGTTTCGTATCCACAAGCCGAAGATCGCGCTCGAAGGCTTCGCGCAATATTGCGAGGTATTTATCTTCGAGAACATGACGTGAAATTTGCTGGTCTTGCTGAATCAGGAAAAACTGAGGCAAAAGAATATATTCAAACGCTTGAAGGGATGACGCATTTTGTTTCAGGCAGAGTTCTTTCACTTTGCTTTGGTGTGTCGGTATTTCCTGTTGACGATCGGACTTTCCAAGCGTTGATGCAAGAAGGCGTTTTGCATGAAGAGACAGATATGGATGAAGCCGCATCATGGCTCGGTAGGCAAGTGAAGGCAAAGGATGTGAGTAAGGTGCACGGCGGTTTGCACGCTTGGGTTGAGTCAAAACCAGCAGTGACGAAGAAAACAACGAAAAAGAAAGTTGCGAAGAAGACTGCCAAAAAAACACCAAAGAAAGTTGCGAAGAAAAAAGTAGCCAAGAAAAGCACAGCGAAGCAAAAAACAGCCAAGAAAAAAACAACAAAAAAGAAGACTACTAAGAAGTGATTTCTTCCTTTTTACTTGTTACCTCTTTTTTTGCAAACTCGCTTGCAGACACACTCAGCGATCAACTTTCGAAGTATGCCGCTATTCCAACATCCCGGGAAGTTCAAGAATCAGAACCAACAAGAGCAGCGGCAAGAGCGTATGTCACTGGGCGAGATTTGGCTGCATCGAACCATCATCGTGAAGCAATTTCATATTATTTACAATCTGCGGAATTGGATGACACATCACCAGCCCCATGGGCTGCAATGGCACAATCTCTCGAGGAAATCGGAAGGCCCGACGCTGCATTCCAAGCGTGGGGCGAAACTTTGCTTCGCGATCCCGTGGATGAGCGTGCACTTTTTGTCATAGGTTTAGATTTTGCAATGGGTGGGGAATACCAAAAAGCTGCACAATTGCTTTCGCGGTTACATTTGCAAAAAAAAGAAACTACGCCAACAAACATCATGTTGCGAGATGTAGCCCTCGCGACAGCACTTGAAAAAATTGGTGATGATGAAACAAGTGCATTGTTTCAATCAAATCAAGTTGATTTAATCAATGCTTCGTTTGCACAACTGATGCACGAAAGTGAACCAGCCTGGCTCTCCATTATGCAACAACTTGTTGATCTTGGCAATCCAAGTGTCGCGTTGCAGCTTGCAACGATGGCCGCACCAAAACTTGATAATCAAAGGCGAGCCGCAGTACTCAGTGCCATGCCTGTGATTGAAGTTGCAGCAGGTGGGGACGGATCGACAACACTTGCAACATATACACAAATTGGTCAAAATGACCTTGTGCCACTTCGCCCTAGATGGTTTGAACCAGCAACGCTCTCGTACGCACTTTCGACAGCTGCGCAATCAATGTCTTCGGTTGGAGGAGTTGATTCATCTATCAAACTGTATGAAGCTTCAATTGCATTAGATGATACAGACGTGATTGCCGTGAATAACCTGGCTTGGACACTGCTACTTCGTGATGGTGCGACCGATCACGCTATTGCTATTGCACAAAAAGCACACGAATTAGATCCAGACGCGGGATTTGTGCAAGACACATTGGGGTATGCAAAACTTTTACGGGGAAATTCAAACGAAGCGATAGATTTGTTTGTGTATGCGTTCGATGAATCGGGCGGAGATCCACAAATTCTTGATCATCTCGCAGACGCATATTGGAAAGCGCATCAAAGAAGAGATGCAATCTCTGCGTGGCAGAAAGCGTATTCCACCCTTCGTTCACCGGAGTATTACAAGATAATTGTTGAAGGGTTCCAAGGGGTGATCTATTCTGTTTGGGGTGTTTCAATCGCCACACCCGAAGCGTTGTATGATTTAGAAATTGGCAGCATTATCAGAAGGCTGCAAGAGAAACTTACGGCAGTTCAAGAAGGCCGAGATCCTTTTGAACCAAAGAAAAATGGAGATCGCTAATCATGGCTGGTCATAGTAAATGGGCAAACATTAAACACCGCAAGGCAAGACAAGATGCTGTGAAGGGAAAGGCGTGGTCAAAGTGTAGCCGTGCCATCATGGTTGCAGTAAAGAACGCTGGGCCTGATCCAGAAACAAATTTGACTTTGCGGTACGCAATCGTTGATGCCAAAGCCGTGAACATGGCGAAGGACACAATCGAAAAGGCTATCAAAAAAGCGAGTGGCGAAGGGGGTGACGGTGTACGGTACGAAGAAGTTCGGTACGAAGGCTACGGCCCAAATGGTGTTGCAGTCATCATTGATGTACTTACAGATAACGTAAACCGTACTGCTCCAGAAATGCGAAAGTTGTTTGAAAAAGGGAATGGAAATTTAGCTAAACCCGGAGCAGTTGCGTTTGGATTCACGAGCAAGGGTGTGATTTTAATTGAAGCCGAAAATGCGACGGAAGAACAACTTATGAATGTTGCTCTCGATGCGGGCGCCGATGACATTGAACAAACCGAGGGTGGCTGGGAAGTCACGTGCGAGCCAACACAATTTTTATCGTTGCGCCAAGCACTAGAAACTGCTGAGATTGAAACGGTCTCTGCTGAAATAACGATGGTTCCATCGACAGAAGTTGCATGCGATGTTGCCCTTGGCGGGAAGATCCTTCGATTGATTGATTCGTTTGAAGAACATGATGACGTACAAAATGTGTACACAAATGCAGACATACCAGACGAGGCAATGGAAGAGTGATTCGTATTTTTGTTCTTGTTTCAATGTTGTTGGCAGGATGTAGTGCTCCTATGCAACGAACGTATTCACATGTTGAACGCTCGCATCTTTGGACAGCCATGGTCGCAACTGCAAATGCCCCTGAATATGACACTGAAGCCATTCTGAATCGCTGGATCGTGCTCGAGAATGAGGTAGAACTTAATCCAAGACAAGGTCAAATTGATGTGAAACGAATCATCTCTCGTTCGTTTCGACTTCCTCGGCAAAAACAACAATTCGATACTCGCGATGTTTTGTTTTCAGTGTATTTATTACCAACGAATCCACTCACAATCGAGTTTATTCAACATAATGCAAAATTCTTCCCAGTCCGTGGAGAGACCGAAGCAGCACGTTTCTTTTCTGGTGTGGAAGCGATGTTGATGCCCGTAGTTGACTAAAAAAACTCACCGAGGGTGAGTTTTTTTACGGGGGTGAGTTTTTTAAAAGGTGAAATTTTATACGCTTACCCAGCCTCAGCCCGAGGATGCGCTTGGTCGTATGATTCTTTCATGCGTTTGGTTGTCAAGTGTGTATAAATCTGTGTCGTTGAAAGCGATTGGTGTCCAAGTAATTCTTGTACGCTGCGAAGATCGGCGCCATTATCCAACAGGTGTGTTGCAAAACTATGCCGCAAAGTGTGCGGGCTGATCTCGGGATCAAGACCAACTTTTTCGAGGTATTTACTGACGTTTCTGCGAACAGATCTCGTTGAAAGTCGTGTGTTGTGCTTGTTGATAAACACAGGTTCGCCGGTTTCATTTGTCACGTTGTGCGACCCCATCACTTGCAGGTAGTGACCGATGGCGGACATTGCGTGTGATCCTAAAGGAACGATGCGTTCCTTGCGTCCCTTACCTCGAATAATAATTGCTTGGCCAGTTTCATCGATGTCACCAAAGTTTATGCCAACAAGTTCACTCACACGAATACCAGTGGAGTAAAGCGTTTCTAGAATTGCACGATCTCGTGCACCTAAGAGTGTCTTATCATTTGGCGCTGAAAGAAGTTGTTCAACTTCCTCGACATTGATTGCCTTTGGCAATTTTTTCTTTTGTCGTGGTGTTCGAATGAGCGTCATTGGATTTGAATCAATCACGCCATTGCGTTCTAGCCAGCGGCAGAAACTTCGAAGCGTTGCAATCTTCCTTGCCATTGTGGCGGGGGAGTAGTTTGATTCCGCAAGATATGCAAGAAAACTTCGAAGGTATTCGGTATCTGATTTTACAATGTGTTCGGTGACGGTTTCAGGTCCTACGTGCCCAACAACTTCTTTTTCGCCAGAGGAATATCTTTGCCACGCAGATTCTTCTGTCGATGAGTCGATTGAAATATTTTGTTCTTCAGTAATCCAGACGATCAATTGACGGAGGTCTACCCCGTAGCACTTTGCTGTGTATTCACTGAAATGACGTTCTTCCAATAGGTAGGAGAGAAAAGCGGCGACGACTGGGACGGAGTGTTCAACATTCTTTTTTTTCATTTTTGTGATCCAGTTCTTAGGCGGCCTTGGCCGTAATTTTGGTCATTTCGTGGCACACCATTGCGGCGTCAAACCAATCAAAATCGTTTTCGGTTGATTTCGCGATATCGGTAATTGCCTTGACGGCGACAGTTTCTTCCCCATCATTCCATGCAAATCGCCATTGAATATCGCCCTTCATAAGGACGACGCTGTGGGATTCGGGTGTATCGGGGGTATTGTTTGTTTTTTCAGGCATATGAAGGTTCTCGGTCATACATCTAGCCGAATTGAGCAAAAGTGAGGTTTTTTTGTTGAATATCGGTCGTTGATCGTATAATTGTTGGAGTAAAAAGTCATAGTAAATCATGTATGCGACGATTCGCCGCGTACTCAGGTTCATTCACTCTTTCCATCTGAGTAGAACGAAAATTGGGGTTGGTAGGCTTGCCCAAAGTTCCATTTTGGGGATCATTCGACCAACCCTCTTATCGGACGACTACGAGTGAACACTTGAACGAACGAGAGTCAGGAAGAGAATCACCAACCATCACGATCCTTTCAAGAAAGACAACCGATAACAGTGTGATTTATTCTGTTGAATTGCCCTCAAAAGGGCTTTTATTTGGGTAGAATGTGTCGTTTGTCGATCGCGTAGCTCAGCTGGTAGAGCACCTGACTTTTAATCAGGCGGTCTTGGGTTCGAATCCCAACGCGGTCATTCATGCACGGAGGTTCCATGTTCGTAATTCATGCCAACTGGATGGCAGGTCATCTTCACATTTGGGCTGAATCCCTTGACAGATTCAACCTCATGCCGGGTCGATGTAATGCAATGACCCATCAGCAGCAAAATGCTGAGGAAGATGGTAGTGTGGCAACGGCAACACTCGATCATCCATTTTGTGAATCAACAACAACACTTGTTTCTGTATTGCAAGAACTTGGTTTAGATCTTGGAATATACAAAGAGGAATCACTTTTACTCCAACTTCCCCATGATTTACTTGGTCCTTGGCCAAGCGATCGTCTAGTGAGCATTATTGGTGATTACGAACATGGTGGTGAACCACTACTTGCAGAGTGTCGCGTGGAGACAATTGCAATTCCTCCATCGGCTGCTGTGCACCTTCTAGCGTTGTTTTCAAGAGAAGCAAAAAAACACACAATAGAAGTAGAACACTCTGTTCGTTTTTGGACAAGTGTTGCGCGTTTTTCACTTGACCTTCTTATTGATCAACGATTCATTCCGACGTTACAACAGGTTGACCGAAAACATCTTTCCGGAAAGTGGACGCCGTGGTTACACGACGAAGAAATTGTTGACCGCTTCGGCAAATTGCTACTTGCAATGCCTCCAGCTGCAAGATCAACAGGAATAATGGGACAATCACTTCTTGAAAACGCGCTTGAAGATATGACTGACGGTTTGATTCGGGAACCGTTGGTTGATGACGATTTTATTGATGCTGTAGAAGATTGGAACCCTGCTGAAGACGCACACGTTTCGTGGTTAGAGGCACTCCTACACAGAAATACTGCTGTGAAAGGTGATCCAGACCGACTTCTGGCTATATTTACAGATACGCGGAGATGGCTTGGTCGTCTCTGTGATGTCGGCGAAAATTTATCATGGCACTTGCTCTTTGATTTATCTGAACCCCACGAAAATCGGGACCACTGGATTCTTCGCTTTTGTTTGCGGTCGGCTGAAGATGATTCTCGCGAAGTTTCTGCAGAAGAAATTTGGGCAGAGGCAGGCGGCGAACATGGTGGAGATGATCGGCTTCCAGAATTACTTCTTGGGGAACTCGATCGTGCTTCTCTTATGTATACCAAACTTGAAAAGTGTTTAAAAGAATCAACACCAACAGAAATGATTCTCAACACAAAAGAAGCACATCAATTTCTTGTTGAGTATATGCCACTGTTAGAAGAATCGGGTTTTCTCGTCGCAGTTCCGGGTTGGTGGGGCAACGAACAAAGTCGCCTTTCTGCAAGTTTGCATATTGAAGCACAGTCAATGGACGAGGTTATGGCTGCAAGGCTTGATGGACCATCAATAGACAGTTCCATACTTGGCTTGCATGCAATTGTTGAGTGCTGTTGGAAAGTCGCAATCGGTGGCCAAGTTCTTTCGCAGGAAGAGTTCGAACAACTGTTATCGCAAGACCAATCACTTATTCAAATCAACGGGCGCTGGGTTCACCTTCAAGAGGGTGCAATTGCAGAAGCAAGAAGATTATTTGCTGATGGCGCAACAACACAAATGCCACTCGTTGAAGCATTGCGGTTAATTCAAGATGATGATGATGCTTCTCGGGCACTAGAAATTAGTGGCATGAGCGCAACTGGGTGGGTAAAGGAACTCCTTGACTCAACAACAAGTGACGCGACCTTGCCAGAAATTCCACAACCAGCGTTGTTTGAGGGACAACTTCGACCGTATCAATTAACAGGATTACGTTGGCTTTCGTTCCTTTCTCGTTTTGGTATCGGTGCATGTCTTGCAGACGATATGGGACTTGGTAAAACCATTCAATTGATTGCTTTGTTACAACACGAACGAGCAGAAAACCCTGGCGCAGTAGGGCAAACCTTGCTCGTTGTTCCAACCTCGGTTGTTGCAAATTGGGAACGGGAAATTGATAAGTTTTCACCTGAATTAAAAGTACACATTCACCATGGACCGGACCGTCCACTTGGCGATGCGTTTAATGAGGCGATCGCGGATTGTGATGTAGTTATTACAACGTACGGACTAGTGCATCGCGATCGAGAAACCCTTGGACCAATTACATGGCACCGTGTGTGTCTTGATGAAGCGCAGTACATCAAGAATCCGCCAACAAAACAAGCACAATCAATCCGTGCAATGAAAGCGTGGCACCGTGTTGCTTTGACTGGTACTCCTGTAGAAAACAGATTGATCGAACTCTGGTCGATCATGGAGTTCCTAAACCCAGGTTACTTGGGTCCTGCAGCAAAGTTCAGGCGAAGCGTTGCACGTCCAGTTGAACAGCGCAGGGATCCACGCAAGGCGGAACGTCTGCGGCAAATGATTCAACCATTTGTGTTGCGACGTCTCAAAACAGATGCAACCGTGATTGACGATCTTCCAGATTGCGTACAAACCAAAGAGTTCGCAAACTTAACGCGCGAACAGGCAGGGTTGTACGAACATGTTGTTGGAAAAATGATTGGCGAAGTTGAACGATCCGATGGTATTCAACGAAGAGGTCTTGTTCTTTCAACCCTTGTAAAATTAAAACAAATTTGTAATCACCCAGGACATTATGCGCAAGCAGGGCACCGTGATGGCGCACCGGCTTCAGAAATTTTTGCTCCCGGTTTACAAACACAACGTTCTGGGAAAGCAAATCGGATGATGTCCCTACTTGAAGAGGTTCTTGCTACAGGTGAAAAAGCACTTGTTTTTACGCAATTCAGAGAAATGGGACGCCTTCTTACTGCGATGATTCAACATGATTTGGATTGCGAATCAATGTTCTTGCACGGTGGTACGCCTCCGCGCAGACGTCAACAGTTTATTGATCGGTTCCAAGATCCAAATGGTGGCGTACCAATCTTTGTTCTTTCGCTCAAGGCTGGTGGTGTTGGTTTGAATTTAACTGCTGCAAATCATGTGTTTCATTACGACCGTTGGTGGAACCCTGCTGTAGAAAACCAAGCAACTGACCGTGCCTTTCGTATAGGTCAGCAAAAAACTGTGCATGTGCATAAATTTGTTTGCACTGGCACGCTTGAAGAACGCATTGATCAAATGATTGAGCAGAAAATGGAACTGGCAGAAAACATTGTTGGTTCTGGCGAAAAATGGGTTTCAGAACTATCAGCCGGTCAACTTCGCGAGATGCTTGTTCTTCGAGATTCTGCACTGGAGACGGATCGATGAGAAGACCAACAAAGCCACGCCCAAAGAAATTGTCGATGCGACTAAAGAGTGCGATGGAAGATTTACGTTCACATCCGCCCGCGTCATGGATGATTGAAATGATTGACACAGTTTTTTCCCCAGTGAATGTAGTTGCGGGAATGACGTACGCGATGGACGGGCAAGTGCGCGTTCTTAAAATTCGCGAAGGTGTGATTACTGCTTCTGTGCAATGCACAGAAGAAAAGCCCTACAAGTTACAGATAGATATTCCAATTTTGTCATCTGACGATTGGGTAAAGGTTGCGCGTAGAATGGCAGTTGAAGCGAGAATTGCTGCGAGGCTTTCTGCGGGAAGAGTTCCTTCTTCACTCGCTGGAATGTTCCGTGATTGCGGTTTGGAACCAATTGCAAATAGTATAAAACCAGTCTGTGGGTGCAATAGTAAACGACCATGCAAGCACGCGGCCGCTGCGTTATTCCTTGCTGCCGAACGCTTACTCACAATGCCGATGTTGTTCTTTGAATTACGAGGAACAACACCTGAAGATTTGCTTGGGAAGTTGCGACAAGCAAGAACACTTGATGCGAAGGGGCAAGCGGTTGCACATGCTTGTGTTCGGAGCGACGACTTGCCCGCCATTTTGCCTTTAGAAGATTGCTTGGAAGATTTTTGGCGGTGTCCCCATCCCACAAAAGATGCAGATTCATCGCCAATGCCGCCTCACTTGCCACATGCATTGTTGCGGCGTCTAGGATCCTCAACTCTCCAAGGAAAGTTTCCACTCGTTGGTTTACTTGAAACAATCTATGACGATGTTGCTCAAAATGCTGAGACCCATCGGCGGGATGACTAAGTGAGACCGCTCATCATTCTCAACGTTTCCTGAAAGAAATGATAACACATGGGGTTTCTCTATCTGTAACAACATCAGATTGAAGTTGTTATTGGACGTAAAACTTTTTGAAATGGTACAAAAGTCGTCCAATTCTTAGGTCGATAGTCCTATAGTCCAAGCCCTACAAACGGAGTTAAACAATGAATAACAGAACAAACGCATCAGAACACATCAGACCAATGCTCGCAGCGATGGCTAGATCCATTGAAGTAGCAAGGGCGAAACGTTCTTCAACAGATACTACTTGCACTGGGTCTGGGTCGTCGGAGGGGACGACCTCGGTCTGTGCAAACTTTACAATTGGTAGCCCATTTGCTGAAAATGGTAAACCAAAAGCGAAAGCGCAATCAGCGACGGGCTCGTTTTTTAGAGATCGCGGCGAGTTCCGCAAGGCGGGGTAATTCAAGTACATTCATCCAACAAAAGCGGTGTTCCATTTTGGAACACCGCTTTTTTAATTTGTTTTGTACGTGCTTTAACTCTTCAAACCACGACGGCGATCACGCAAGCGGCGTGATTTACCAACACGGTCGCGGAGGAAGTACAACTTCGCACGGCGAGCATCGCCTTGGCGAACAACTTCGATCTTCGCAATACGTGGTGAATGGAGTGGAAAGATTCTTTCAACACCTTCGTTTGCAACGATGCGTCGTACAGTAATGGTTGCGTTTACTCCGCGGCTTTTTTGTCCTATGAGGACGCCTTGGAAAACTTGGATACGTTCTTTTTCACCTTCAACAATTGTGTAGTGCACATTGATGGTGTCGCCGACGTGAAAGTCTGGGAAGAAGTCTGCGTCTCGCAATTGGTTTTCTGTAATTGATTCAACTAATTTTTGGGTGCCCATGGTTGGGTTCCTTTCTTAAACATCCAGTTGTAGCAATGCTACTTCCGGGGGTGACTTGAGTCATGCTCAGGGGTCAACTTCCTCATTGTCGAGCAGGTCGGGACGCCGCGATTTGGTTCGCGATTCCATTTGCTCTTGTCGCCACTGATCGACGGCTTTATGGTCGCCGCTCAGTAACACATCTGGCACTTCCTTTTCATTCCATACACGGGGACGTGTGTAGTGGGGGCAGTCGAGTAGGCGTTTGCCGTCGGATGCCCTTTTCGAAAAGGAGTCTTGATCGGCAGAATCTGCGTGACCAAGAACGCCTGGGAGAAGTCTGACAACTGCATCAACAAGAAGCAGGGCAGGGATTTCTCCGCCGCTGAGCACATAATCTCCGGTGCTCAGTTCGAGTGGATCGAGTGTCTCGATGACGCGCTGGTCGATCCCTTCGTAGTGTCCCGCGATGAGAAGCAAGTGCTTTTCGCTCGCGAGTTGTTCGACCCTTTCCTGTTTCAACACTTCGCCTTGTGGCGTGAAGTGAATACGAAGCGAGGGGTCATTTGATTGTCGCTCAACTTCTTGCACTGCATCGTGCAATGGTTGGCACATCATCACCATTCCAGGTCCACCGCCAAAGGGGCGATGGTCAACCTTTCGGTGTTTGTTGTCGGCCCAAGTGCGAATGTCGTGAACGTATATCTCGACTTGACCGCCATCTTGTGCTCTTTTGACGATGCTAGTTGCAAGTGTTGCTTCTAACATTTCTGGAAAGAGTGTGAGAATGTCGATCCGCATTGGAGGACCTAGAGAGTCAGCTAAGTTTCTTTCCGGGAGTTGGATCGATATCAGCTCGTTTGAGAAGGCTTGCAACAGTACTCGAAGGTTGCGCGCCAACGCTGAGCCAGTAATCAATGCGATCTGCTTTGAGGCTCAGTTGTTTATCTTCTGGTGCAATTGGATCAAACCAACCTAGTTCTTCGATCACTCGACCGTCACGAGGTGCGCGTTTATCCATTGCATTGAGTCGGTAAAAGGGGCGATGTCGTCGTCCCATACGTTTAAGGCGTAATACCACCATAGGGGCATTGTCTCCTTTGTTGGGCTTCGTTCGTTCTTGCGAACTGAGGACCGTTGAGCTTCGATTGGACCATCCAATCTCTGCCGTGCGAACCACTTCACGAAGCGATCATTCGAGCCGCATAGTGTACCAAAAACAACCCCGCGGGTTGTTTCTTGCGAAATTTCCCGCATATCACCCCAAAATTGTCAAAAATTGACCCGTAGTCAACTTGACCCGTAGTCAAGTTGACTACGGGTCAATTAAAAAGCGAGGCGACGAAGCCCGAATACGTATCAGCGATATTGTTCGCCCATAGGAAGACAGCACTGCCAGCATTGGACATTACAAGCATGAGCATCAAGAACATGCCAATCATCGGTGCTTGGGGCTTGGAATACAACTTGCCGATTTCGGGAAAAAGATTCGCCAAAATCGTCGATCCGTCAAGTGGAGGGATTGGGAGAAGATTGAATGCGAACAGCACAAAGTTCAAAAAGCCGCCGGTGAACAAAAACACCATCAAGTGCTGCGCGTTGTCACTTTCGCTTCCTTGGGCGACGACTATTCCAAAGGCTGTCAAGGTTACAAACGCCAACACCAAATTCATCAACGGACCAGCAGCCGAAACAAATATGCGTCCCCATTTTCCATGTCTAAAACGATACGGATTCACAGGCATCATTCCCCAAGCAATGCCAATAATCATAAACACAACGATCGAAGGCACGCCCATGTGCACTACAGGATTCGCTGTCATATGTCCAGTTTTTTGTGGGGTATCGTCACCTTCCCACATCGCTGCCCAGCCGTGCGCAAGTTCATGCAAACTAATTGACGCGAGCACCCAAAAAATCCATGCAATCAACTTGGTTGATCTTCCAGCATTCCATAATTCATGCACCCACCAACCACCGCTCATTCTTGTCGTTCTTTCAATGCTGTCTTTATCTCTGTAACTTCTGGCAAACCTGTACTCCAATTTCTACAACTCACCGCGCGATCAGGCGACGGCGCAAGACCGAACAAGTCATCACCATCGACTAGAATCGTCGGTGCTCCCCAACCTAGTAGGGGATCACCAGTTTTTAACTTCATTAAATCAATCTCAACGATTTTGCTTCTAGGAGAAGCAACTTTAAGTCGCTCCAAAAGAATCGGAGTGTTTGGGCAGCCGTCAAATCCTAAAAATTCGATTGGCTGCTTAGATGTACAGGCTGAAATAGTCATAAATAGTAATAAGTAGGCGCATCGTATGGTTTGCCAATTCATTCTATATAGCCTACTCTGCCACACTCATGTCTGCAGAACCTCAAAAAAAGACCGACGAAGAACTTCTCGCCGCTCATATTGATGGCGATCGCCAAGCTTTTCCAGAATTAATGGAGCGGTATAAAAACGATCTTCTCCACTTTCTCATCCGTTTTGTGGGCAAAAGAGCGGCCGCAGAGGACGTATTTCAGGAAGCTTTTCTCCAAGTTCACATTTCAGCCGAAACTTTTGACCTCACAAGGCGATTTAAACCGTGGCTTTTTACAATTGCTGCGAACAAAGGTAGGGACTGGCATCGTAAGCATTCCAAGCGGACGATGTTGTCGTTGTCTCAAGATGTGGGTGGAGAGGGTGAAGGAGCCCGCTTCGTAGACCTTTTAGAGAGTGATCAGGAACTGCCAGATGCCAATTTACTTGAAACTGAACAAGCCGACCAAGTTCGAGCAGCCGTTGAAGCCCTCCCAAGCCACCTTCGAGAAATCTTATTGCTGAGTTATTTCCAACAAATGAGTTACGTACAAATTTCTGATTCCCTTCAAATTCCACTTGGCACTGTGAAGAGTCGCCTGCACTCAGCAGTAGCGGCGTTCAGTAATTCATGGAAATCAGCACAATCACAGGAGCAAGAATGACCGACCAAGGCGACCATCTTAACCTTTGCAAAGCTGATGCCGACATGCTTGATCGTCTTGTCGATGTTGGTTTTGAAATAGACCAACTTGAAGAACTTACTGAAGAAGAACACCAAAGAGCAACAAGCATTTTAAAAACTTTTGGCTTGCTAGAGCAATATCCTGTTGAAGATGCGAGTGACACCCTCATTGATGTCACGCTGGCAAGAATTGATCAATTTGAAGATAAACGACGCGCTAGATTGCACATTCAAAGTGCAGACGTGCAAGCAACAAATTCCGGTTTTGCTTTCCGAATGCCTGATTTGATAAGCATTGCCTGCATGGTTTTGATTGCTGCTTCGGTTGTCGTATGGCTTGGTCGTGGAACAAGAGCTCAATCGATGTCCTTGCAATGTGCGAACAATATGGCTGCAGTTGGCATGGGGCTTGCAAATTACGGCATGGAACATAATGGTGAAATGCCAACAACTTCGGTTACAGGGCTTGGAGGGTTGTTTGGCGGAACAACGCCCGAGCGACTTGATCCAACACCACTTTTAGACGGATATTGCGAAGCTCATCACCTTAATTGTCCCGGACACGATGGCGAGCACGCTACTGGTTTTAGTTACCAAACACAACGAAAAGAAATCTGGGACGCACTTAAAAGGCACCGCCGCTTGTTTGTCGTGTTAAGCGACACAAACCCAATTCTAGATGCTGTCATGTCTGGTAAGAATTACGATCCGATGACTCGTTCCCGAAACCATGGAGGAAGTGGCCAAAATCAATTGCTAGACGATGGTTCTACTATTTCTCTCGTTGGACCACCAGTCCTTGGAGGAGATAAAATCTGGGTTCTTGATGGCAATAATCGTAGAATAGATATTTTTCTAACCCATTAAGCAGGGTTTTCCCTGTGCCATTTTCTGTTACACTACGCGGCTCGAATTGGAGTCAAGAAATGTCTAAGTTAAAACCAAACAAAGGTCTCAAAAAACGCGTTCGTCTTACCGCAAAGGGTAAGGTGAAGGTCAGCCGTGCATTCGGCGGTCACCTTCGCAGCCACAAGGATGGCAAAATGATCCGTTCATACCGCAAGCGTAAACTTGTTGGCAGTGCTGATCTCAAGCGAATAGGCGCAATGTTATGCAAACGTTTGACTCGCGGAGACAAAAAGGTAGAGACAACAGACTAAATGCACGTCATGTTTGACGGGTTGAAGTGATTGTGACAAGGTGTCGCAACCCCCGATCAGGCTGAAAAAAGGAGGCAACATATGCCACGCGTACGAAAAGGTGCCGCAAGAAATAAGGCACGAAAAAGAATTCTCCGCGAAGCTCGCGGATACTGGGGAACGAAATCACGACATAAGCAACAAGCAAAAGTTGCGCTCACCCGCGCCGGCCAATTTGCGTACCGCGATCGCCGCGCACGTCGCCGTGATTTCCGCCGAATTTGGATTACACGTATCACCGCTGCATGCAGAATGCGGGGTACAAGGTACAGTCGTTTCATGAATGGTCTTTCACAAGCAGGTATCTTGCTTAACCGTAAAATGCTGAGTCAAATGGCAATTGAAGATCCAAAAGCCTTTGATGCAATTGCCAAAGTTGCTGAAGAACATACGACTGCTCAAGCGAGCAAATAATTCGTTTCCTCATTGAAGCAATTCAGAACTACCGCTCAACGGGAGCGATAGCGCCATCGTCTCGTTTTTTAGCGAGAACAATTGTGCAATCCATTCCGAACACTTCCCCCAAGCGCGTATTAGAAGTAGGCTGCGGAACCGGTGCGTTCACTAAAGAGATTCTGACAAAACTGCAAGAGGGTGACGCGTTTCATATTGTTGAACTGTCCAGCGATTTTTCAGAAGCGGTTGAAACCACTTTGCTGAGACCGTTTCGTGAAAAGAATCCAAAGATCGAAGTGCTGTTGCATAACGCTCCAATCGAAGAAGCGAACCTTGAGGGTAGATTCGACGCAATTGTTTGTGGTCTGCCGTTTAACAATTTTCCACTTGATCTCGTCGAGCATCTTTTCTCAGTGATGTTTGGTTTTCTCAAGCAGGGAGGCGAACTTGCGTATTTTGAATATCTTGGCATGCGAAAATTAAAGCGTGTTTTTGGACTTCCAAGGATTCGTCAAGAAACCAAACAACGAACTGCTGATATACACAACCGTTTTGCACAACATTCGGGCTCGCAAGCAACAGTCTGGCGAAACTTACCTTCGTGCCGCGTTGTACGATTACGACAATGTTGATTGAACAAGTGCAAGCGAGCGACTGTTATTTCCTTCGAGAATCTATTTTGCGTCCGGGTCAACCCAAAGAAAACTGGACGTTCGCTGCAGACGATGACCCCAGAACTATTCATCTAGCCGCGAAACAGAACGATGAAATTGTCGGAATCGTTTCGTTGTTGCCAGAAAAAAACGATTCGGGTTCACTCCATCCTTGGCGTATACGGGGCATGGCGGTAAAACACAAACTTCGTGGGCAGGGGGTTGGCAAACAACTTCTCGTTGCGTTACTTGCAAAAGTAGATGGTGGCGTGTGGTGTACTGCTCGAAAAAATGTGCAAGACTTTTACCTCAAAAATGGTTTCGAAATTTTCGGCGACGAATTTGTGATGAATGACATGCCGCACGTCACAATGAAAACGAGCTAACCATTCGCCGATCGTCTTCTTTTCAACTCTGCATCAACAAAACCCTCTAATGCACCATCCAATACTGTTTGCGGGTTTCCAATTTCATGTCCAGTGCGGTGATCCTTGACGCGGTTGTCGTAAATCACATAACTTCGGATTTGTGATCCCCAGCCTTGCTCAACTTTTCCACCAGTTGCCTTGTCAAGTTCAGCTTGTCTTCTTTCTTCTTCAAGTTGTTCTAATTTTGATTGCAGAATTCGAAGCGCTTGCTTTCGGTTTTGCAACGCCGCTTTGTGTGTTGAACTTACAACCATAATGCCAGTTGGTTTGTGCACAATTCGAACTGCCGAAGCAACTTTGTTTACATTTTGCCCGCCGGGGCCAGAAGAACGGGCGAAGAAAGTGAAGTCCACTTCTTTTTCGTCAATTTCAACATCTTGATCTTCAAATTCCGGTATCACATCAACGGTTGCGAAACTCGTTTGTCGTTTTCCTTGCGCGTTAAATGGGCTCACCCTTGCAAGGCGGTGCGTGCCTCGTTCACAACTCAAGTATCCATACGCCATTGGCCCCTTTATGAGATATGTCACTTCGCTGATCCCTACTTCGGTACCATGAGTCGTACTCACTTCTTCTACTTTGAAGTGCATGTTTTCCCAGTAATTTTTATACATTCGATCGAGCATAGAAGCCCAATCGTCCGCTTCAGTGCCGCCGTCTCGAGATTGAATGGAAACAAAACAATTTCGGTGATCGTGTTTGCCATTTAGCAATGATTGGATTTCGACGCGATCCATTCGTTTTTGTAATTTGTAGAGTTGCTCGTCAACTTCGGAGAGCAATTCTCCGTCGTTGCCTTCTTTGGCAAGTTCGTAGCCGACCTGTGCATCTTCAAAATCACCAACTACTGACTCTAAATCTTCGGTCTGCGCTTTGAGCAATTTGTACTCGTCAATCGTTTTTTGGGCGGCGGTTTGGTCGTCCCAAAACCCCGCGTCGCCCATGTTACCCTGTAAAGCCTCGCGTTTTTCTACTTTTGCATCAAAGTCAAAGAGAGTCACGGATCGTTAAAATCCGCGCCTCAAGATCGTCGATTACTGATTGGTGGGCGTCAAAATGCATGGGGGGCATAGTATCAGAGTGGGAAAGGTTGTACTCTACTGAACATGCAAACATCCACTATTCTTCCCACTATGGAACTATCTGACAGAGCAAAATCTATCCCACCATCCGTCACGCTTGCAATCAGCGCAAAGGTGAAAGAACTCAAAGCAGCGGGCAAGGATGTCATCGCCTTTGGTGCTGGCGAACCTGACTTTGACACCCCCCAGAAAATCTCAGATGCTGCGATTGAATCATTAGTTTCGGGGGCGACACACTACATGCCTTCTTCAGGAACGCCCAATGCTCGCGAAGCAATTGCAAACAAATTGCGAACTGAAAACAACATTGATTGCACTGGTGCAAACATTTCAATTAACGCTGGCGCAAAAATGTCAATCAATTTGGCGTTGATGTCTATCCTTGATCATGGAAAAAATCAAGAAGTTATTGTGCCAACACCTGCTTGGGTGAGTTACAAACCAATGATTGAACTTGCCGGTGGCGCGATGATTGAAGTCCCAACAACTGTGGAGACTGGATTCAAATGCACTCCAGAAGATATTGAAGCTGCAATCACACCAAACACAAAAGCGATCATGATCAATACGCCAAGCAATCCTTGCGGGACGATGTATACCCCTGAAGAACTGAAAGCGATTGCGAAAATGCTTGAGCGATACCCTGAAATATATATTCTCAGCGATGAAATCTATGACAGATTGATTTACAGTGATATCGAACATTTTTCACTTGGTTCTATTCCAGAAATTGCGCATCAAGTAATAACAATCAACGGTTTGTCAAAAGCCTACGCTATGACGGGTTGGCGAGTTGGGTATGCGTGCGCCCCCGAAAATGTAGCAAAAGCGATGAACACGTTGCAAAGTCAAATCAACACTTCGATTACGAGTTTTTGTTACGCAGCGATTCCAGTTGCGCTTGAAATGAAAGACGAAGTTGAAGAAATGCGAAAAATCTTCGCAAGCAGGGCAGCGTTGATGTTCGAACTGATTCAGAAATGGCCAAACGTAGAGTGCGCAGAGCCAACTGGCGCATTTTACGCTTTTCCAAAAATTTCCCATTACTTTGGCAAGACATCACCAGCCGGGACAACGATCATGGACTCCGTTTCGTTTGTAGAAGCACTGCTTGACGAAACGGGTGTTGCTGTTGTGCCGGGCACGGACTTTGGTGGTTGCGGCCCCGACCACATTCGTTTGTCATTCGCTTGCAGCGAAGACCAAATCAAGGCCGGCGTAAACAAAATCCACGACTGGCTCTGCTCTTTTAATTAACCCGCGGTTAGTTTTTTGAAAAGTCAAATAAACTGCGGTGCTTTACTCGTAATAGCGGCATTCGAACTTCGCTTGCTGCCTGTCACATCGTCACGTTCCATCGGTGACCCAGACCCCGTGGGTCGTTTCAGAGTTGTTTCGGCGATAATTATTCCAACAGTTTCCTTCCCAATATAGTTAAACGGTATTTCTGCAAACGGCTGTTTGGTTTGTTTGGAATGGTAAATTCAATGTAGCCTGACTCTAACAAAGTAGTAACCGTTCGTTTAAATGCACCAGTTTTACTTTCGAGCCCAAGAGCATTGGACAATTCATTTGTTGATAGTGGGGTGTTTTTTAACATTTCAATAATAGCATTTGACTGGGCCCCTGACTGGGCCCCTGACTGGGCCCCTGACTGGGCCCCATCAACAACTTCATAATACCCCACGCTGGATTTAAACACATCCCCCTCCACAAGTACAGGATCACTTCCACCGTACGGTTTTCCATACTTCATCAGTTTTCGAATTCCAGAACCCAGTTCATCGGCTCGACCGATTTGGTGAAAAAACCGAGCAATAACTGGATTTTTCGGAAAAGGAGTAAATGCAGCAGGATCAATATGACCAAGCAGATGCGACTTATTACTATTCTCTGTTCGTACCCGCCCTTGTTCAATAACTAGTTTAGCGGGAAAAGCGTTGAGATATTCACGGTGTATCAATATGTTTGAAGCAATCTCACGAAAAATATTGTCTCGAAGACTGATGTTCATTCCATCTTCAAGAAAGAAGGGGTCGGGTAAATGCTTTGCTACAAATGCCATAATTCGATCGTACGTTTCGATTAGATTTGTCGTAACAAAATCTCGGTCATCGTATCGATCAAGATCCTTTTTCCGCAAAATTAAATCAGTCCGATGATGCGGCACAGCAATTAAAATCATTTCGTCACTTCCAAGCAAAAGAATGCCAGCGAGGGTTAAACCACTTTTTCCAGTTTCTTGATTTGTTTGATATAGTTGGGCGCTTTTTAGAAGTTGCATATCATCAAGATCCGCCCATGGATGGTCATTCCAACGATGCGTCGCTCGATTTCGACAAAGCGCTATAAGATCAGTTCGCAGGTCATTCAAATTAGCAAATGGGAAAATCTTGTTTTCGGAATAACTCGTTTGTTTCCGTTGATAAAGTATGCCTACAGATTGCGTGTTGTCGGTGATGTCTAAATCACCATCCTCGTTTCGATCGTAAATTCGATTGTTGCACCGGTGTACTTGAGAACTTTCAGGTACAAACACTGACAATACCTTTTTTCCATCAATGTCATGATCGTACACAGATAAATAAACGCTCGGGTTTATTTTTGTTGTGTTGTTAAGCGAAGTAACAAAATCTTTCTTGATTTGCTCAACATGTAGCGGCTCTATGCCAAGCACTTCACCGGAGTCAGAAACACCAAGAAAAATATGCCCTCCATGTCGATTCAGGAACGCGCAAACAGTTTTATAGATATCTCGAGGAATTTTCTTCTTGCATTCCTTGAATTCAATTCCGATCCCCTCACCTTGTCTGATTAATGAGTTAATATCTCGCATGTATTTCATCCTTATTAATAAATCGCTACCACAGGCAGCGGGAGTTTTGTTTTCAATAACAGTTATGAACGAAGGGCAGGTTTGCCAAGCGCCCACAAATCATAAACATGAAAAAACTCGCCACTCCCAAAAATCGCCTAAAAATTTTTTTACGCCAAAAGGCACCAAGAAGAAAAAAGGCAGGGGGGTGGGCACAAGCTTGGTTTTTTTTGGTTTTGAAGCACGTGCGCCAATTCAGAAATACCATCTGGCGAATTGAGAAAAACAGTGAAAAAGAGACAGTCACAAAGAGATCATGTAAAAAAAGCACCCAAAAAATCGCCATTTTCTGCCCAAAAACAAGAAAAATTGCATTTATTTCAATAAAATTACATTTTACTCAATATATTGAGTATTATTACTCAGTGCTATGAGTAAAACGTTTTCAACATTTCAACGCCAACAAGTCGCAGTGCTTCGATCTCGACTTTGCGAGCCAAGGAAATTCATGCAAGTGATTGCTGGTCCTCGGCAAGTAGGCAAAACGACAATAGCTCTCCAAGGGGTACAGACAATCCCCCACAAAAGCCATTACGTAAGTGCAGATGGTCCAATGTTGCAGGATGCAACTTGGCTCTTGCAGCAATGGGAAACTGCTCGCTTACTGGTGAATGACTCACCATCAAACGAGGCAGTCCTCATCCTTGATGAAGTACAGAAAATCACAAATTGGTCAGCAATGATCAAACAACTTTGGGAAGAAGACACAAACAACGGCATTGCACTGAAAGTTGTTCTTCTTGGTTCGGCTCCGCTACTTGTACAACATGGATTAACTGAAAGTTTAATGGGTCGGTTTGAAGTTATTCGCGTTCCACACTGGAGTTTCTCAGAGATGCGTGCGTGCTTCAACACAACAATAGATCAGTTTGTTGTGTATGGTTCTTATCCTGGAGCAGCGGATTTTGTAGACGACCATGATCGCTGGACCCAATATATTCTTCATTCCATTATTGAGCCGACTATTTCAAAAGATGTACTCTTGCTTTCAAGAGTAGACAAGCCAATTTTGCTAAGGCGGTTGTTTGAGTTAAGTTGCGCTTACTCTGGTCAATTGCTTTCATACACAAAAATGCTTGGCGAGTTAACGGGCGCAGGAAATACAACTACACTTGCCCATTACTTGGAATTACTTTGCGGCGCTGGAATGGTGCAAGGGTTACAAAAATATTCTCTAGCAACTGTACGGACAAAAAGTTCAATCCCAAAGTTACAGGTGTTTAACACGGCGCTTGTTTCCGCACAAAGCGGAAAAACAATGAAGCAGGCGATTGATGATAAGGAGTATTACGGAAGGGTAGTGGAGTCAGCAGTAGGTGCGTACTTAGCAAATGAAGCAGCGGTAGGGAAGTGCGAGCTGTTTTATTGGCGAGATCGCAACAAAGAAGTGGATTTTGTTTTACGCAAAGGTGATTCGTTAGTTGCCATTGAAGTGGGTATCGGCAAAGGAAAAGAAAGCACGAAGGCACACAAGGGTATAGATGCGTTCGCAAAAAATTTCAATCCAGTAAAAACCCTTCTCGTTGGAACGAATGGAATTGCTTTAGAAAGTTTTCTCTCTCAACCAGTTGAGTTTTGGTTTGAGTGATAGAGGCGACGGCTTTCTCTTAATTATTCAAAGCTCAAAAAAGTAGTGCGGTTCAATAGTGCAGTCACTGCCCGCACTTTTCTAGCCGAAAACCAAAGGTGTTATTCTTCGTCACACCTCATCCAAAATCATCCCATTTCTGTAGGTGTTTTGCAATTTCACTTGGGCTCGGAAGTTGGTCTTGATAATCCTTTGGTAAATGATGTACCGTTGTGTAACTTGCCACGCCAATTGGTTTGTTTGTTGTGCTTAATGCATATTCAACTACGGTCTCATTTTTATTCTTACAAATAACAATTCCAATCGGGGCATTCTCGTGCAAGAGTTTCTCTTGCCGAGCAAGCGCTTCCAAGTAAAATTCAATTTTTCCTTTGTGTTCTGGCTTGCTTCGCCAACTTTCAGTTCAATAGCGATGAGGCAGAGGAGTTGCCGGTGAAAAAGTAAGAGATCAATGAAATATTCTTGCCCACCTACCTCAATTCGGTATTGGTTCCCAACAAATGTAAATAGACCGCCAAGTTCGGTGAGGAAACCCCGCAAGTTTGAAACAAGCGCCTGCTCAAGTTCCCGTTCTGAATGCTACTCCTCCAAAGCAAGAAAGTCAAAAATATAGTGGTCCTTGACGGCAAGAATGGCTTGCGAACGAATGTTCTCCGGTACGATATTGAAAATGTAGGCACAAGCGAAGATTTTGTTGATGATGAATTAGAGCTACTAATAACTTCTTGGTGGGGTCTATTGAATGAAGCACCTGATGTTTTACTGAAATCACACATGACAACTATGGAAGACGCAGAATCCGAAATGTTCATTGATTCTGAGCAATATATATTCTTGGCGTGGTGCAAAGTAATGCTGGGGCAAGATCCGTCCATACCTCTTCTCAAAGCTGCCAAACGACTTTTAGAATCTAACTTCAAGCCATTCCAAAAATACACAAATGCCTCAGAATCAGCACGGACACCTTCTTCTGAGCGAATGAAGCAATTTTTACTGACAAAAGAATTATTTACAAATATGTTCGAAAGCGGAATATCAGATTCCCGCAACGATGATGTAAACAGAATCGATCAAAACGGCTCAATAACTTATGACCTCGACCACCTTATCGATACGCTTCACCACACTGACAGAAGTTTATTTCGGAAAATTTATTCCCCTTATCGAGGATACTATATTTCCTCTGGTGAATTCCTTGAAGATATATTGTCGTTTGCAAAACTATATGTAGAGCACGCAGGTGGAGGCGTTGCTGTTCCTAAAGAAAAACTGCATTTGTTTGAGCCAAAATATATGTCACAAAATAAAAATGTGATTTAGGTTGAATGCCCAATAGCAATAACCACATCTTCTTGTTAGGCGAATTATTGATTTAACTAACCGAGGGTTAATTAATTTTGGAGGGTGTAGGTGAATTTCTGCGGCTTAAATCTCAGCGCTCGCAACTTTGGAAATGCCGTCGATTGCAGCGAGGCTTGCGAGCAGTTCGCCGGTGGCGGGAGCACCGAGTTTAATCACCATCATCGCAAGACCGTCTTTGTCGCCGTGCCCGATGACCATTTCGTCAATGTTTATTTTTGATTCGCCAAGTGCGCTTCCGACTTTTCCAACCATGCCCGGCGTGTCATCATTGAACAACGCAATCATGTGACCACTTGGCACCATGTCAAAACCGCGACCGTCAATGTTCGTTATTCGCGGCCTGCCATCGGCATGCACAGTGCCTTCAATGACATGTGACTGCTCGCCGCTGATTTTAATTGTGAGTTTGTCAACAGCATCAGGCACGCCAACAACCGTTGATGCAGTCACGCCAAGTTCGCGTGCCATCGCAGTCACATTAATAATCGAAACTGGTTCGTCTGTGCAATGTTGTAACAAAGAAACAAGCGTATACCGCGCAATAGTGTCTGTCTTTCCAACAGTTGCCCCGCCGCGAAGTTCTACAGTAACGTCCTTGGTTTTTGAAAGGTTTGTCACGGTGCCAAGGAGCGTAATCATTCGTGAAGAGAGTTCGACAAAACGTTTTTGTCTGTTGTTTAATTCTAAATCTAAACCGCCAGCATTCACTGCGCTTTCTAAACCTTCGCCGCGAAGATATTGAAGCAATGATGCGCATGCGTTTACTGCAACTGCTTCTTGCGCTTCAACAGTTGAGGCGCCAAGGTGCGGTGTGCATAACACTTTTGGATGCGTTCGAAACGGATGATCAACAGCAGGTGGTTCACTTAAGTACACATCAATTGCTGCGCCCGCGCACTGCCCAGCATCAAGTGCTGCAATCAACGCTGCTTCATCAACAATGCCACCGCGCGCGGCGTTAATCACAAGTAAATCATTTTTACATTTTGCAAACTGGTTGGTGCTTAACATTCCAGTTGTTTGTTCAGTGCGAGGGACATGGAACGAAACAATGTCAACCTTTTCTATAAGGTCATCAAACGATTGCATCATTTGCACTTGCCCGTCCATCGCAGTTGGTTCCTTCATAAAAGGATCAAAGCCAATTACTTCCATTCCAAAGACAAGAGCTCGTCTTGCCATCGCTTGCCCAATTCGGCCCATGCCGACTATGCCCAAGGTTCGCCCAGCAAGTTGCACGCCAACAAAACTGCCGCGATCCCAGCCGCCGCCCCGAAACACAGCGTTTGAATTGGCTACGTTTCTCGCCAAAGAAATCATCAACGCAAATGCGTGTTCTGCGGTCGTAATCGTCGATGCCGAGGCGGAATTCATCACAGCGACCCCTAAACTCGTGGCTGTGGGGAGGTGAATATTGTCAACACCAACCCCAGCACGTGCAATTCCACGCAGAAGAGCGTTTTGGTTGGAAAAAACCCGCTTTAAGATATCTTCAGGCAGTTTTACTTCCGATCGCACGATGACACCATCAACTTCCGTAAGCGCTGAAACAAGGTCATCGCCGCTAAGTCCAGTCTGGGAAAGAACTTCTACTTGGTCTTGAGACTCTAAAAACGCGGCTCCTTCAGGGGCAAGTTTATCGGCGATGAGGATTTTGATGGGTTTCATTGGGGTAAGACTTCTATATATGAGTGGCAAAGGGGTGAGGGATTTGGTAAGATAGTCGATTCAAGAAAAAGGTTGAAATATTATGACGACAGTGACAGCAGATACGATTAACAAAGAAGATTTTAGACGACATGAGTCAGATTGTGGGTCTCCAGAGGTTCAGATTGCAGCATTGACTGCAAGAATCTTGGAACTTACCGATCATCTCAAAACACACAAGCACGATCACCACTCACGTAGAGGTTTGATCATGCTTGTAGGTAAACGAAACCGCTTGCTCAAGTACATTTCGCGCACAAATCGCGAAGCGTACCAAGCGACTATTAAGAAACTCGGGCTACGAAAGTAAAATAGCCCCTAACCGCAGTCGCCCTGTGCGATCTCGCATCAGGTGGTGGCAGTGGACAAGCAGCGGTAGCAAGCGCGCCCGCCACTCGTCTTCTGTCTCCTCATCAGAGAGCATCAACAGGGGCTGCATCACAAGAGGAGTATTCACAGATGAATACAAAAATTATTGTTGAACGGGAAATTGGGAATCGCACAATGCGATTCGAAACCGGCCAAGTGGCCAAGCAAGCAAGCGGCGCAATCATTGCGACCTACGGCGAAACGACAATCATGTGTACGGCGATGCGATCCGATCCACGTCCTGGACTTGATTTCTTTCCTTTGCAATGCGATTATCGCGAACGAACAAGTGCTGCGGGTAAATTCCCCGGCGGTTTCCGTAAACGAGAAGGCGCGCCAAACGAAAAAGAAATTTTGACGATGCGTTTGATGGATCGTCCGATTCGTCCTTTGTTTCCTGATGGATACATTGACGAATGCCAAATTCAAGCATGGGTGATGAGCCACGATGGCGAAAATGATGCCGATGTGCTTGCATGCTCTGCAGCATCAGCCGCACTGTGCTTAACAGATTCGCCTTTTGAAGGCCCTGTTGCAACAGTTCGTATTGGTCGCATTGTGACTGACGAGGGTGAGACGTTTGTACTCAATCCAACACACACACAAATGCAATATTCAGACCTTGACCTTGTTCTTTCAGGTCACGCTGATGGCGTGAACATGATTGAAATTGGCGCAGCGCAAGTTGATGAAGCTGGTGTCATGGGTGCAATCAAGTTTGGATACGAGGAAGGCATCAAGCCAATTCTCGAAATGCAACTTGAACTCATGGAAATAGCTGGAACAGGCGAAAAACGACTTGGCGATCTCTCACTTCCTTCTGATGAAGTGATGGCGAAAGTTAAAGATCTTGTTGAAGCGAAAATGCTCGATGCTCGACGCATCCCCGGTAAAGCAGAGCGAAGCGAAGCAGTCAATGCACTTCGAAAGTCAATGATCGAAGAAAACTTTGCAGTTCCAGAAGGTGTTTCGTACAGCGAACACATGGCTGCAGAGAAAACGCAACGCGAAGCAAAAGAAGCGTTCCGTAAACTTGAAAAGAAATGTACGCGGAAACTCATCGTTGATGAATCAATTCGCGCAGACGGTCGTAACCTTGATCAAATTCGTGATCTTGGCATGGACACATCTATCTTTGCACGAACACACGGTTCTGCATTCTTCCAACGCGGCGAAACACAATCACTTGTAACTTGTACGCTTGGGACGAAGAGGGACGAACAAATCGTTGACGGTTTAATGCCTGAATACGCGAAGAAGTTCTACCTTCATTACAACTTCCCACCATTCTGTGTTGGTGAAGCTGGTCGAATCATGGGTCCCGGTCGCCGAGAAATCGGTCACGGTGCGCTTGCTGAACGATCACTCCTTGGCATTTTACCTGACGTGGAAGAGTTTCCTTACACCATTCGTTTGGTCAGTGACATCACTGAATCAAACGGGTCGTCTTCAATGGCGAGTGTGTGTGGCGGTTGCCTTGCACTTATGGACGCAGGCGTTCCTATTCAAAACACATGTGCTGGCATCAGCGTTGGTCGTTTTAGTAACGACGAAGGCAAAATCGTTCGCGTGATGGACATCATTGGTGAAGAAGATTTCTTCGGTGACATGGACTTCAAAGTTTGTGGTACTCGCGAAGGCATCACCGGCGTGCAACTTGACCTCAAGGCTCGCGGACTTTGGTTCGAAGAACTTGAAGTAATTTTCAACGAAGCACTTGCAGGTCGCTTGAACATCATCGATCAAATGGAAGGTGAACTTTCAGGGCCACGCGAGGAAATGTCTGAGCACGCACCACGCATGATCAGCGTTCCAATCGATCCAGAAAAAATCGGTAAGTTGATCGGTCCTGGCGGTAAAACGATTCGTTCGATCACCGAACAAACTGGTGCTCAAATTGATATTAACGATGACGGCATTGTCTTCATTAGTTCAGTCAATATGGCAGAAGCTGAAGCAGCAAAAGCAGCTGTTGAAGCAATCGCTGCTGAAATTAAGGTTGGCAGTGTCTTCGAAGGCAAAGTTGTTTCAACACGTGACTTCGGTGCATTTATCGAAATCGCACCCGGAACCGACGGCATGTGTCACATTTCAGAACTTGCTGATGGTTTCGTCGACAAAGTAGAAAACATCTGCAAAGTTGGTGACAAAATTAAAGTGAAGGTCATCAATGTTGATGACACCGGTCGTATTAAACTTTCAGTGAAAGCGTTGATCAAAGACGCTGAGAAAAAAGCTGAAAAAGAGACCGTGGAAAACTAAATAATGTTTTCTTTGACTTGGCTAATTACAGGCACCGCCCTTGGGGCGGTGTCTGTTTTGCCATTTATGGTGTGGCGGCATAAGCGGGACGCGAAGCGAACCGCTGATGCGACCGATCGCGCGCAGGCATCTGAGCGCATGGCTGAAATTGGGCAGATGACTTCTGGTTTAGCGCATGAGATAAAAAATCCGCTTTCTACAGTTGGTCTAAACGCACAGTTACTTTCGGAAGATATTGAACATCTAGCGATTGATGAAGTTGAAAAGGGCAGGCTGACAAAACGCTTGGATTCTTTATCTCGAGAAGTAGAGCGGCTGCGTGGTATTCTTGACGATTTTTTGCAGTTTGCAGGAAGAATGAAGTTGCACAAAGAACGCACGAACTTGTGCGGAGTATTGAGTGAACTTGAAGATTTTTATCATCCGCAATGTGACAGCGAAAATGTTGTGATGCGAATGGAGTTGCCAAGCGCAGCGGTATTCGCAGATGTTGATCAATCGCTTCTCAAACAAGCTGTTCTAAACTTAATGATCAACGCAACCCAAGCAATGCAAGGGAGCGAAAGCAAGGAATTGATCGTACGCCTTGAAGTGAAAAGCAACGAAGCGCTCATTCATGTGATCGATACTGGACCAGGCATTGAACAAGAGCGAATTGACGAAATTTTTCATCCTTATGTTTCAAATAAGCGCGGCGGTACTGGGCTTGGTTTGCCAACAACGCTTCGGATTGCTCAAGAGCATGGCGGGCACATTACTGTTGATTCATCTATTGGTAATGGCAGCGATTTCACCCTGCATATACCATTACTTGCATAATGCGAGTACTCATTGCATACAACCCAGTTTCAGGCAGAGGCTTCGCCAACAAGTTAGGCGGTGATATTTCTGCAACACTGTTGCAATCAGGTTGTGATGTTGAACTACTGCCGACCGAAGCGGGTGACCCAAAGATGTGGTTGATGCCAAGATTGAAACAAATTGACCGCGTTGTTGCAGTTGGCGGCGATGGAACACTTCGCTCTATTGCTTCGTGTCTTGTTGATACAAACATACCGGTCTACCACGCAGCATCTGGAACCGAAAACCTGTTTGCAAAATCAATGCAGATGTCAAACGACCCCCGAAATGTAACAAACACGATATTGAACGGTGATATTAGACGAATCGACACAGCAACTGCCAATAATGAGTTTCTGTTACTCATGGCTTCAGTTGGTTTTGATGCTGAAGTTGTTGCGGATCTTGCAGCAAATCGCGGGCGGTCCATTACACACATGTCTTATCTAATGCCGTGCGTTCGAAAGTTTTTGCGATTTTCACCGCCCAGAATGACAATTACTGTCGATGGTAAACAAGTATTAGAAAATCAAAAGGGTTGGGTTGTTGTTGCGAATTCTCCTGCATATGCGAGGGGACTCAACCCAGCACGGAACGCAACAATGACAGGTGGTTTACTTGATGTAGTGTTTCTTCCAATTCACTCGCGATGCTCGTTGATCGCTTGGATGTTTCGCGTCAAACGGGGTACGCACTTGCAGCACAAAAATGCAGTAGAACTGTGTGGTAAAAACATACAAATCAAGACGTCATCGCCTGCACATTGGCAACTTGATGGCGATTCTCCTGCGGAGAATAATACAACAACTCGTCTTGATGTTGCTATTCAACCAAGTTCGCTGGCAATCATTACTTCGTAAGTATTTTTGATCCGCGGTAAATTTTATTATTGACCCCGGGTCTCGGTATGTGCACACATCGCTACGCGATGTTGCACCCTCGGCCCCGGGTCAATAATAAACGACCCGCGGGGTTGTTTTCTACTACAACAGACCATCGCTGTCGATGACAGCACGAGCAACTGCAGCAATTGATTTACGCGAAGAGCGGGATTGTTTTTGCAACAACTTCATCGCTTCTGGTTCAGAAACGGATTTGCGTTTAACAATAATCCACTTTGCTTGTTCGATCAACTTGCGATCGTCAAGTTTTTGTTTCAAGTCAACAACTTGACTTCGTTGATCGATGTGATCGAGATATCGCTTCCACGCAACGGTGAGCCCGGCATGCAATTGTTCTGTTGATGCAGGTTTTAGTAAAAACCCAAAGACACCTGCGGCGGTGCAGTTGCGAAGGTACGTGTCATCGGAATATGCAGTGAGCATTACAACTGGAATATCAAGCTCTGTAAATATAACTTGCGCCGCTTGCATGCCATCCATTCTCGGCATCTGTATATCAAGGAGCGCAATGTCTGGTCGATCTTCTCTACAAGTAAGCACAGCTTCTTCACCGTTTTTACAGGGGCCTACAACTTCAAGTTCTAAAGCCTTGAGCGAACCAATTACGCCTTGCACAACGAGTAATTCATCGTCGGCAACAAGAACACGTTTTGGGTGTTCAGGCAATTCGAGTTCAGCAGAAGATGTCTGTTTATTATCAGGTGGTGGTGTCATTCTTGGACCTTCCTTTCAATCTTGCTGCAGAGAGACACACGTGGTCAATTCCGCCAATTGCTTGAAAGGAGATATTGTACAGTGAAAACGCACATTTCCAAAAAAACCGAGTTGTTAGTCTAAAAAATCGCCCTCTTTGAGGCGGGTGGGGACATACTCTTCGGTGACGTACGAAATGTCTTTGGTAATCAACGATTCAACTTCCATCTTAAAACCATTGTTAAGCATCGTTTTAATTTCGCGTTGCCATTCTCGCTTTCCTTCAAACCAAGGATACGCAGCGATTTGTTTCGCACGGTTGATGTCTCGGTCGTTCAATTCAATTTTGACATCATCACTTAAATCAAGCCGTTCGTAATCTTTTGAGCGAATGCCCATAAACCTCGCATCTGGAATCGCCATGCGTTCAGATTCAAACGCAAGGTTGATTGACCCTTGTTTAATAACACTATAAATATAATGTCCCCAAGGATCGCAATCGAGCAAACAATACACCGGCAACTTAAGTTCCTTGTGCATTCGGTGCAACATGCGCCGAACTCCGCGAGGTGGTTGCCCCGACCCTTCAGTCAAAATGCAGTTGTGCGTTTCCCAGAAACGATCTTCATTGAAACGACTCCAGACAGTATCTTTCTCGACATGTAAAATAAAATCAGCTGTGCATTCCTTGAACTGCATGATATTTGGTTCGCAAATACTAGGAATGGCATACCCACCAGTTCCCATTTTACGGCAATTGATTTCATCGCCATTATCAATGACGGTAATGTTACCGACCATCGTGCCGCGTTTCTTTGCAAAAACATGAAGTTCTTCGCGAAGACCATCAAGTGCTACTTCTAAATCTTCAAGGATCGTATCCGATTCTCCCTGATCGTTAAATGTCTTTTCCTTTGTTCCAGGAATTGTGTGCAAACCCATGTAGTACATACCCCGAAGACTCAGCGTTTTTTCTGATTCGATCAGTTCTTTGCAGCCCTTTGAGAGCAGTAGCGATTGCATGAACTTTCTTGATTGACCAAGGTTAAACAAACTTCGAGTTTGTTTTGCATCACCCATTTCAAGAATGCGTTTCTTCTTGTTGTATTTCATGTTGGCCACAGAACGCGTTGGAATTGAAAAGTTAGGTTCTTTTTGTGCCAGACTAGACTTCACAACATTCCCAGCAAGTTTTTCAATCTTCTTGATTGTCTCAGCGTCGCGCTTCTTGTCTACAATTCGTGTCCTCGTTTTTTTAGACTTGTTGATAACGATCTTTTGCTTGGTTTTCTTTTTAGTTGTTTTTTTCTTCGCCATTACTTACGCTTTCGGGTCGTTTTCTTTTTGGTTTTTCGTTTTGTTTTCTTTTTAGCCATTGATTTTCCAAAGAGCGTGTCATCACCATCAGGTTGATCTTGTAGATTTTCAATGATAACAACGTCTTCATCGTTTCCGGTGCGACCACCGTCATCAATAACCCTGCCTTCATCGTCGAGTTGCGAATCCGCTTCATCAGTCCGGCGCTTGGCTTGTTTCATAAGCGCTTTGTATAACTTTTCGGTATCTGTTCCAGTGAGTGAGTTGCAACACCTTGAAATTTCACCGATGTACCTCTCGAAGACACTCCGCCTTTCGGATTCGCGAGCCATGCGTTTACGTCTTCGCAAGTATGTGCCAAGTTTTCGACCACAATCTTGCAACGCAAGTTTCATTTCTTTGCGGATTTCGTCATAGTCTGCAATTGCTTCTTTTGATTCGCTCGTAAACGGAACCCAGACGCTCACCATGTGTACGAGTACAACGAGTGGTCCAGAAGGAATGGAATTTCGTGGTTGTGTAAGTCCGTAGTTTTTCCAAGACGTTTCGGCAACTGCTTTGAATGAGCAACAACTAGACTGTGAGTACAACAAAGGAACTCTGTTTGCAAACCGTAAAACTTTTGCAGAATCGTCTCTTCCTAATCCACCACCATATGCAATAGCAACTTCGATTTGGAATGGGTTTCCTCGGTAGACACTTGGTGGTCTTGTTGCAGCAGCAAAAAATTCTGCTTTGACTTCCTTTAACAACCCTGCAAGCAACGCTTTTGAACCCATGGGTACAAGGCAATCGGTATTTGGAGCAATGATTCGAGTTTTTTGAATAGAATCGTAAAGTTTTTCTGCTTCGTCGTGACCAACCGTCTTGATCCACGTTTGGCCAGTCATTCCCGCGCCCTTACAAATTTCGCGGGCTTTTGTTGCGCCCACCCTACAAAAATCTTTTTGTAAAAAACCTCCAAGTTGCCGCGATTCAGTTCGTTCGAGCATTTGGATCAAAGTTCCAAGTTCGATTCCCTTTGGGTGCGGCTTAATTTCTTTTGGTTCGTCTGGCAATTCTTCGATTGCACGTGGGAACTCGATCGTTTCGTTTGTTGGTGTGATGTATGTAATTTTTGCGTGCGGGTTTGCAATTGCAGTTTGTTCTAGGTATTCGTCGATGGACTGACGGCCTTTTTGATACTTGCCTTTAAGTTCGATTGAAACTTGCGTGCCATGTCCATCTTCAAAGAGTTTATTGTCTTCTGGGTGTTCGGTGTCGCTGATGACCATTGGTCTGTTTTTAGAAGTGTCCATTTTGAGGACAACTTCGTGCGCGGGTTTATTCTTTTTTGTTTTGGAGATAATGACAACAGGTTTTCCTGTTGTCATAAGTCCGTACATACCTGCTGCAGAAATTCCAATCCCTTGTTGACCGCGTGACATTTTTAAGCGATGAAATTTTGAACCGTACAACAACTTACCGAAAATGTTTTCGATTTGAGCTCTGACAATGCCCGGCCCGTTGTCACGAATTGTTAAACGAAATCGAGTCTCACTTAACTGCATCACATGAACATAGATGCTCGGTAAAATTCCGCCTTCTTCCGCGGCATCAAGTGCATTGTCAACAGCTTCCTTGATTGCGGTGAGCATCGCCTTACGCGGGTTATCAAATCCAAGAAGGTGGCGGTTTTTTGCGAAGAATTCGCTGACAGAAATATCTCGTTGACCTGCTGCCATTGTTTCTGCTGTTGCAGATGTGCGAGTTTTCTTAGAACGAGTCGATTTTTTGGACTGTTTGGCCTTTGGCATATCGGGAGTACTAATTGTTGGGGTCATCTGTTGCCTTCCATGGCGCGTAAAAAACGCGATGTAAACAGGCATCCGTACCTGTCTTACGCACAGAATACCGAAACTCTACAAATGATGCCCAACTTTAAAGTGTTCGTTTTGGTAAACTGCCAAGATTCTCACCGAATTCCCTCACTATAAATTGGAGCCAAAATATGTCAATGGAAAAAACTCTCATCATCTTCAAACCAGACGCAGTGCAGCGAGGTCTCATGGGTCGAATCATGAGTAGATTTGAGGATAAGGGACTCAAAATCATCGGTGCGAAATTCATGAAAATTTCCCCAGAACTTGCAGCTGTGCACTATGAAGCACACAAAGAACGGCCTTTTTATACAGGTTTAGTGAATTTTATGACATGCTCGCCAGTGATGGTCCTCGCCCTTGAAGGCGTTGGAGCAATCGCAATGTGCAGAAAAATGATGGGTGCCACCTTTGGCTCCCAAGCAGATGCGGGCACAATTCGCGGTGATTTTGGTGTTTCTAACAGTTTCAACCTCATTCACGGATCAGATAGTCCAGAAGCAGCCGAACGGGAACTTGGATTGTTCTTCAATGAAGGCGAAGTTTTTGAATGGACTCGATTGAATGAAGGCTGGATTTACGATCTTTCTGGCGACGAACCTGAATAAAAACATTCGTTTTTTGTCAAAAAACGGCGAATTCTGAATCTTTTCAAAAAAAAGACAAAAAAAACAAAAAAACCGGTTCACGATCTACACCTCACCGCGTAGATGGTGGTGCCGTGCGTTCTGAATTCGCAGTGCGGGCGGTCATGTCTTTAACAAGGGGTTACATCCAAATGCCAAGAAAACCAAGGCAATCAATTAATGGTGAGAAACCGCGCGTCGTTATCGTTGCAACTCGCAAAAAAAGAAGTTCTGATGAACTTCGTCGCATCGATCTTGCACTTCAAGAGTCGATTATGGTGGTTGAATCACCGCTTATTAAGAAGCGTAATGCAGAAAAAGTTATTTTTGAGGAACCCGATTCTGTTCCTCGAATGTCCATTGCTTGGTATTCACCAGGGCAAGACCTTGTATCGAATACAAAGAATCTGGGTGGTCTCGTTCTTACAAGAGAAGAAGAGGTAACCCTTTTCCGACAATATAACTACGCACGCTGGCGTGTTACAAAAATGCAAGAGCGCCTTACAAAGGCAAAACCGCAGACAGATACAGATATAGACCAATTGCTTCGCTGGTTTGATATTGCAATTGACCGTAGGGATCACATTGTGGAATGTAACTTACCACTTGTTCTTGCAATGGCAAAACGAACATATGCAGCCGGTGAATATGGCGATTTGGTCGCCGAAGGAAATGTTGCACTCGTTCGGTGCGTTGATCGCTTCGACTGCGAACGCGGTTTTAAATTTTCCACGTATGCTTGTAGAGCACTTTCTGCTGCATTCAACAGGTACGGAAAGAAACAACTGAAACATAAAAACTCCGCTCCTTTTGAATTTGATGCAGACCGCGAAATGCAATGCTCAGATGTTGAAGTTGACCAGACCGACGATGATCGAATTCGCGCTATCCGACTTGCACTTCGATCCGGCGATGTAGCACTCACGGAGACCGAACACGAAGTGATGCGTTTTCGATTTGGGTTACATTGCCCACAAAACCCGCCACTTCTTACGCTGCAACAAGTTGGCAAGGAAATTGGTATTTCCAAAGAACGTGTTCGCCAAATTCAACTCCGTGCGCTTGCCAAAATTCGCGATGTTGTTGAGCGACACTTGCCTGCTGATCTTCTCTCCGACTAGAAAAATTTCTACCAAACTCTCTCCTATGTTCCGCTCATTCGCCGTACAGTGTGCAGTGTGAGCGGAACTTCTACTATTGCACTGCCTGTGATTTCCAAAAAAAAACGTGGAAAACTACGTTGGACAGTGTTAATCCTCGTTCAAGTGCTCATTTTGTTGCACGTTGGCTTGTGGTTATTTTTTGGTGGTGAGACCATTACTCCAATTGAACCCTCGGAAGGAATGGAGTTCGTAAAAAATGGTGTGATCAATGCGGGCACGATTTTCTTCGCACTTGCATTGATTTCAACGTGGATTTTTGGCAGGTGGTTTTGTGGCTGGGGTTGTCACATCGTTTTCTTACAAGATTGGTGTTACGCGCTGCTTCGAAAGTTTGGCATTCGACCAAAACCGTTTCGCGTTCGTCTCCTTGCATGGGTTCCACTTGCACTTGGGTTGTACATGTTTGTTTGGCCACTCTTTTATCGCATCGCACTTGCCCCGTGGTTACAACCAAATTTGCGCTGGCCATCCATCACAACAGATCTCACAACTTCGCATTACTGGGAATCATTTGTAACACCAATGTTGGCAATTCCATTTTTGTTCATTTGTGGTTTCGCAACTGTGTATGTGCTCGGCGCAAAAGGTTTTTGTACATACGGCTGTCCGTACGGCGGATTTTTTTCACCACTTGATCGCGTGTCACCGACGCACGTTCGTGTCAACGATAATTGCCAGCAATGTGGCAAATGCACCGCAGCGTGTACCTCGAATGTGCGCGTGCACGAAGAAGTACATTTGCATAAGATGGTTGTGGATTCTGGTTGTATGAAAACCATGGACTGCATCGACGCGTGTCCAAACGACGCACTGTCAGTAGGTTTTTCAGGACTTGCGATCGGTAAGAAGATTGCACGAAAAACGCAAAAATATGATGTAACTATTGCAGGGGAGTTTGGAATCGCAGCGATTTTTCTCATTGGATTTTTCTCCTTCCGCGGGCTGTACGCCTCGGTACCAATGTTGATGGCAGTTGGCATGTCACTCGTAAGTACTTGGATGATTTGGAAGGGCGTGCAACTTTTCAAGGAACAAAATGTAAGTTTGCATCGTCACCAGTTGAAATTTCATGGAACAATAAAGCCTTTGGGTAAACTCGCCGTTCTTTTTTCATTTCTTACCTTGTTGTTTGTCATGCAAAGCGGCGCAGTGCAATTGCTAGGAGCAGCGGGTAACTCTTCGGCGAAGAGCGGCAATTTGCTGCGTGCCTTGTCTTATTACAAACTCAGTGGTCCGATGATCGATGGGGGGATTGGGTTTGCAAGTAATCCAAATGTTGATCGTGCAATGTCCAAAATACACGAAGCACAAGGCGATTTTAAAGAAGCAGAACGATTGCTTTGGCGGTTGAACGATTTTGTTGGTGAAGATCAAAAGGCAACAATGCTGCTTGGTCAAAATTTACAATTGCACCGCGACTCACAATTCGTACATACATTTTATCTTGATACGCTAGAGGCGCACAATCACTGGACACTCATTTGGGAAGATTACATTGCTTGGCTTCGCAGGGCGGGTCGCCACAAAGAAGCAGTCGACGCTTCGTTTACAGCGAACACGATAAACCCACACTCACCTAGGTTACAGATACAGTGGGAATTGCTTCACAAATAGATAAACTCACCGGGGGTGGGTTTGTTAAATATGGATAAAGACGCCAATAAAGCCACTTTGTGCATAAAATCACCACTATCGCTCATATTTCAGTAGTATATGAGCGATAGAATGGTATGCTATCGCTCATGCGATGGAATTGGCAACAATCCGATTGGCCTCATTTTCAGTGGGATCCGAAACTGCTTCAGAAAGCAGAAGCGCGATTTCTACTTGGCAGTGGAGTGCTAATTGGGCAATCAACGCACCTAACTGAAGATGACAATAATCTACTTGCAGTTGAACTGCTTTCAAGTGAAGCAATGACAACCTCTGAAATTGAAGGGGAGATGTTAAACAGAGAAAGCGTGCAGTCATCCATCCAAAACCAACTAGGTTTGTCAACACAGAAGCAAGTACTGCCAGCAGAACAGGGCATAGCTGAAATGATGGTGGATTTGTTTGCACATAGTCATGACGCATTAACTGAAACAACATTGCTCGATTGGCATTCGATGATTTGTACAGGTAGAAGGGACTTGCAACACATTGGTGGTTACCGAACAAGTGTAAATCCGATGCAAGTTGTGTCAGGGGTATTGCATAATCCAACCGTACACTTTGAAGCGCCGCCATCTTCTGTTCTTCAAAAGGAGATGGAAGAATTTGTAGCATGGTGCGGGGAAACGGAAGTTGGCGAACAGCACTCTCTTTCGCCGGTCACGCGCGCTGGTCTTGCACATTTGTATTTTGTCTCGATTCATCCGTTTGAAGATGGAAACGGAAGGATTGCGCGTGGTATTTCAGAAAAGTTTCTCGCGCAATGCACGAACCCTCCGCAACTCTCTTCGCTATCCACCACCATACTTGCTCGTCGAATGGAATATTATGACATGTTGAAACAAGCAACCAAGTCTAATGAAGTCACGCTTTGGCTTCGATGGTTTGCGGGTATAGCAATTGAAGCACAACAACGAACGCAAGCACAAATCGATTTTATCATTCAAAAATCTACATTACTTACTGAAATCTCAGATGCATTGAATCAACGGCAGTTGAAGGTGTTGTTGCGAATGTGTAGGGAAGGAGCGTCTGGGTTTGTGGGAGGCTTGAGTGCGGGAAATTATGTGAGCATTACAAAAACATCACCTGCTACAGCGAGACGTGATTTAGCAGAACTTGTTGAGATGAACGCACTTACTAGGACCGGGGAAAAGCGGCATACACGATATCAATTAGCAATACCTCTACGGAAAGTTCCTCGGTTTATAATTGATGACGAAGGCGAAGTCATAGAATAACAAAAAAGTGGGCTTGCTTTCGCAAGCCCACTTGAAAACATCGAAAAATCGTGACTGTCACATTCTCTTATCTCCGTCGTCGCCTCGTAGCGACACCAGCAAATCCAATCAGTGCGAGAGCGCTGGGTGCTGGAACTGTAGAAGATCCGAATGTAAAATTATTGCCAGAATAATAGGCAAATGAAACGCCCACACTGTTTTGTGCAGTAAAGTCGAAGCTCTCACCACTATAGAGTCTAGCGCCACTTAGATAAGCGAACGCATCGAGAGCATGCAATTGATTTTGATAAAGAAGGACAACCAATTTTCGATATTGGTGATACCGCGCACTGGCACGCAATTCAATCACCAAAACGGCTCGCTATTTTTGAAGCCGTTCGAAGGCATGGTCCATGCACCGTGTCACGATTAGCAACCCAAATTAATGTAACACCCCATAACTTGCACTACCACCTTCGTTGCCTAGCGGAAGTTGGTTTGATTGAAGAAACTGCTGAGAAACAAAAAACAGGAAAGCGCAGAGCATCTGTGTACGCATGTCCGATTGAAGCATCGGTGATTTCAGTATTAGTGGACCCGGCGTCTGATTTGGAGTCTTATCGCCTTACTAAATTGCGTTCGCTTTGGATGCAAGCGTATACCGAGGCATTTCAACAAAATTTTGATGAAGGAAAAGAATCGAGTTCTGGCGAGCGTTTTTTCGCTTTACAGAATGGGTCGTTGTTTCGAAGGCTCAAAAAGAAAGCATAGAAGCGATCTACGAACAGTTGTATGAAGCAATTGGCAAAGTGTTGGCAGCACCGCCTCTTCCAGAAGAAGGCAACCATAAAATGCAATACTCATTTAGTATGATCCCCGATTTCGTGGAGTTTGGACCTATTCCAACTATACAACCGCTGCGAAAACGGTCGATCGACGACCCTAAGTAAATATTAAAACATTTCTAGGACGGGAGAAGTTTGTTCTGGCGTGACAGAGATAAACTCATCCCCGAATAAACTTACCCCCGAATAAACTCACCCCCGAATAAAATCACCCCCGAATAAAATCACCCCCGAATAAAATCACCCCCGGTGAGTTTATTCGCTCAAGGCGGAATGAAAATGGTCGAAAAGTGCTTGTGGTGTTTCAGTTGAGTATGCGGTTTCGCGAAATGTTCGGCCAACCATAAGGCGGCTGATGCGACCGAGCGCTTGTATGTGATCAGCAGTATTGTTTGAAGGGGAGACAAGTAGAATCACAAGTTCAACAGGCCGTTTGTCAGGGCTTGAAAAATCAATTGGTGTTGCCGGTCTTCCCATTGCCATCACTAAGTCGGTGAGTTTGTCGCACCGACCGTGTGGAATTGCGAGCCCCTCACCAATGCCAGTTGTTCGTTGCAATTCTCGTTCCCACACAAGTTGCTTGATTGTATCTGCGTCCGCGATACTTCCAGCACTTGCGAGTGCGTCAACGAGTTCGCCTATCGCGCCTTGGCGATCGGTTGCTTCGAGGTGGACTCGCATGGTGTCAAGTTGGAGATGGTCAAGTAAGTTCATGGTGAAGGAGTGAATCGCGGGATTGTACCCAACCTGTGTTTAGATGGCTAGTGTTGCCGATGCAGAAGGGCGGCAAATCCACCATCGTGCCACGATGCTGGATCTGATTGAGGGACCCCAGATGGCAACGCAGCAGATTGCTCAATCAGGGAAAGTTGTCGCTTTTGCTTCATCCACGCAACTTGGCTGCCATTTTCCTCTCTATCGATGCTGCAAGTTGCGTACAAGAAGTACCCTCCTCGGTTGAGCACCGCTACGCCGTCTCGGACGATCGTGCGTTGCAACTCTACAAGAGAAGCAATGTGTTTTTCGTCGTATCGGTATTTTGCTTCTGGTCTTCTTGCAAAGACGCCGCTGTTTGAACAGGGGACATCTGCAATAACAAGATCAAATGGTTCAGTGGGTCCATCACCGTCTGGAACATACACTGTGATATCAAAATCTCCGGCAATTTCTTGGAGCAACACTCTTCTTGCATCATTTGGTTCGGTTGCACCAATCATTGCGTCTGGAAAAAGTGTGCGAAGTTGTTTTGTTTTTGTACCGCGGCCCGCACACAAGTCTAAAATTCGGAGCGGTTGTTGTTCCATCCATCGGAGTAACGAAAGCGAAGTTCCTGATGTTGGATCTTGTACACGGAGTCCTTCTGATTGCTCGATTAAATCGCCGATATGTAGCTCTGGGGGTACAACGCCAAAATGGTGTTGTTCATGTGGGATTACACTTTGTGGAAGCGTTTCACCAGTCACAATCAGCGGTGGTTCTGCGATTGCGTTTTGCGCAAACAAAGATGCTTGTTCGTTGCCGAGTTGTTTTTCAACGCGTTTCCATATATTTTTACTAAACCCAAACTGCGGTGCAATGCTTTTGAACACAGGTGCAGTAAGGTGCCACCACGAACCGTCGGATCGAGGCAAGTGATGTTCGTTTGCAATTTCGCCAGTTTGCTCAAGCGAACCACGAAGTTTTATAACTTTGCGTAGAACCGCGTTGACGAAGCCAGTTGCTCTTGGCCGTTTCCCCCCGTGTCGTATCCACTCCACAGTGCAATCAATCACAGCGTGATCGGGAAGGCGGTCGAATAACAAAAGTTGCGCAGTACCAACAATTAGGGCTGCAGCAACTGCAGGTTCGAGTGTTACAAATGGACGATTTGATGCATGTTCAATGACAGCAGTAAGCGTGAGCCACCTTCGGCGAACGGCGCGATCAATTGCTCGTGCAAGCGATGCGTCTCGTTGATCTAAATCATCACACGCAAGTGATGGTGGATCAAGGTCTGGAAACCGTCTGCATGCTTTTGCAATACTTGTGCAAGCAACGCTTCGTGCATCTTGCATCAGTTACTCGGCAGTCGCTGTGCAATCACAATCACAGTTGCAACGCATCGCATCAGATTTATCAGTGCATTCCCAAGAGAAAGTACCTTCTCCACTTTCGCCCGGTGTTCTTCCAAAGTGTCCGTGATATGCAGTTGTTGCGTAGATTGGTTCAAGTAAACCAAGTGAATCGATGATTCCCTTTGGCGTAAGCTCAAAGTGTTTTTGGATGAGCAAGGAAATATCTGCTTCGTCGATTTTTGCAGTACCCATGCAATCAACGTGTACTGAAGTAGGTTCAGCGACACCGATTGCGTAACTGAGTTGGATTTCACACACGTCAGCGAGATCAGCAGCAACAACATTTTTTGCAATGTAGCGTGCCATGTACGCTGCGGAACGATCTACTTTACTTGGATCCTTGCCGCTGAATGCGCCGCCGCCATGACGACCGCGTCCGCCGTACGTATCAACAATGATTTTGCGACCTGTCAAACCACAGTCACCCTTTGGTCCACCAAGTTCAAAGATTCCTGTCGGGTTGACGTGAATTTCGATGTCGTCGCTCCACCAAGAACCAAGCACAGGTTTGATGATGTGTTCAATGACAGCATCTTTGAGCGCAATTTGATTGTTTGACCACTCTGGTCCATGCTGGGTAGAAATCACAACAGTTTTTACTTTTGTCGGCGTGTTTCCATCGTACTCAACAGTGACTTGACTCTTCGCATCGGGGCGAATGTGAGGAATAGTTTTTTCTTCTCGGACTGTTGCGTGTTTCGCAACAAGTTTGTGCGACAAATCAATTGGAAGTGGCATGAGCGAATCAGTTTCGCGGCACGCGTAGCCAAACATTAAACCTTGATCGCCAGCACCTTGTTCTTCGTGTGCACCTTCGCCTGAGTTCACACCTTGGGCAATGTCTGGTGATTGGCGATCGAGTGTGACCATCACTGCGCAACTGTCTGCGTCGAAGCCGAGGTTTGCATCGGTGTAGCCAATTCGCCGAATTGTTTCTCGAACGATCTTTGGAATATCGACATACCCATCACACGTGACTTCGCCTGCGACAATCACCAAGCCTGTTGTCACCATGGTTTCTGCAGCGACCCTACTCATTGGATCAACAGCGAGCATCGCATCAAGAATTGCATCGGATATTTGATCCGCCACCTTGTCTGGGTGACCCATGGAAACGGATTCTGAAGTGAATTGGTATGGCTTGTCAGTCATAAAGTATGCCTTTCTGGAACTTTCGGGGGCTTTCAGGGACATTCGGGGGCATTCGGGGGCATTCGGGGGTAATTGGGAATCATAGCAGGAACAGTCAAAAAACACGAGCGTTTCAAGCGTATGATGTGCAAAGTATGCCTGTTCAAATGGAAATTTCAAGGATTCTGATTCGCGAACTTACCGATGCGCAAATCATCGAGTTGAAAGAGGTTGATGGTGATCGAACTTTCCCAATTGTTGTGGGCATGCCAGAGGCGTACGCGATTGAGCGGAGCTTGAAGGGGATCAAACCGCCGAGGCCTCAAACCCATGATTTGCTCTCTTCAGTCATTGAACATCTTGGCGGGTTTTTGCACCAAGTTGCGATTGATGATTTGAAAGATGGAACGTTTTTTGCAAAACTCATTATGCTTCGAGGTGGAGACGATTACTCGATCGATTGCAGACCAAGTGACGCGATAGCTTTGGCGATTGCCAACCATGTCCCAGTATTTGTAGAGGAATCTGTCCTTGATGAAATTGAACGCAACCCGTTTGATACTGGCGAATCAAACCCAGATGATGAGCAGTTTGATTGGGATTAGAGATGATTGAAAGTGCGAACGAGCAGAAACTTTCTGGGACAATTAAAAACAGGCCAGAGGATTTTGTTGTTGATGAAGTACCGTTGTATGAACCTTGCGGTGATGGAGAACATATCTATTTGTGCGTACGAAAAACGGGGATAACGCACGATCTTATGGTCCGGTTGATTGCAAAAGAGTTTGGTGTGAAGCCAAGGGCGATTGGAACAGCAGGGAGAAAAGATCGAAATGCTGTAACAACACAGTTGGTGTCAGTCTATTTGCCGGGTGAGGCAAACCGCGCCGTTACTTTTTCACACGATGGTCTTGACTTGATGTGGCAAGATCGGCACGCGAATAAATTAAGGTTTGGGCATCTTCTTGGAAACCGTTTTGATATACGTATTCGAGACATTGATCCTGTTAAAGTGACAACGCTGCAAAAAAGATTAGAAGTGTATTCAAAGCACGGCATGCCAAACGCATTTGGCGAGCAACGGTTCGGAAATGACATGAATAACCACTTGCTTGGGGCAGCGTTGATTACAGATAAATATGAGGAACTGGTTTCTCTAGTTCTTGCTGGAGACGAACGACACAATCAATTTGCTAATGAGGGTGCGTATAAAAAAGCACTTGATGCATGGCCGATGGGAAACCCCGTGCAGCAACATGTTCTTGAAGGATTAGTATCTGGAAAAGATTGCCCTTGCGCTTGCAAGCGAATTTCAAAAACGATGCAAAAATTATGGATCAACGCATTGCAATCTTTTGTGTTTAACCAAACGCTTACGCGCAGGCAAGGTGATGGAACGTGGAATACGTTGTTGGTGGGCGATCTAGCGTGGCAACACGATGGAGGCGGTCGAACCTTTGAGGTTTCTGGTGAGGATGATTTGCAAGAACGAGTTGATCAAATAGAACTTTCGCCAACGGGTCCACTTTGGGGACCAAAGATGCGTTTGCCAAGTGGTGATGTTATGGAAGCTGAATTGCAAGATCTCGATGTGTTCGAGGTGCGAGAAGCATTGCAACAAAATGACAAACGGTTGGCTGCGGGTGCAAGACGGCCGCTTCGCGTTCCCGTGAAAAACACAGCAATTGGCAGCGGTGTCGATGAACATGGCGGATTTGTTCGCGTGCAATTCGAGTTACCTGCAGGAAGTTACGCGACAGTGTTGATTGATGCGTTACTCAGCGCTTCGCTTAAATAGTTCTAGTACAACTTGTGCGTTTCTTTTTTTGCCACAGAGACGCAGAGATAAGAAAAGAGATTTTTTTAGGTAGAGTTTTTACGCAGATACAGTTTGTTTTAATTTCTCAATCTTAGAACCAAATTACATTCTCTGTTACTCCGTGTCTCCGTGGCGTTTCTTTAAAAATACTGCAACTTGTGCGTACTGTTTCAAAATCAGCGCTTCGCTTTAAAAAAACGCGCAGTTTTTTATTCAACAATAACAGATTGGCTTTCCATAAAATCAATAATTTGTAGGCAACGCTGAAGACCAACACTTCCAAGTTCATATCGATCAAGGCAATCTTGGACTGATCTTGGGGGGCCTAATCCAGCGACTCCGCATTCATCACCCCAATGGTCAATCACTTCAAGAAGGTCAGATACATCAACGGTTCCGTCGCAATTAGTGTCCCCTAAACAAAGAGTTTGACCTGGAAGTGAGTCTGGATCGGGGCAGGTTCCCCAATTACTGATGAGTGCAAGGAGATCCTCAACTGCTACAACGTTGTCTTCTCCAACAATATCTGCAGGACAAGTTGCACAACTCGTAAGACAATGCTCACATTCATCTGGTACTCCATTTTCATTGCAATCTAATGAAAAACTTGAAGCGATATCACAACTGTCAGGTATGTTGTTATTGTTGCAATCTTGTGCAGTACCGTTAATTATTTCACATCGATCAATTTGGCTATTTTGGTTGCAATCTTGTTAAACATCAAGGCAGATATCGATTGCGTCTGCTACACGGTTCGCATTGCAATCAAAAGATTCATCCATTAACTCATAGATTCTTGCGCCTCCGCTGCCCTCGAGTCTCGGCGAACCGATCGCAATCTGGTCACCATCAATCGATACACTCTTTCCAAGTCGGGCATCAATCCATTGCTCAGATGGAATAAATTCATGTGAGATGTACCAGTGTTTATTTTCGCGTTCATAAGATGCAATATAAGCAGATCCATCTTCATCGGTTGCGTGTTCTCCATTATGACAAGCATCTGTCTGCGGGCAGCCAATGAGCAGTAAACCATTTTCTGCATCAAGAGAAAACCCAAAATGTCCTAACCACGAACAATCTATTGGTATCAAAGTAGTGTTATTGATTTGAAGTTGTTCCTCTTCTTCGAGGAGTTCGTACACCTCCACGGCACCGTTGTCGATGTTTAGAGAATTTTCATTGTCACCCGGGTCACAGATATCTGGGTTGTCATGAGCTGGATCTCCAGCAAATGCCCATAAAATATTATCACTTGTTCTTGTTAACGCAACCGATTGCCCAAGATTAGACGATGCATTGGGGGAGTATTCATGTGTTAATCTTGCTCGAAACGTCCAAGAGGGGTCAACATCAGCGAAGTTTCTAAAAACAGTGGCGTACCCAGCACCGATTGCAAGTTGTTGATCAACATCCATGAAACCCGGTGAGCCTGCGATTATGTAATCTTCGAATAAAAAAACGGAGCTTCCAAATCTATTGTCAGTTGATGTAAACCCTTCAGCAAACATTATAGTTTGCGTCCATGTACCAAGGGTGTCTTCTTCAAAGATGTACACAGCGCCAGCGTCTATTCCCGCAAGATCGTTTCGTGGTGCACCGATGACAATTCTGTTTCCTATCTGATGAACTGCGGCTCCGAAGTTGTCATCTTCAACTGTGTTCGTTCCTACAATTTCTTGCATTACGTTCCACTCGCCATTTTCACCTTGTTCGTATATAAGTACGATGCCAGCATCATTGTTTTTACCCGGAACGCCAACAAGTAGTCGACTACCTAACAACGAAATGGAACTTCCAAACAAACTTTCGTCATAAGAATTTAAGTCGTTAGGAACAATCGATGGCTGTTGAATCCATTCATGTTCCGCATTTTGGATAAACCACCTGATTTTTCCTGTCCTAAACGAAGAGTCATCTAATTTCCATCTTGGAGATCCTACAAGGAGTTGATTTCCTTGTATTGCAATTGAAGCACCTGACTCTTCATCATAAAACTCAGGTGGAGCTACGTATACTTGGTTTTCAACTTGCACAATGAGAGGGTGGTCAGCTTGCACACTCAATGACAAGTAGAAGGTTAAGAACAGAAGGAAAAAAGTATATTTGTGATAAATTATCATTACTTTGACCTGTTTCATTAACTGGTAACAACTAGGAACGACGGCGATTCAGCATGGGCAGCATAATTAGTAAGAAGGATACAGGGGGTGTTGGAACAACTTCGTATGAATAATCAGTGAGCATGTAATAAAGATATCCATCACCAGAAGCCCAAGTACTAAATTGTCCATAATATTCACTCTCTGCAAACTGGAGAAAATCTACATTTTGAGGATGCGCATCTGAATCAAACATTGGCCCATCAACCCAAGAGGCAGTCCAAAAAAAATCATCAAAATTTGCATCTATCCAATATTCATCATCCCCAAACCATTCGTCAATGTCGATTCTGGCTTCTGCATCTGTTGAAAATAATGAGATATCATTGACCGTAATCCAGAACTCATCTAATGAGTAAACTCCAAGATCAACAGCTCCAGATTCATCTTCAGTATCTGTGTTAAAAATATATTGCACTTTAACAGCATCATTAACTTCAACATCTTGGAATGGCTCAGCCATTTCTCCATTCATTTCTATAACATGGCCTGAATATGTGAACTGAATGTATTCAGCAAAAAGAGACGGGGAGATGATAAGAACAGTACACCCAAAAAGAATAGCATGCAATCGGTATATTTTCTGAAGTTGATTTACCATAGATTTATGCGATCTCCTATGTTCCTCGTTCCTCCAAAGAGTATATGACCTGTGCGGCTTGAGACAATAAATATTTCTACGTATTCACTTTTAAATGACACGAGATCCATTAATTCGCTTAAAACGGGTGTTTATTCCGACGATTGACGCATTGCTCAGCGCTTCGCTTTAAAAAAAACGCGCAGTTTTTCAACACACTCTTCTGCGAGTACGCCTTCTGTGATTTCACACCTGTGATTCAAGCGTTCGTCGTCGGCGATGTTGTACAACGTTCTGCACGCGCCGGCTTTTTGATCGTGCGCGCCAAAAACAATTCTACCAATGCGTGCATTCACCGCAGCGCCTGCGCACATTGGGCAGGGTTCAAGGGTGACAACAAGCGTGCAGTCGTGGAGTCGCCATCTTCCAAGTTTTTCTGCAGCGTTGTTGATCGCAATGATTTCAGCGTGCGCGGTTGGATTGTTTGTCGATTCTTTGTGATTGAATCCAACACCTACAACTTCGCCATCTAAAAAAACAGCTGCGCCAATAGGAACTTCGTCAATAGCCGCCCCTTGTTCTGCAAGATCAAGGGCGCGGCGCATCATGGCTTCATCACTCAACATCGCGTTTGCCTGCAACCCTCGAAACAGGAACCCAGACTATGAGTGCGATTCCAAGTTCATACAACAAATACAGCGGAATGAGCATCATGAGCATTGACACAGCATCTTGCGGGGTGATCATTGCGGAAACAATGCCAAGAATGAGCAGGGCGTACTTTCTGTTTTTGCGTAACCAAGTTGGTGTGACGATACCAAGCCACCCAAGAAGTAACATCACCATTGGCAATTGGAACGCAATGCCAATTGCAAACATCAAGAGTAGTACGAAGCCTAAGTAACTGCTGAGTTGGAATTGTTGAGAAATCAACGAACCACGATTCATTGGAATTTGTAGAGTTTCAAGCATGCCCTCTTCGGTTGCGGGTATTGCAATTTCTAAAACGCCTTCTGGCATTTTTACCCACGTATCACCGGCTGCTGCAACACTTGGAAATTCTTCGAGTACGGGGATTGTGAGCGGAGAAATTGAATCGCCAATTGCAATGAGTTCGGTTTGCACCGTGACGCCTCCAGCGAGTGTGACCATAAATTCCAAAATGAGCGGCAGCATGATGTAATACATCAAGGATAATCCAGTGACACAAAGAATCACGCTGCCGGGAATCAAAAAATACACAAACCTGCGTTCGTGTTCATGCAATCCGGGCGAAACAAATTTCCAAAGTTGAAAGAGAATCCATGGACCAGCGACAAGAATTGCAGCGCCAATTGCAATTTTCATTTCCACCATAAGAAATTCTGGCGGACTCAGTACTTGTACGTGCGTAGGAAGGCCGTGTTTATCAAGCACGTTGTAGAGCGGGACGAGAAACCAGCGCACGATCGGATCGGCAAACAAAAAGAACAACACCGCGAGTGGAAGCGGCGGAATGATTGACCAGATAATTCGCTTACGGAGATCTTCAATATGATCACCGATGGACATGGTTGCTGCGTCTTTTTTTGGTTCACGATCCATGAGAATATGCACAGGATACCGTAGCCTGAGGCGGGTATACTTCCCTCCCATGGCATCGAACGACTTTTACCAATTACTTGGCGTGGATCGATCTGCAACGGCGGATGAAATTCGCAAGGCGTACCGCAAACTTGCGCGGAAGTATCACCCCGATGTAAACAAGGATGATGATGCCGCGACAAAATTTTCGGAAGTACAGGAAGCGTACGACACACTTTCTGATGCTGAAAAACGAAAAATGTATGACCAGTACGGTTCAGCAGGACCACAAGGTGGTTTTCGTGGAGATCCCAGAAGACAACAAGCGGGCGGTTTTGGGGGAGGGTACGGAGGCGGCGGTTTTGGCGGTGGCGGTGTGGATTTTTCTGATTTCTTCAATGAGGCGATGGGGGGGCGAGGTGGCCAATCGCGATCTGCACCTTCGCAAAAAGGTCAAAACATTGAAACGACCATAACTGTTACTTTCATGACTGCACTCAAGGGTGGTAGCGAGGAAGTGCAAACCGCAGATGGATCGGCGACAGTTAAAATTCCTGCAGGTATGGAATCTGGGAAAACACTACGGCTCAAGGGCAAAGGTCATCAAGGCATGGGCGGGGGACCAAACGGTGACTTCATGATTACGGTGACTGTTGGAGGACACCCAATGTACCAGCGCCGCGGACTCGATGTTGAAATGGATGTTGATGTTAGTATTGTTGAGGCGGCACTTGGAACAAAACTTTCCTTGCCACTTCCACTTGGCGGGAGTGTTGATATGAAAATTCCAGGTGGCGTTTCTAGCAGTCAAAGATTACGAGTGAAGGGGAAGGGTGCAAAAGCATCTGAAGATAAAATTGGCGATTTTTATGCAGTGATTCATATTGTTGCACCAGCAGACCTTGACGATGAATCGAAAGAGTTACTTGAAAAACTTGGGGAAAGAATTCCAAATCCAAGAGAAGAATCTTGATGTCTAAAAACGCAGTTGTACTTTTGTCAGGCGGCCTCGATTCTGCGACAGTGCTTGCGATTGCAAACGATCAAGGGTACGAATGCCACGCGCTTTCATTTCATTATGGGCAACGGCACGACGGTGAAATTGTGTGCGCGAAAAAAGTTGCGGAGCATCTAGGTGCCGCGTCACACGTTGTAACAACAATTGATTTAAGTGCGTGGGGCGGTTCAGCATTGACTGCAGATATTGAAGTGCCAAAAGATGGTTGTAGCGAGGGTATTCCAATAACATATGTTCCCGCGAGGAACACGATTTTCCTGAGTCATGCCCTCGGGTACGCTGAAGCAATAGGTGCGTTGGATATTTTTATTGGCGTGAACGCTGTTGATTATTCTGGGTACCCAGATTGCCGGAGAGAGTTTATTGAATCGTTTGAACAGACAGCAAATCTTGCAACAAAAATTGGTGTTGAGGGTGAGCGAATTAGAATCCATACACCATTGATTGATATGACGAAAGTTGAAATTATCATTACTGGGCATAGTCTTGGGGTTGATTATTCCATGACGCAGAGTTGTTATGACCCACAAGACTGTTTACCGTGTAGAGAATGTGACGCTTGCCGAATCCGTGATGCTGCGTTTGCTGAGATTGACACATAGAAAATGAACCGCGGGAAAGTTTTTATTGAGAGATCTAATTGACCCCGGGTCTCGGTATGTGTACACATCGCTACGCGATGTAACACCCTCGGCCCTGGGTCAATTAGATATCGAGATTTTTCACTTCAAGCGCGTGATCTTCGATGTACTTTCGGCGGCACTCGACTTGCTCGCCCATTAAAGTGGAGAACAATTGATCAGCGTCTGAAGCAGCATCCCACGTCACTTGTAAAAGTGTACGTTGTTCAGGATCCATCGTGGTTTCCCAAAGTTCTTCGGGATTCATTTCACCTAGCCCTTTAAAGCGTTTGATATCAATACCACGGCGACCGATAGTGCGGAGAGATTCAAGAATGTCTGGGATGTTTGGTACATCCACAACTTCTTCCTTGTCCGTGCCAGCATCAACGATCCATGCATATTTTGTTGCAAGTTTTTCACCGCTGACGGATTCTTCTTGCACAAGCATGTAATCTTCAACTTGGACATGTACTTCTGCGAGTGATGCGATAATGACATCGATTTCTCGGTTTTCGTGTAGTTCGCGAAGTGCAGCGATGCGAGTTGCATCGCCATTTTCAACTTCGGTATTAAGATCTTCAAGCAGTAAATTGTTGTCCGAAACGACTTTGCGAGCGGCATCTTCACTCCAGCACACTTCTTCGTTCCCAGTCCACACGACGCGGTACCGAGGCAATCGGTTCTTGCCTTCTGGATCATTTTCACGCATTCCAAGAAGTACTGGGAACGGGGTGCCTCTTCTTTGTGAAATATCGACAAGTTCAATCAGTCGTGTGAGTAGTTTGGTTATACGAAGAAGGTCTTCGCCACTGATTCGTTGTATTTCTTTTCCATCTTCGTCACGTGCAACAAGTGATGCAGAATCGATCACCATATCTGTAAGCAAGTCAGTCATCTCGGTTTCGTTGAGAACGTACGAACTCTTTTTGTTTCGCGTGACTTGGTAGAGCGGTGGCTGGGCGATGAAAATTTTTCCTTGGCGGACAAGTTCGTTCATTTGACGGAAGAAGAACGTGAGCAAGAGCGTTCTGATGTGCGAACCATCAACATCCGCGTCAGTCATGATGATGACTCGGCCGTAGCGAAGTTTTGAAACATCAAAATCTTCACCGATGCCACACTGCAACGCTTGGATTAAAATCCTTATTTCTTCAAAGCCAAGGACCTTGTCAATTCTTGCGCGTTCGACGTTCAGGATTTTACCTTTGAGTGGCAAAATTGCTTGTGTGTCATGATCGCGACCGCCTTTTGCGGAGCCGCCTGCAGAATCACCTTCGACAATGAAAAGTTCAGAGCGGTCGACATCGTTCGTGACGCAGTCTGCAAGTTTTTGAGGCATTCCACCAGATTCAAGCGCGCCTTTCCGCTTGATCAATTCACGCGCTTTTCTCGCAGCTTCGCGGGCTTCAGCAGCAAGAATTGCTTTTGTGCATATTTTTCTTGATTCAGAAGGATGTTCTTCAAGCCAACTGCCGAGCATTTTACTCACAAGTGCAGAGATAAAACTTTCAACCTCTGGATTCAACAGTTTTTCTTTTGTTTGGTTGTTGAACTGCGGGTCAGCAAGTTTGACCGAGATGATCGTTGTTAAACCTTCGCGAAGATCATCACCTGAAGGTGTGAGTCCCTTGATCAAATTGTTTCGCTTTGCATAGGCGTTGACAGTTCGCGTAAGTGAAGTCTTGAAACCTGAAACGTGCGTGCCACCATCTGGGTTGACGATGTTATTACCAAAAGCGAGCAAGACTTCGCTTGTTGCATCGGTGTATTGCATTGCAATGTTACAGATGATTTGTGTTTCTTCGTCTTCCATGGAAAGAGCGATTGGTGGACTAAACTCAGTTTTGCCGCGATTGATGAATGAAACATAATCAGCGAGGCCGTGTTCACTATGGAATGTGTCTTTGCGAATTTTGCCCTTCGAATCAACTCGCTCGTCAATGAGGTGGATCACCACTCCTGGATTAAGAAACGAAAGTTCACGCAACCGGTTTTGAAGAAGGTCGTACTGAAAAACTGTGTCGGGAAAAATTTCAGAATCGGGTAAAAATGAAATTCGTGTACCTGTTCTTCGAGGCTCCCCTTTGTACTCTTCTACAACATGTAACTTTTTATTGAGTTCACCACGGGAAAAACTGATCATCCATGTTTTGTCTTCTTTGATGACTTCAACATCTGTCCAAACTGAAAGGGCATTGACGCATTTCACACCAACGCCATGAAGCCCGCCGGATACTTTATAAGCGTTATCGTCGAACTTACCGCCTGCGTGGAGTTGGGTCATGATGACCTCAACAGCAGGGCGGCCATCAATAGTTGGGTTATCGCTCTTCATTGCATCGACAGGCATGCCGCGACCGTCGTCGATCACAGTACAGGATCCATCCACGCCAATTCGGACGGTGATCGAAGTGGCGAATTTTGCCATTACTTCGTCGATTGCGTTGTCTACGCATTCATAGACGAGGTGGTGAAGTGCGTTGAGGCCAGTGCCGCCAACGTACATTCCGGGCCTTTTTCGAATTGCTTCTAAACCTTCAAGAACCTGAATCTGTTCAGAGGTGTATGTATCCTTAGTCGTCGTTGTAGTCTTTGCCATGGAGCCTCGTTATTGCGTGTTTATACCCAGAATTGTTTCAGTCAGAAAGGAGCCCTAATTATACCTTTAAGGGGGTTAATTTGCCGTGTTTTAGCATCTTTTTCGTGTTGTTTTTGTACACTTTTACAGCCAATTATCCACATAGGACGATACACTCTTACCGTACGTACACATGAGCCAATCTCACTCTAAAAATTATCTTTCGCAGTTGAATCGACGCGGATTTCTCAGGGCGAGCAGTCTCATGGCAGGCTCTTTGGCGCTAGTAGGGTGCGGTGCTAAAAAAGTTACTTCAATGTTGCCCAGCCCGATTTGGGACCAAGCACCAATTTTGGAAACACCAGAAATGGTGCCTACTGTTTTACCGCAAAAAACGCTATCAATTGGAGCGATTACGCGAGCAAGCTGGGCAAAGGGAAATCCGATCCATGGGAACATGAACAAGATGTTGCCAGTGAAATACATCACGGTGCATCATGATGGGATGTCGCCATTTACAAACACTTCAAAATCGGCTGCAGCCTCTAGACTTGAGACAATTCGCAGGTCACATCTTCGCCGCGATGGTGGGCGGTGGGGAGATATTGGGTACCACTTTGCGATTGATCCATCGGGTCGGTTGTGGGAGGGTCGCCCACTTGCTTGGCAGGGTGCACATGTGCGAGCAAGAAACGAGGGCAATGTTGGCGTGGTCGTGCTTGGTAATTATGAACGGCAAGCCGTGAATCCAACGCAGCAGGAAGCGGTGCTGAGTACGCTGCAAACGTTGATGAGTCGTTTTCACGTCCCAGTTCGTCGCGTGTTGACTCACCAAGAGTGGGCGGCGACCGCTTGTCCGGGGCGAAGTTTGCAGAAGGTGACAGCGAATCTTCGAAATAACGTGCTTCAGCAATCTTGAACATTGTTATGAGAAAAAAGGCGATTTTTTGGGGAAAGTCAAGATTTGTGACGTATCATCAAGTGGTATGAGAGAATCAGTATCTGTCAATTTCAAGAATTCGTTTCCGTTGTTTCCACTTCCGGAAACAGCATTGTTGCCCCACACGATTGTGCCATTATCAGTGAGTGAGCCAAGTTTTAGGCAATTGATTGACCACGCGCTCGATGGAAGTGGTCAGATTGCGATCGCCACACTGAAAGAAATAGATGATGCAGCACCATTGAGTCAAACATCGAATGTGAGGCCAGCGGTCTGCCTGGGACAGGTTGTACAACATGATTCCAAATCTTATGGTTATAACATTTTGGTTTATGGACTTTGCAGGGCGACTATAAAGCAACAACAAGATCCAACAAAAGAACAAGCGTACTCGAGTGTTTCATTGAAGCCAACAGAGTCATCGAAGGGTCCAAATCTTGAAATACAGAGAGATGAACTCCAACAAATATTGCAACGTCCGAACCTGCAACGGCTAGAACGGCTCGAAGCTCTGGAGTTTTGGATAGATCAAAAAGAGATTACAACTCCGGCGCTCTTTGAGTTGATAGGTGGATCGCTGCTTGATGATGCAGAGTTTCGCTACGAGTTGCTTGCAGAACCATCTTGTGAGCGACGAACACTTCGAATACTTTCTGAACTTCGACACATTGATCGACTTTTAACAATGAGCAACCATCAATCACAAAATCGCTGGGAAAAAGGCGTTTCGTGGAATTGATCTGTGCGTTTTATTGTTGAACACCCATGGGCTTCTGGTTGCATTCTAAGTTCGATTTCTTTTGCGCTGATTTGGACTGGCCTTCGTGAGGGCAAATTAATACGAATCAAGTTTGGTTTTCTGACAACTGTTTTTGCAATTGCAGCAATGATCATCGGAAATATGTATTCAACTCCGCGTGAACAGGCATCGAATGTTGTGCACAGTTTAATTGATGCGGTGATGGACAACAACATTTCGGAAGTTCGAAATCTTGTCGCACCGAATGTCATTGTTGTTGATGATCTTGGAGGTAAATTGCAGAAAAATATATCTGGTGTGATTGATAGTGTAACATATTTGCATAAACAGTTTCCGCCAACATCGAACACTGTTTTGCGATTTGAAGTGTTCGAACGTGAGAATGATGTACTTGTAGAACTCTCGCTGATGACACGAATCACAGGTAAAGGGAGTATTCCACACCGTTGGCGTTTGATTGTGGCACCAAACACTGAAGAAGAGTGGCAAATCACAATAATAGATGTTGTTGAGGTTGCATTTAGGTCTTATCGTTGATGCTACAATACGCAAATGCCACAAGTTGCTGCAAAAACAAAGATTTGGATGGACGGCGAGTTTATAGATACAAACAAAGCCTCGATTAGCGTTTTTGATCATGGACTTCTTTATGGGGATGGTTGTTTTGAAGGGATACGAGTTTATAACGGTCGTATCTTAAAACTCCGATCGCATGTAGAGCGAATGTTTGAATCATCTGCAGCAATTCGTTTACAACCCGGATATTGCATTGAAGAAATTGAAGAAGCCATTCGAGAAACAGTCGCTATTAACGATCGTCAAGACGGTTACATACGTTTGGTATTTACACGAGGAAAAGGTACCCTTGGGTTAAATCCTTTTCTTTGCCCAAAGGCAACGGTATTTATTATTGCTGAAAAAATAAAACTTTATCCAGACGAAATGTACGAAGATGGCATGTCCATTGTTGTTTCAAATCGACCGCGAGTTCCAATTGCATGCCTCGATCCACAAGTAAAAAGTTTGAATTACTTAAACAATATTCTTGCAAAAATCGAAGCGATTGATGCAGGTGTTCTTGAAGCGCTAATGCTGAACGTTGATGGCGAAGTTGCTGAATGCACCGGAGATAATATATTCATCATAAAAGACGGAAAAATATCTACCCCTCATATCAGTGCAGGAATTCTAAACGGTATTACAAGAAAATTTGTCATTGAAGAAATCGCTCCGTCACTTGGATACACAGTTGAGGAACGATCAATAGCATTAGAAGAAGTGAAAAATGCAGATGAGGTTTTCCTCACAGGCACTGCTGCCGAAGTGATTGGCGTGAGCCATATTGGGCACGATGTGATTGGATCTGGAAAAGTTGGCCCAATATCAAAATCCCTCGAGCAAGAGTTTCGCAGGCGAGTAGCAAATGATGCGCCTGAAAATTAAAATATAAACAATGCGATGCCGAGCATGTGATTACGAACTTTGGCACTGCACGGGCCGAGTTTGTCCAGAATGTGGTGATGCATATTCACTTAAAGATTTTGAATTTGAATTAGACTCGGTACTTTTTCACTGTCAACATTGCGACCATGGCACAGAAGGGCAGGGGACTCATGGTTGGCCGGACTTGAACATTGAACAGTGCGAAGGGTGTGGACTTGCAATCGGTTTAGATTATTACATCGTGAGACCAAAAGGAGACGTGGACACATCAAGTGTGTTACTCCCAATTCACACGAATGTAGGCAACTGGTTCAGCAGATATTTTCAGACTGTCTGGCTCGTGATGATAAAACCAAGCAAGACCATGTCTCGCATTCCAATACATGAATCCGCTGGAAAAGCGTGGTTTTTTTTGCTTACAACTTTATTAATTACATTCAGTATTGCGATGATCCAATCGTTGTTTTTGTTTGCTATTCCACTTTTTTCGTATGGAGGTCCTCAAGGGGGACCCAGTGGATCAGATATTTTGATCATTATTTTTATCCAAGCAATTATTGTTTTTGTTTTTATGCAACTGTATGTTGTTGCTTGGTCGGCGGTAACCCACGTGCTGATACTCATGACTGGTGGAAGTTCTTTTTCATATAACAGAACATTGCAGGCGATTTTGTATTCTGGTGGCGCAGCAATTGTAAGCATAGTCCCGTGCCTTGGAGGAATTGCTGGGGCAGTGTGGTGGAATGTTTCAGCAATAAATATGATTTCCAAGGGACAGCGAGTGAGTGGAGGAAGAGCAACTTTTGCAGTGCTTTTTGCACCAGTATTTCTTACATTTTGTGTTTGTGGTGGATATGGTTTTTTAATTTATGGGGCGCTGTAGATTAGTCAAATTTGTAGTCAAAAAAATGAATATCACCTGCGTACCGATTAGATACAAGATCTCTCGTCTCATCATTGTAATGTTCGGTATAAGCACAATTATTTGAAACATTAAAAGTTGGTAAAGAAGACGTAATTCCAATTTTTTCGCAGACATGCGCAAAATCTTCAGAGAGAGATTCCTGTTTTCCAATAAAATCAACCAATCGGTCACCAGTTTCGGTACAAACATAACTTTTTTGTAAGTAAAACTTATCATCTTCATCACAATGCCAACGTACGAATGCACTAAAATCATCAAATTTCTGTAAGAAACGATGTCTAGTGTGTCGAGGATTTTTTAGTGCATACGTATAGCGGGAAAGAAGCCAACTCCAAGGATTTCTAACAAAAGCAAAAGAAAAATAATCCTTGAATTGGTCTAACCCCATTGCATCAGCAATTTCCGCAGCTTTAATGTGGTCACGATATGGCTGTGGTGGAAAAGATATTCTCGTGTGGGTTCTCAATTTTGTGAACAATTTAAGTTGAAATCGATAAGGAATAATTGGGGATAATGAGCGCTGCCAAGCAGTTGCTGCGTGTGGCATGAGTGCATTCGTTACACTTTGCCCAGCAACCTTAGGAACATGGATGAAGATAAAATTATTTTTTTTTGATAAAAGCATGGATTTATTTTGCAACAGTTAACGGGACAGTTTCACAATCCTCTGTATGCACAATGAGTCGGTCGTTGTTTAGGATTGACCAGTCTTTTATTTGAAGATCAGGTGCATCTTCATCGTTATGAATTGTAAGAATGTTGTACGCATTGTCCCGTTTCGCCGGAGTAAAACCACCTTCTCGAATCATTCGACAAAGTTTGGCTTCATCTAAACACCACATCGTTCCAGCAGCACTTACAACGTTTTCTTCGAGCATTACGGAGCCTAAATCGTTTGCGCCATACATCAAGGCGGTTTGCCCAATTGCTGGTCCCATGGTGATCCAACTTGAACCAATAGAATAAATATTGTCTAGGAAAAGCCTGCTCAATGCTTGTGTTTTTAAATAGGAACTTGAACCAGCGAGACGAATTTTCCGACCAAAATCTTTGTGCATTGATTTGTGACCACTTCCATCAAGTTGAGCGACGATATCACCTGGAAAAATAGAATCATCAGCCATTTCTGGAATGCGACCAAGTGGTGTATTGTCTGGCTGGAATGGCCAAGAGATAAATGAAACATACCTACCACCCCCATCTAAACCAAAATCTGTAATCGATTGATCTTGCCCAGATCGAACAAGGTCGAAGTGGTGGATGCGATCCGCAATACCTTCGATATGACCAAACATCATCGTTGCACTTGTGTTCATGCCAAGTTCGTGTGCAACTCGCATCACTAATAACCAGACTTCAGCGGTACATTTTCCTAACCCAATTTTTTCTCGTACAGCTGGTGCAAAAATTTCGCCACCTGCGCCCGGAATAGATTGAAGACCTGCGTTTTGTAATTTTGTAAGTACAAAACGAAGTTGTTCCTCAAGGTTACTTCCTGGAATGTTGAAGAAGTTGATGAATTCAATAATTTCAGGTGGACTGAAAGCGTGGATATGAACCGTCGGAAATTCACTTCGCAGTTGTTCTAAGAGTTCGACATACCAAGATAGGGGGAGTTTGGGGTTCATTCCACCTTGCAAAAGTATTTGTGTACCGCCAATATCGACAATTTCTTTTACTTTTTTCTTGAGATCGTCGTACGAAAGTGTGTAGGCGTCATCTTCGTGCCCATCCCTTCGAAATGCACAGAATGTACATTTGGCAGTGCAGACATTTGTGTAATTAATGTTTCGGTCAACGATGTATGTACGAAGATGATCGCCGTGCAGCGCTCTACATCTTGCATCTGCCCACCGGCCAAGTTCCGGAAGCGGCATCTCGTGATACAAGCGTTCCGCTTGCTCAGGAGTAATGCGAAGATTCCCATCCGCCACATCTTGCAACACTGCAGAGTCAAGAATATTTGCTTGTGGTTTGGAAACAATCTGCATCGCGAAATTATACAGTCCTGCAGGATTCTTCGATGTTTCTTGCAAGCGTTAAGCATGTAGCCTTGATCGAGCTAACTTTTTCTTCTAGTTCAGTCTTCAGTGCTTGATCTTGAAGTAATGGAATATTGATTCGCGCGGTGACCACTGCTATTTCCACAGAACTCTTTGCAAGTATTGCTGCGGTGACAAGATCACTCATAAGCATCTTGTTCGTTTTCCCAATCATTGTTTCGAGTGTTGTTAGCACACGATTGCAAAGTTCCATTGTGCGGATTGGAACACTCGCAGCTTGTTCAACTGCATCATCCCACCGTTCAATGCGGACGGGGTCATTTTTATCAAGTTTCCAAAGTGTGTTAAGGCTAGCGTACGCCTCGGCATCTGCAAAAGCGAGTTCCATCGATTCAAGGCGGGCGGCTTGCAAAAATTTCTTACAATCTTTATGGAGCGATTGATGATCTGCATATTTTTTTTTGCCTTCGGTATATGCAATGACCATGTTCCCGAGTGAGGTTGCAAGTGCTGCGAGTATTCCAGAAGTTGCACCGCCCCCAGGAACGGGTTCTTTCGATGCAAGTACATCTAGAAAATCATTGAACTTTTGCTCTCCAATATTCACGAACGGATCTCCGCACCAAGAGATGTGCAAAGTGTTTCGATTGCTTTTGAAGAAGGGGCGTCAACTTCTTCATGGGTTAGCGTGCGGGTTTCATCTCGGAATCTCAGTCGGAGCGTGAGCGACTTTTTACCGATTTCAATACCCTTGCCTCTAAATACAGTCACAAATTCCGCAGCTTCGAGCCAAGGAAGATCCAATGAAGTAATGGCGTGTTCTACTTGTAACCAAGAAACACCCTCTCCGAGGATTGCTGAGATATCGCGTTCAATAGCGGGTTGTGTGGGCAACGCCGTTGAAACAACATCGGGTGGGTAAGCAGCAAAAAGCTCATTCAGGTTCAACTGAGCAAGATGAATTGTGCTTGGAACGTCCCACTGTTTTTGGATTGATGTTGCTAACCGCCCAATTGTTCCTACTGCTTTGCCATTGAAGGAAACTACACCCGCAGGTTCAAGCCAAGAAGCGTTGTCGGTGGGTGATATTTCGGCCTTTGTTGTTGCAGTGAGTATTTGGCAAAGTCTGTCAAGAATACTCCGCATTTCACAAATGCCATCCGTTTCTTTTGCGTCTATAAGCAATGCAAGTTCGACGTGTTCCTCATGTGTATCTCCAACAAGTTTGAATACTGAACCCAATTCTGCGATTCGAAGTTCTTTCACTCCGTTGTCGTCGTTATGTTTTCGTACGCGAAGTAAACTTGGAATGATCGAAGGCCGCAACACTGGTTCTGCTGCTGCTCTGTGATCTTGAAGCAACAAAGGCGCTTCCCCATCGATAAGGAATGGTGTTGCAGCATCAATACTAATGAGTGAGTGTGTCACGCATTCGACAAATCCCATTCCAGCGAGTGCATTGAGTACAGCATGTCTCCCGTCTGCTTCTCCGCCCGATGGGGGAACCTGAACTTCGACCGAATCTGCAATCGTAATATTTTCGTACCCGTGAACGCGACCCACTTCTTCAACAACATCTATTTCCCTAGTGATATCTCCACGAAAATACGGCACTGTACATGAGAGAACTCCGCCATCGCATACAGCTTCAAATCCAAGACGCTGTAGCCCTGAAACCATTTCATTTTCTGAAATATCTATCCCTAATTTTTGCGAACAATAATCTGTTCGCATGGAAACAGTAATTGGCTCAGGTAAACCTTTTCCGCCAGAGAGGATTCCACTACAAAGTTCCCCTCCGCTGAGGTCGAGCAATAGGTTTGTGAGCCTGTTTGAAGCAGGCAGAACTTGGCGAGGATTCACACCTCGTTCAAAACGAAAACTTGAATCACTGGCAATGTTATGTCGCCGACTTGTTTCACGAACAGTCACCGGATCAAACGTTGCGCTTTCAATAAGTAGGTTTGTTGTTTCGGAAGTAACAGCAGATGTCGCGCCGCCTTTTACACCCGCAAGTGCAATTGGTTTTTCTGCATCTGCAATAACTAAATCTTTTGCACTCAATTTAATTTCTTTTGCATCTTCACCAAGAGGTAAAAACTTTTCACCTTCTTTTGCCATGCGAATAATAATTTTTCCACCGGCAACGTTGTCTAAATCAAAAACGTGCGTTGGTTGACCGAGTTCAAAGAGCACAAAATTTGTAGCGTCGACGATTGCGTTTCTCGGAACATCGCCGCGATCTTCTATGCGTCTCTGAAGCCACTCTGGCGAGTCAGAAATGGTTGCATTTTGAATGACCCTCGCTGTGTAAAGAGGGCACAAGTCTGTCTCATTGTTTTGAACTGCAACAACGTCTGAAATTGCACAACCCTGCTCTTTTGGTGGGTCGCAGGGTGGCGGTGTCATAACATTTCCGCTTCTGGCAGAAATTTCTCTCGCCAAGCCGACATGGCATGTGCAATCGCCACGGTTTGAGGTCATCTCAAAATCTTGCCTTATGTCCCCAGAATCGAGTTCTTCGGTCCCTTCGAGGGGAAAACCTGCTGCTGTGAGCAATTCAGCTTGCTCGTGGGCGGTGAGATTGTCAGAGAGATAGTCATTGATCCAATTGTGAGTTACCAACATGCGTGCAGAATAGCTATTCTGCCAAGAATGAGATGGATTATTTCAATGATTGTGCTCGTTCTTTTGGCAGCGTGCAAAACCCCGCCCCCTGTGACCGACCCCTTGGCTATTGCTCCAAGCGATTTTTCCCTCGATGTGACGGTTGTGACGAGCGAGCCGCATACGCTTGCCCACATGAGATCGTCTAGGTACGTCGTTTTCCCAGATGGCTCGTTGCATCATGGCGATGAGGATGGGTGGGGACCAAACACGCTTCCTGCTAAAACACGACATCTCACTCGAGAACAAATTGCAATGGTGTGGAACCGGCTTGACCAGATGGGGATGTCGAATGCAACTCGTGCAGACGAGACGGTTAATTTTCAATTGCTAGAAAAACCAGCGGATGGTTCGTTGTACATGATTGCTGTGACGGCGAAAGGAAAGTATTGGAATTATGTTCGGTACATTGGGCAGCAAGACCCAGCAGATCCAGCGTTTGAATACATCATTCGATTGTTAGCAGGGTACGCATGGGCAACAGACTTGCCGGGCGTAGAAGTATACGAAGAACCGAAC
>CAYYRP010000001.1:144332-151937 GCA_964474235.1 uncultured Isosphaeraceae bacterium
GACCAACCCCTTGGCGAATTGTTTGTTTGTCGTGTTGCAGGAAATGTGCCCACGCCAGAAATTATTGAAAGTCTCGAGTTTGCAGTTGTGCATCTTGGAGTTCAGCTCATCGTGGTTGCTGGGCACTCTTCTTGCGGTGCTGTGACGGCTGCATTTGAAAGTGATCATCCCCAAGGATTGTTCAGCCAAATTGCTTTATCGTCGCACGATTTGGAAGATTGCATTGCACACAATGCCAAGCAAGGTGTAAAAACTATCTTAGATCGGTCTCCGCTCATATTAGCGGCGGTCGAATCTGGAAACATAACAGTTGTTGCAGGTGTACAAGATATTGCTTCTGGTAAATTTGATGTGTTGGAGCAGTTTCACATTTAAACACACTCTAGTTATTGAAGTATCTACCTATTCTTCTTGCGAAAGTGATTCAAGCACAATGTGATGAAACTCGTTGTTGAGTTCCATATCAAACGGAAACAACTGCGTTGCAAACACTGCTGTAACATCCTGTTTTGGATCTATAAAAAAGTACGAACACGCAGCGCCGCCCCAAGTCCAGCGCCCACCACCACGGAATCCTTTTGAAGTTCTCACCGGAAGATTTATCCCAAATCCCAATCCAAACCGGACAAACGGAGTCGCAGCGATTGCTGGGTTCAGTTGGTTTTGCGTCATGAACACAACAGTTTTGGCTTTGAGAATGCGGTTCCCATCAAGTTCACCATACTGTTCCATCGCCATGCAAAAGCGAGTGTAGTCGTGCACGGTTGACCACAAACCACCACCCCCAGATTGAAAACTAGGGTTGAGCGCACCTCGCTCTTTTTCGTAATGTTTCGTGTCAACTTTTAATCCATCATCTGTTCTGTTGACAATAGGCATTTGTAAAACACCCATGTCAGGTGTGAACGATGTATGTTGCATTGCAAGGGGAGTAAAGATATTTTCTTGTAGGTATGCTTCAAAATTTTGTCCTGTGACAACTTCAATGACTCTGCCAAGCACATCGACGCTTAATCCATACAGGTACAAACTGCCTGGATCACCAGCAAGAGGAAGCGAAGCAATAACATTCGCAGCGTCTTCAAGCGTCGTAACTCCAACTAATTTCTCTTTGTAATAGGGTTTGAGTTCTGGTGACGCAGTAAAATTATAGGCAAGGCCGCTTGTGTGGGTGAGGAGTTCCCGAATTGTAATTCCGCGCTTCGCTGGGCGAAGTTCCCCATCTTCTAAAACTTGTACATCTGCAAACGCAGGAATGTACATCGCCACTGGGTCATCAATGCCAAGTTTTCCTTGCTCGACAAGTTGCATGATTGCTGTTGAAGTAATCGCTTTAGTCATGGAGTACATGCGAACGACCTGTGTTACTTCTAGATCTTCTTCCGATTCTGGCGAGCGATCGCCAACTGCTTCAAAGAAAATTGTTTCGCCGCCCTTAGTTACTTCCGCGATGCACCCAACGACTTTTCCGTCTTTGACTAGTGCGTCCATCCAATCTTGCAGTGGTTTAAGGTCTGCTGTTGCGAATGGAGCAAAGGCAAAAAGCGTTGACAGAACAACGCAGACGAATCGGGTAGTCGTTTGTTTCATACTCTTAGTGTATCTGAAAGCCTAAGGCCAGACCCGTCCAAACGCTCCGAGCAGGACTCGTACTGTTGTGGGGCGTAGCCCCGCAATTGACCGGAAGTCCTGCTTGATCTGTTTCAGATCAATCGGGCATAGCGTTGCTATGGCACTCAGAGGCGCAATGAAAAAGGGGAATTCGGATGGTACTATTTTAGCAGGGCAACACAAATATGCTTATTCTGGCCTAATTAGGAATGACTGAATACTTCTCCCCAGTATTCTTAATGATCCATACTTACGAAAACCTGAATGACCGCTCATTTATTTTGAAATTATTTTTTTGTAATGAGCGAAACATAAGAGTATAGTGTCACTTATGTTAAGCAGTAAAAATTACGGATTTCAAACTGGGGCTAGAAACGCTACTCATCGACATGCTTTTACCTTGATTGAATTGCTTGTAGTGATGTCAATTATCGCATTACTCTTGAGTATTCTAGTTCCCTCACTTGGGCGAGCTCGTTGGGTTGCGATGGTAAGGAAAGATGCAAGCAAAGTGAAATCTATTCATCAAGGTTGGATCAGTTGGGCTGCAGGTGATGAAGAACGGTTCCCAACACCAGGTATGGTTGATCGACTTGCAGATCCAGTGTTAGGTCGAGAGGTCAAAGGCCGTGGTCCTGAAGACATGTTGGCAAATTCAAGCGACAATATACATTCGTTGAGTGTAATGCAGAACTTATATAGTACAGATGTTATTGTTAGTGACAGCGAGCCTAATGGCAGCGTCTTTATCATGGACGATTATGATTATGATGTTTATGATCCCACGTCATCAGGTGACACGTATTGGGATGAAGAATTTGACTGCGACTTGCAAGATGAATGTCATGTCTCTTACGCTTCTATCCCAGCACTTGGTGCGCGCAAACCACTGCAATGGAAAAGTTCAGGCTCGACGGACTATGCTGTCCTAGCAAATCGTGGGCCGATGTTCGGTGACATGAATCTTATCTCAAAAACATTTGATATTCATGGACAAGGAAGGTCGTGGATTGGCAATGTATGTTGGCAGGATAATCATGTGTCACTTGAAGAAACCATGTACCCAGAATCTAGTATTTATAGAACTTCCGATGGGCAAGTGCCGGACAACATTTTCGGCATCGATTGCGTCTCGGGTGTTTGTAATTTTTATGGCGGCGACTCTTGGCTTGTATTGGTGAGTGAGTTGTCAGGCGACCCTTTGGAACCAAATCTAACCCTTGAATGGGACGATGAATAATCAGAAGAGAGTTTATTATGAAGTTTGTATATACATTTACAGCAGTTACAGCCATTGGATTTACTGTGGCATCATTAGACGCCGCTCCACGAAAAGTAATCGCCGAGAATTTTACAGCAACATGGTGCGGTTATTGTCCTGATGTTGCAAATGGTTTAATCATGCTTCAAGATGAATTCCCAGATACGTTTTTTCCCATACAAGTGCATGGGGGTGATGCGTACTCTACAACTTGGGGTGATATTCGCAACAATTTTTACAACGTTCCCGGATATCCAACAGTATGGATGGATGGCGTATCTTCCCAAGTAGGATCATACGGGAGCCCCTCAGGCAATTACAACGCGCTTCGGTCTATGTACCTGGGTCGACAAAACGCCTCAACGGATGTCACAATAGATATGTGTGGGACGGTAGTCGATTCGGATACGTATTCTGTCGGTGTAGAGGTTGGAATTGAAGGCGGTGGATCTGGAAAAACGATGATTGTGCACTGCGCCCAAGTGTTGCATGACTATCCAGCGAATCCCTCATATAACTATGGATGTTTTATGCAAGCCGATATGCAAGAGATCACTCTTGCAGCTGGGGAGTCCCAAACAATTGGATTTACGATGGACCTGAATAGCGTAAGTGTTGCGAATATTGGTGATGTCAGTTTCATTGCTTGGGCGCAAACTCCCAACAATTCTGGGCCAGCCGAGGTGCATCAAGCAGCGAAGCATGTATACAACGGTGGAGATTGTACTATTGATACTTTCATCGTTGGACCTGGTGGAGATTTCGTGACAATTAGTGATGCTCTAGCAGCATCCGGCAGTGGAGATACTGTGCAGGTCATGCCAGGTACTTATTACGAACGGATTGACTTCAGGGGACTAAGAATTACAGTGGAGAGTATCGATGGGCCAGAATCAACAATTATTGATGGTTCTGGTTTAAACACAGAGGTTGTCCGTTTGTGGGGTGGGGAGCCATCCGATACTGTGCTTAGAGGATTTACAATTCAGAACGGTAACTATGTGCTTGGTTCAGGCATTGTTTCCAATAGTGCTGCCACTATAGAGAACTGCATAATCCGAGACAATCAAGCCTCTTATGGTGGCGGTATCTATCAATCTGCTAACAATGAGATAGGGTTGAATATTTCTGAAACGCATTTTTGTGGGAACACTCCATATGATATAGAAGGTCTATGGAACGATGCTGGAGGAAATACTTTTGATGTGACTTGTGAAGGTAACCCGTGTCCTGCGGATATAGACGGGAACGGCTCAGTAAGCGTTGTTGATCTTTTAGCTATTATTGATAGTTGGGGTGCGTGCAGTGGTTGCGTTGAAGACATCGATGGCAATGGCATGGTGGATGTTACAGATTTACTCACTGTTGTTGGCGCTTGGGGCCCTTGCTAAAAGAGATTTATATATGACTGTGAAGAAATTGATCATAATTTTGGATGCTGCAGCGCTTGCTGCAGTAGTCCCTCTTGTTGCTAAACTCTAGGAATAGAGAATTCTTCACCATCTAGTTGGTGCTATCTTTCCGCTTTTAAATTGACGCCATAACACTAGTTCTTTCTGGTCCAAGACCATTTTGAACTTTTAGCAAAAGTGTAAGCAGATGCCTACGGAATCACGCTAAGTAGACTTGAGCCACTGGCGTTAATCCCCTCAAAAACGCTCCGAGCAGGACTCGAACCTGCGACCTACGGTTTAGAAGACCGTTGCTCTATCCAGCTGAGCTACCGGAGCCAAGGTTGGGCATTGTACGTCAGTCAGGGTATCATGCCCACTCTTAGCAGATTCTTAGGAATCGGCTATAGGGCCGGTAGCTCAGCGGTTAGAGCTAACGACTCATAATCGTTCGGTCCCCGGTTCGAATCCGGGCCGGCCCACTCGTTAAGCGAACTGCAAGCAAGCTTGCGTTCGCTTTTCTCATGGTCCGTATGCGTGTCGCTTTAGTTTGTGGGGTCTGACCCCGTAGGGGTCAGACCCCACTAAAATGGATTTAGTATGATGTCAAACCGGACACACTTTGGCTTTTCACTCATCGGCATGCTCATTACATTGGTGTGTATGGTTGTCCTCTCTGCAATCATGATGAACTCTATGAACAAAACTGTCACCGGTAACGGCGATGCGAGTTCAGGATCCGTTTGGGGAATGCAAAACCAAATTCAGCTTCAAACAATGGTGCAGGGGTTAATCGCGGACTCGTTTGGTAGAAACAATGATTTTCTTGTGCCCAGTGAATTGTCCGAAAGTTTAGATGTCAGGGAAAATACTTCCGCAAATTTTTGGTCGGCAATGATTGCGCAAAATCTAACTACACCAGAATATTTGATTGCAAAAGGTGACAATGGCTGGGTGGAAGAAGCTACGTATAGTTGGCGAGCTATAAACCAAGGAGTAGGTCAGCATTGGGATCCAAATTTCTCAACGAACTTTAACGAAATGTCCAATGTTTCATACGCACACATGCCACTTTACGGAGAACGACTGAAGCGCTGGTGGCGAAATGATGCCCGTGGCATTTTTCCAATTATTGGGAATCGTGGTCCGCGTAACGGACAAGTGCAACCAGACTCCTTTACCCTCGACAAAGATGGGCAGTGGAGGGGATGGGTTTGCTACAGTGATGGCTCAATCAAATGGCAAGAGCAAACAGAGACGCCAATTGCATGGTCACGATCAGATGGTGCAGCGAATGACAATTTGTTCATACTTGAGGGTGGAGATAACAAAGACGATGCCATGCTTGGTGTCACTTCTCAGATGACCGAAGAGGGTCCAATTTTTATCTGGGATTAATGCACAACACGCTAGGTTGTTTATTTGATCAGACTGAGCCCTGCTGTTGCATCATCAATCAACTGTTTTGCTGAAATGCCACTGCCAACTGCCCGTTTCATCCACAAATCTGGTGTGAGCCTGCCTATCGAGCAAATTCGCTTTGTTTCTGCGGCTAAATCTTTTCCGCGCATATGCGATTTAATCTGATGGCTAATGACATGACCAATCGTGTAATCAGCCAAGTACAAAGGATAGCCAACCATGTGTTGGTATGCAGCGAGGATGTGATAAGGATCTTCACCAAACTGCTCTTTGAAATATTTATTCCACACATCATCTGCGATCGAAAGCATTTGATCACGCAATTGTTCTGGGGTTGCTTCAGAATTTTTGTACAACCAACGCCACGTGTACAACTCAACAAGTGATGGGCCTGCAATTTGACATGCAGCCAATAATCCTTCAATTGAAGCATATGCAAAAGATGTTTCTTGGTCTTCTTCAAGAATGCCTACTACTTCCCTGGCTTTGTTTTGATAAAGAAATGCAAATGCTTCAGTGCACGCTGTGTTTGGAACATTTCGAAGCAGCGGTCTTGGGACGAAATGTGTTGATATGAGTTGCTCTAAGTTATGCCCAAGTTCATGCATTGCTGTGTCAAAACCGTCCCAACCAAGGCGATCATCAAGACGGTTTGTGCGAAGCCACGCATGGTATTCTGGGATGCCCGGCCGCATCGCATGACCCGCGCCTCTGGCAATTTCAACATTGACGCGAGCGCCAAGAAAATCAGCATCCTCATCAGTGTAACCAAGACCTCGCAAAACCTCTGGTAATTTTTTTTGGAATACAAGTTCATCCTTGAACATTGCAGTTACTTTTTCGTCAAGTTCAGCAGCGCTTCCCGATTCTCCTATATCTTCAAGATAGATATCAAATGATTCGAGCGGTCTGCCAAGTTTTTCAGACATAAGTTTCGCTATATCTTTTCGAACAGGTGCTTCGAGCAACTCTATCATCAAGGCTTCAACTGTTTCTTCAGGAATTTCACGTTCTAAGTCGAACTTGCGTGCAATTGCTGTTGGGTGTTCAACGTAATATTTATCGTAATCATTGGCGACCGATCGCTGCGAGAGGAGCTGTTCGTATCGCACTGGTCCAAGCAAATTGGTTGCCAGTTCTCCATCGATTGTATTTTTCCGTGGGTCCCACTTGCCAGAGCAGCTTGCATCCATCACACTTTTTGGAAGTGTTCCATCGATGTGTCTTCCCATCACCCAAGAAAGTGCTCGCTGTTTGTTGATGCCATTTTCTTCCGTATAACCCGCCTTGATTTCTTCTCGAATTAACCAATGCGCGATAAGTTTTCGATCTTTTCCAAACCAAGATTTTCCCTCGTCATCGATCATCGCACCAACTGGTACATGAAATTCGCTCACGAACATATCAGCTTCATGTTCAAGTTTACGCGCTCGATCATTTATTTCCGCGGGAACTCTTGGGCCAAACGCCCAACCCGCGCGTACTTCTGCCCACTGATCAGTTGACCAGTTGTCCCCTTGTTCAAGCATCGTTGCAAGATCAGGCCTGTCAAAGTTGAGCAGTGCAATAAAAGCAATTTTTTGTTTATAGAACTGATCAGAAAGATCTGGGCAAGGATCAAACATCGCCATCAAGTTGTCAACTTCTGGCATCTCGTCCCCGCGTAAATCCGTCCACCTTCGCAAGTGTCGACCAATTTCGTACAGGTGTCCGCCGATACTTCCAAGCGCGCTTTCGTAGCGATCTAAGAGCCGAGTCCGATCACTTTCAGCTGCGACAAACTGTTCACTACAAAATGTTTTGAAATCGTCACCGTCACCATCACAATCTTGCCAGCGATTTGCAACGCGTTTGACGCCTGCTTCCGCCCTTGGATGGTTGATTGCTTCTACAGTTTCTTTAATTGGTAATGTTGTCATG
>CAYYRP010000001.1:152037-175147 GCA_964474235.1 uncultured Isosphaeraceae bacterium
AAACCGTCACTTGGAAACAATTCTAGGAGGAGATCGCGGGCTTGTAACTCTGCTTCTCGGTCAATTGCAGTCACGATGCTCCCGTCACTTTTTATAGAAAATGTTTGTTTTTTCTGATGAAAATGAGAAAAAACGAACGATCCTATACGCACAACCGTACTGTTTAGGGCGTCAATTCTGGCGTTATGGAGATCCATCGTGACATCGTATATGCAAACAAGTCCCATAACGTGCTCTTTTACACCATACAGGTGGGGATTTTGCCCACATATTCGATATTGGCGACATGAATTTCCCAGTTTACCAATAGAGAGTTGGAAACCATTGCCAATACAGAGGTTGTGGGTTTCACTAGAACAAAGGTCGTGGTAAGGTATGGAGTGTGCCCTGGTGGGCCAAAGAAGTTGAAGGCATGAAACTGCAAACGTATATTTCTAAAATGATGATCCTACCCCTTGTATTCATAGGGGTTTGTGGTGTTTCTGCCAACGCAGGAACGATCGTAGTGCCAAAGGAGGCCAAAACAATTCAAGAGGGGATCGACAAGGCGCAAGGTGATGATACTGTGCTTGTTTCTCCTGGCCGGTACAACGAATCTATTAATTTCAATGGCAAGGCGATTATTTTGAAAAGTGAAAAGGGGGCATCGGTGACGACTATTGATGGATGGCAAGTGGGTGATAGCGTCGTGAAGTGTGTAAATGGCGAGGGTCCAAGCACCAAAATTGATGGATTTACAATTACCAACGGGACAGGCAACGCTGAACTGTATGGTGAACGAGAGACAATTGGTGGTGGTTTGCTCTGCCTACACTCAAGTCCGACTGTTTTGAATTGTATTTTTGTCGATAACGAATCGAACTACCAAGGTGGCGCGATTTACAATGGTGATCGAAGTAATACGATCATTCGAAATTGCAAAATTCGTTCGAACAAAGCTGATCGAGGTGCGGGGATATATAACACCAAAGGCGCACCAGAAATTCGTGATACTGAATTTTCTAATAACTATGCAAGTTACGGTGGTGGCGGAATGTACAACTATGGATCAAACGCTCGTGTAATTTCGTGCACTTTCCGAATGAATAAATCTCAGTACAACGGTGGCGCGATTTACGATTACGATAGCACTGGCCGTGTGACAAAAACTATTTTCAACAACAATGTTGCTATGTTCAGTGGAAACGCCGTGTATCGAGGTTACAAATCTGCAACGTATATTGAGGGTGTTGGTGATGACAACTTCTTTAAAACAGCACACGACACAATTGAGGGAACCGGCGGCTACATGGTCGCGCGGGGTCGTGCAGTTGGAGCTTGCTGCGTGGGAACTGGTTGCTTGATTGTTGATGAACAATCTTGTGTTCAAGCAGGCGGCTCATGGCTTGGTCCAAGTTCAAGTTGTGATGAACAAGTCATCGCTTGCCCAAAACCAGACACGGGTGATATCAACACCGACGGCGTTGTTGACATGATGGACCTCGTGCTTCTTATGACAAGTATGGAAAAAGGCACAGTTAACTAAGGATTTATACTAGTTCCATCCACGAAAGAACTAATTCTTTAAAGGATGTTGCAGGAATCGGGTCGGTATCTTCAAATGAAGTTGGGGGAATGATAATTGGCGATGTTGCGCCCATTGCGGGTATTCTGCCATGCGACCCTTGGACGACTGTTGGGTTTGTTTCAATAACATTGAACAAGGTTCTAAAACCAATTTTTTTTGCGAGTATTTTTAGCGCAATGCGCGGTTTGCTTCCACGCCATCCTTTTGCAAGAAAGAGTTCTCGAGGATCGTACCCGGGCTTGCGGTGTATATCCACAGTTTGTTGATAATCTGGTGCGGTTGCTTCGTTATCCCACCAATCGTGAGTGAACCAGCAGTTTTGTTTTGCAATGGCCACGATTTCACCGCAACGTTCGTGTGCGAGATCACCGCGTTCATCTTCTTGGATGACTTGTTCCACGCCATCAACATTTGAAAGAAGTGACACGACTTCTGATATTTGTTCTTTGTTTTTAACATACACGTGTGCAACTTGATGATCTGGTACAGCGAAAGCTTCACTTTGCCCCGCATCTAAATATTCTTTCCCAAGTTCTTCTCGTATTGAAAGCAATCCAGCGTTTCGCAATATTTTATTTATTGAGACAGTGCTGTTTACTTCATCAATACCATATTCACTCATTACACAAACCCGCATGTTTTGTGAATGAAAATGATCAATTAACTTCCCCACTTCACGGTCGATGCGTTTTAGTTCGTTCGAAATAGTAAGGTGATTTGGACCAACTTTTTGCAGGGGATAGTCAAGGTGTGGGAGGTAGACAAACAAGAGAGTGGGCGAAAATTTTTGTTCAACAAGAATCGATGCATCTGCAATCCATGTTGAAGATGTGATATTAGCCATTGGTCCCCAAAAGTTGAAAAGTGGAAATTGACCCATGGTTTGTTGTAATTCGGTTCTGAGGCTCGATGGGTTTGTCCAAACGTCAGGAATTTTTCGACCATCTGCGCAATACATCGGCCTTGGTGTAACGGTAATGTCGGCAGAGGAGTACATATTGAACCACCAAAACATGTTCGCACAAGTAAAGTTTGGATCACGTTTCTTTGCAGCATCCCAAACCATTTCACCTTTGACAAGTGAGTTTGATTGTCTCCAAAAGTGCGTTGTGTTTGACTCTCGTTCGTGCCAACCATTGGCGACAATGCCGTGATCTTTTGGTTCCATCCCCGTTAATAACGTTGTTTGTACAGTAGATGTCACCGCAGGTAGAGGGGGATCTAAAAGGTGCACAGAACTTTTGTTTGCAAGCGAGGTAATGTGCGGTGTGTGCTTGCCGAGATGGTCTTTTGAAAGTCCAACAACATTGATGACTGCGAGTCTTTGCATATTAGGTACCAAGTATCTTTCTTTGCGCTCCAACAGTAAGGAGTATGCAGAGGCCAGACACAATTGCGATGGGGACCTCGCTTGCAACGCATAAATACACGACATCAAGCAAACAGAAACCCGCGAGCATCATGTGAATGCCGTGGACACTTTTTTCAGTTATTTGAAAAATAGCAAACGTACAAGCAATCCAAATAGTGAAGATTGCAAGCGAGAGTGTGATCCAAATCATTTGAAATTGTGTGAAGTAGAGGAACGCTGGAACATACGCAGCTGGGAATAGTAATAATACAAGCCAGCGTTTTGATTTGTTATTTTTCTCTTCACCTCGGGCAATGAATGTAAGTATTGCGGTATACCACGCGATGCCTAATCCAAATACAATAAGAATTTGCGGCTGCATTTCAACATCGAATGCAGAAAAAGCGACGAGATACACCATTCCTCTGCAAATTCCCATAAAAAATAATGCTGGAAAAAACCAACGGTGTAAATATGTATAAGCGAGAATACAACTAACTAATACACACATCAGCAACGTTGCACGTTCCTGCGTAAGTGACGAGAGAAGAATTGCAGTTAGGAGGAGAATTGATCCTACAAACACAGCTTGTTTTTTTGAGATAAATCCCATTGGTATGGGTTTGTCTGGGCGATGTTGTTTATCGAATTCTACATCTATTGCGTCATTGAGAACGAGACCACCAAAATAGGCACAAAGAAGTGCGCTTGAAATTAAAAACAGTGGTAGAAGTGGAGAAAAATTAGGGACGATCGTTGAGTCTGACCACTGCAGACGATGTGCTGCAATGGCAAGTCCAAAACCAACCATCACATTACTGATGAGTGTTGGGGTGTTACTAAGTCGTAATAAATTAAACCACGCTAGTGCTTTACTCATTGGTGCCTGCTCGACTTATTTGTTTGTTTGCCCAACAAATTTCTGAAGCAATAGAGTTGATGAGTTCATTTTCTTGAAATTCCATTGGCATGACGTCCCAAGTATAGGTTTCAACTTCCCACTGTGTTGCCTCATCGGCTGGAAGATGGATCAATGATTGCTGTAAATCATGTTGTGTTGTTCCAAGTGGCCCGAAGGTTTTATTATGAATAGGCACATGAAAATGTACTCGCCAATGACCAACAGGATCATCAAGGGGAGCATCTGAAAGATTGTTATAAAATTTCATCGCGCCATTCCGAACAACTGTTGTTTGGTGTAAGTACTTCGGTTCTGCAAATGATCGGAGGGCTTCAATGGCAACTCCGTGTTCTTCTTGTGAAATCAAATCAAAATTCACATCGATTGCTGAGGAGAGTTGTACTTTCCCTATCGAGAGCCCAACCTGTGCGTATGCGTCGAGTGAATCACTGGGGTTTTCTCTCATCACTGCCCCATGGCAAGTGTCGTAGCAGACGCGGATGTAACGACGAACTCGTTCTTCATCACCAAACTGTCTTTGTATGAAATCAGCAAGATCGCTAGCAGTCTGTAGGCGACACCCGGGCTCGGGCTCGATGTCAAGATGAATCAATTGCTGCGTTGATTGTTCAAGTTCTTCTAAATAATCAATACAATGGGCAAGCATTTTCGCAGCTTGTTGATCGCCACTCCATCCTTCTCCCCAACCAAGTGGTAGCGTAGAAATGCTACCGCTTTTGTGTTCTGGCAGAAGACTTGATAAAAGAGATGCAAGTTGTTGTGTGTACGTGAGCCGCGCTTCTTCACACCAACTCGGTTCGTAGACTTTTCGACCGACGATATTGCCATGGAAATTTCCAAACGGGAAACCATTGATTGAACGCACAGTAAGATCGAGCGTATCCAAACATTCTTTTAATTTTTCAGAAGTTTGTTCGCACAATGATGTGTTTGGAAGCCAAAGCCCCACTTCAATTGGCGACCCAACTTGATGTTGTATTGCACTTGCGTAGTTGTGAAGGTTTGCAAGAACTTCATCAATGGTTTTGCCCGCGTGCACATTGGTGCAGTACCCAAGCATTATTCGACTGAAAATCTACCACTCTTTGAAAGGAACTCAAGTGGATTTTTATATGAAATGGTGTCAATTGTTTCCGCGAGATGTCCACGGCTCGCTAACTCGCGTCTGCATTTTGGTACTGCAAGAGGATCGCTTGGTCCCCAATCACCAGCGGAGTTGATCCACAAACGATCTGTGCCGTACATTTCAATAATGTCAGCAGCGCGTTGCGGTGTGCATTTGCTATCAGGGTACAGTGTCATCCCCGCCCAAAATCCTCGTTCAAGTACTGCGCCAATTGTGTGTTCTTCGACATGATCAATAAGTACACGATCAGAACTGATTGAAGTATTCTCAACAGCGTCCATGATGAGCATCGTGCCCTTGCGTTTGTCTTCTAAGTGCGGCGTATGGACAAGCACAAGACGATTGTGTTTTTCAGCGAGCGCAAGTTGTTCTTCAAGAATGAGCAATTCGTTTTTGCTGTTTTTGTTTAATCCTATTTCACCAATCCCAAGAACTGTAGGGTGATCAAGAAACTCTGGAATGATAGAAATAACTTCGCGAGCAAAGCCAACATCTTCGGCTTCTTTAGGGTTGATACACAACCAACAATGATGATTGATCCCGTACTGCGCCGCGCGTTTTGGTTCAGTGTCTGTGAGTTGTCTGAAATAGTCGAAGAACCCTTGTGGGCTTGAACGATCAAACCCAGCCCAGAACGCAGGTTCAGTAATTGCAACACAACCTGCGAACGCCATGCGCTCGTAATCATCGGTGGTTCGTGAGACCATGTGGATGTGGGGATCGATGTATGTCATAGGTCTGCAGGTTTCGGAGCACCGCTTGCACCCTGTTCGTGTGCTTTGTCGATTGGTTCCGTGGTGTGATCACTAAGGACATTGAGGATTTGTGCGGTTCGCTCACCATTTTTTTCAAGTAAGACGTGAATGCATTTGAGTAAGGAATTGACGCGGTAATCCTCTTCTATGGATTCACTTCGATCAAGTCTGTCAAGAAACGCTGCAATGTCCAAGAGTTTTGCACGGTGTTCTAAGAAATACCGATCAACCGTTTCTTTGTGCGTCATTGGACATTTTGGTTTTTGTGGCATGTAAGAGTAGATTTTAGTCGCTTGGAAGAAATGATGCGACTACGTTTGAGATAAGCGCTGAACTGCTTGTTTGACGATCGACTCTGGGAGTTCGTGGACATCGATTGGCTGGCCAATATTCTTGAGTAATAAAATAGTAAGTCTGCCGCCGAGGTGCTCTCGAAATTCTTCTATTCCATCGAGAAATTCAGGTTCATGCATTTTTGGGTGCGTCGTAGGCAGGTTGAACGCGTGCAAAAGCCCAATCGCCTCATCAGCAATCTTTTGGTCAAGGTGTCCAAGTTCTACGCTGCACTGAATGTCAATTGCGAGACCGATAGAAACAGCCTCGCCGTGCGTGAGTGTGTGATTTGTCATCTGCTCTAATTTATGGGCAGCCCAGTGACCAAAATCAAGTGGCCTTGCTTCAAGTTTCTCGAATGGATCGCCGCCTTCAGTAATGTGTTTAAGGTGAAGTGTCGCCGAGGCTGTCATTAAACATGCCAGCGATGCAAGGTCTCGGTTTTGCACTTCTGAAACAGAAGCTTTTGTTTGTTCAAAAAGTTCTGGGCTTTTTATAAGTGCAACTTTAATCACTTCACTCATTCCAGAGCACCAATGACGATCGTCAAGCGAAAGAAGCAATTCATAATCATTGATCACAGCATACGGTGGATCAAAAACGCCGACGAAGTTTTTTTTGTTGTATTTATTGATCCCGTTTTTTACACCAACGCCAGAATCACAAGCAGAAAGTGTTGTAGAGGGCATGCGGATAAGTCGTAGTCCGCGGTGTGCTATCGATGTTGCGAACCCAACTGCATCAAGAACGGCTCCACCACCAATTGCGAGTACAACAGATTTTCGGCACATGCCGAATTCGTTGATTGCATCAAGAACAGATTCGCCAACTGAATCAGTTGTTTTTGCTTCTTCTCCACCCTGTACAACAAGGAGTGTTGCGCATTCGATTGCACTTGTTTCAATCCATGAATGGACGTTTGACACAAACTTTTTATTTGCATCAACAATACCACGATCAATAACGATCATTATTTTAGGTGGGTTGATTTCTTTGAGAACATGACTCACTTCACCATCTTTTCGAAAGGCGTTTTGTGTACAGAAGAGTTGATGGTTCCACGTTATTGAAAACGTGCGGTTTATTTTCTGGGGTTCAATCACTTGTTATCCAAATCGCGATAAAGAGGGAGTTCTGGTGTCCATTCTAGCCATTCTTCATCCATTTCTTGTTCAAGAGTAAAACCATATCCCGCGGGTGCAACTTCTCCTGCACGATCGGGAGTCGCCAATTGAATGCCGCCCTTGAGTAATGATGTGACGGGTCCTATGTTCATGGATACGCCGGTAAATCCAACGTCCAAGTCAATTCCGCTGACCGACCAAAACTTTGTATTTGTTCGAATAACACTTGCGAACTCATTTTTTACAACAATATCAATGAGTACAGCAATTGCATTTGGCGCGAATTGAATATTGCTTACCGCTCCAACTGGGATACCTCTGTAGTAGAGTGGAGTAGAGAGTGTGACACCACTGATTGAGTCGGTAATAAGTGTAAAATTAATACCATCCATATGCTCTTTTGCCATGATAGATGTTGCAACTCCCGAAAAAGATAGCTTTGGTTTACCAAAGCCTGCTGAAAGCGTGAGGTATCGGGGACTAATGAGTGTGTCTAAACCCGTGACCCCCTCAAGCGATACTTCTGGTCTTACAATCCACCACCTTGTGCCTTCTCTTGCTAACTCTTGTGATGTTGCGTGAAGTCTTGCAGAAACAATGACAAGAGATGTATCCTCACTTAATTGAACATTTTCAACTCTGCCAACAATTGCACCGCGATACATGATTGGAGCATCAGTTGTGAGACCCTGCGCATCTTCGAATGTGATCGTGACGAGTGGTCCTCTCGCATGCATCCACTGTAGTAAAAGAACAACCGCTACGATTGATGCGAGAATAGGAACAAGCCACGCTGCAGAAATTTTTGCATTTGGTTTTGAAGAAACAGTTGCTGTAGGTATTTGATCGCTCATGCAGGCTGTTCCGAATGTTGCCAAAAGAGGCAGGGGTCAAAACTTGTTGATGCAAATACTGTGAGTAACACAACAGAAGTAAAGGCGATAATTCCAGGACCTGGGGTGATAGAAGCAATATTTCCTAGTTTTACCGTTGCGACAAGAATGGCAACGAGAAAAACATCGAGCATTGACCATCTTCCAATGCCTTCAATCACATGGAGCAACGTTGCCTGTTGCTTTGGACGTTTAGTTTTCCAACTGAGGCAGAGAAACATGAGACCACCAATTTTAGCAAGGGGAATGAGGATCGAACAAAGAAACACAATAATAGAAACGCTTGGGACACCATCTTGCCAAAGAGCAACAACACCTTCCCAAATGGTGCTTTCGCTTTGATGTCCAAGTCGCTCTAATGAAATGATGGGAAGTGTCAATGCTGGGAAAAACAAAATCAACGCCGCTAATGAAAACGCAAACGTTCTTTGCACACCTCTCGGCGTGTGGCGGTGTAGCCTCGTTTTGCATTGATGGCAATTTGCAACTGTTTGCTTTGGAAGATCAGGAAGTTGTTGGCGTAATCCACACGCTCTGCAAATAACAAGATGATTCGTCTCTTCATACATATTCATACCATTTACTCTGCAACGATTTTACATCCATGCAATGTAAAGGGATGGTTTGCAAAGAGACCGGACGAGTGGCATTGTCCTCTGACTGTGATTGTTGCACCAGATGAAATTGTTCTTCCACCACCAAGCTGGTTTGAAATTGATGCATCGAATGTGCACAGTGCCTGTTTATCATTCTCACGGAGTGTAACTGTATATACACCCTCTTCAGTCAAACCATAGGCAATCACGTTGCCAGTGATTTCAACCACTGCGTGGTTGTGATTAGATTCAGACCCATTATCGAGAAATGAACTGTTGAGATCGCCAATAGATACCTGCTTCACTGTGTGGTCACTTGCTTGGTGTACAACTCTCGAGGCTTTTGTAGTTGTTTTTAAGTTGCTTGATCCATTGCAGCCAAAAAGCAAGAACAAGGTTATGGGGACTAAAAGTAATTTCATCATAAATGTCTCCTACGCATGGAATGGTATCACGCAAAGAGAGTGCCCGAATAGCTGGTCTGACCGTCGCAAACCTCATCATCACTATGCCTTGGGTGGATTCTGGCTGTTAGTGAATGGTGTAGGGATCAGAAGGGGACGATACAAGAGTTGGTTCCTTCTATGGAGCGTTGGAAATCTAAGACACAGATCCTCCCAAAAAGCGCATTTTGTCCAAATATTTGGAAAAAAAGCCTTCCTTAACATGATTAACTAGGTGCCCCAAAGAGGAAATAACCCCGTTTTTTGCCTAATAATGGCATTATTGTTTTTTTTGGGAAACACGGTTCACAAATAGGTACGCAACCGCCTATGAGGTGCACCTGTCGAGATGGTCTCGACCATGAAACTTACCCCTCACCTTGGAGTTCGAAATGACAACTTTCCCCCTGACATTGGCCATGATCGCCTTGTCCCAAAACCCAGCTACTGCAGCTTCAGCAGACTTCAACAACGACGGCGTTGTTGACACAACAGACCTAATATCACTCACAAGCAACATCGGTACTGCTTGTGAAGGTGATTGTGCAACTGACCTTAATAACGACGGCGTGACAGACCAACAAGACGTGCTGGTTTTGATGCAATTGTGGGGTGCTGTTGAAGGTTGGGTTAATCCAACTGCTGAAGCAAACAATGAAACTAATAATATAAAGAGTGGTGAAAAACAACACATTTGCCAGCATGATTTGAGTTGGCAAGGGCAAGGTCCAGTTCTTTATGATGCAATTTATTATGATCAGCTTGCACGCAGTGCTTCACGTAATGCGATGGGCGAGGAACTTAATGAAGGTGAAATTACGAAAGCTTGGTGTGCTGATAATGAAGTAACAGTACAAAGCATGATTTACAACGGTGCAGTTGATTGGTACGAAGACGGTGCGTACGATGAAGTTGATAAAGCAAAGTTCACAGAGTGGCTTGATGCAAATGTTCCTGCTGACTATGACGGTCCAATCTGCTTGGATCTTGAAGGCCAGTGGTGGGAGGTGTGGCATACAGAATCACAAAATGTCATGGACACAGTGATCGATTTTTACATCGAAGGTCTTGAGTTCGCACAAGCCCTACGCCCAAATGCAAAAATCGGTTACTGGGGTTTACCTCGTCGCAGGCACACAAGTCCAAACTACACAACAGCATCGGTTGATCGCTTGCTTAACGCTAGTACAGGATTGTTTCCAGACGTGTACGAATGGAATCCAGGTGTAGATGACTCTGCATGGATCGAACGCCATGTACGCAATACGATCGCAATGGTTAAAGGTGAAGTTCCAGTTTTTGTTCAAACTTGCCCACGATTTAAGCAATCAGGTCGAGGTATGCAACTTCATACAGTTGAAGAGTTCATCCACGACCAAGTACACGGTGCATTGGGCGCAGTTTGGACAGACGAAAATGGTAAGGAACATCGGATCGCAGGTCTTTCAATGTGGGATGCTTATTTATACTGCTGGCAAGGAACTTCGGGTTGGGATTCAATGAACAATGATGAGCGAAAAACACTTTTCAATGAACTCGACGAGTATCACAAACAAGCAATGGCTTGTATGAAATCATGCGTCGACGCTGCATACCAAACTGCTCAACAACAACTAGTTGATGAAAATGCAGCAGTGATAGCTCAAGCAGCAGCTGATGAAGCAGCGAAAGTTGCAGCAGCGCAAGAAGAAGCAGCACACCTCCGATCAGAACGTAAGCGTCAACGCAGCCGCCTTGTTCGTCGTTTGAATAGCGAACGCACAAAGATCCGTCGTGCGAGTTCAAATTATCGCAAGAATGCAAAACGATATAAAAATGCTCGACGTTCATTTAATAACAAACGTCGATCGTTCATCAGTTCACGTAATTCATATCGCACAGCTCTTAAAGCTTGGCGAACAAGTGGCCGCAAGCAAGCGCGTGGATCAAAAGCGCGTCGCAATGCATGGCGTAAGTTTGCAAGTGTGCGGCGACAGTTCGTTGGTTCACGAAAATCATGGCAATCGAATGTAAAATCATGGCGTGCATCAGTCAAAAGTTTCCGTCAACAACGTAGTTCATACCGATCTTCTCGACGAACATGGAAACGAACTGTCAAGACGTGGCGAACAGCAAACGCAACTTGGCGACAAATGGCACGTGCAGCATCCACGCTCGCAGCAGTTGGCAAGTAAGTAAAGGATTATCCAAGGTAGATGTGCAGGGTCGATCGTAGATCGATCCTGCATGTCATTTTGTAAGTGTTCTGAGTCTTTTAGTTGCAATCACTTCGGTTTCTAGGGGTGTGCACTCGACACCAACAGGTCCTGTGTACCCAAGGTCAGCAAGTTCCTGAAACACACGTTCGTATTGAATTTCACCCGTTGCTGGTTCGTGCCTTCCGGGATGATCGGCAACTTGGATATAGCCAACTTGGTCAAATCCTTCACGAAGATGTCCACAAAGATCTCCTTCGCTTATTTGCATGTGATAGAGATCCCAATTGATCTTCACCTTAGGCGAATTAACTTCGCGGCAAATACGAACCGCATCATCGCTTCCATATAAACAGTGCCGGGGATGATCAACGCGTATGTTCATTGGTTCGATAATGAGCATCACTTTTTCACGTTCTACAATTGGTGCCACAAGTTTCAACCCAGTAATGACATGCTTGTGCATTTCTTCTTGGGTCATACTGTTTTGATTATTGCCACAAACGACAGTCATGCGTTTACAGCCTAGTTTGTGCGCAATCTCACAACTCGCTTCAATTTCTTTGACAAACGCACCGTGATTCTTTGGATTATTCATGCCCGGTGAAAATCCCCAAGCAGTGAACTGTGTAACTTCAACGCCGCGTTCTTTGCAAACTTGTGCAATCCTATCAGTGTCTTTCCCACGCCATGGCCAAAACTCGATTGCATCAAAGCCAGCATTTGCTGCAGCGTTGATTCGGTCAATAAAAGGAAGGCTTCGCCACCACATTTCAACATTCGCAGCGTATCGCACAGGAAACGAATCGTTTTCTTGCGCAAGTGTAACTGTTGTTGCTGTTAATGCAGTTGCAGCTATGAACGATCTTCTTGTGATTTGCATTCCATCATGGTACTGAGGTTACGCAGAGATTGTTAGTCCAACTGTTGCGGTACTACCTTGTTCGTCCTGTGGACGGATCATCCAAGAACGAAGTCCGTTTTTCTTTAGTGCAATCCACCACACCCAAAAAGCTGTTGTGATATATGGAAGTACCTCGATGACAGTCGAAGGAATAGTGTCTGACAGATCAACAAGCATTCCGTTTCCATCAAATTGACTAAAACCAAGGAGCCATGGCAATCTGTACCAGTAGTAACAAGAAATTGCTGCACCAGCAAAAAATTTGTCAATATGTTTTCTTTTCTGCATAGAGACCGAACTGATGAGTAAAGCGTAAAGAGCGAGCGTGACTGCACCACCAACAATAGGAATCATAAACGTTGGAACAATGTTAGATAACCCTTCCGAGAGTGTCGCATAATCTTGCACTTGAAACCATCCCCAAATGTAACCAGGGAAACACCCAATCAAACCAAAAGCTGCTGCACGCCGTGGCCATGTTTTTCCACCAAGGTGTGGACTTGGCGCCGCAGTGGAGTCAGGGCAACCTGATACACATTTACTGCATTCGTTGCAGTGCGAATTACCCACAGTTGCAGCGGGTTTTTGCCCGTAGAGTTTTTCGACTTGATGTACTGGGCAGAGACTTGCACACCATCCGCTTTTTCCGTCAAAGAAAAAAGTGAACCCGATTGCGATGAGTGTTGCGACAATTAAAAAGACACCCGTTGCTGGTCCGTTGAGGTCAAAGTATGTGTGCCGCAGTGGAATAATCAAAAGAAGTAGAATGACACTTATAAGAATGAACCAACCATGTGTTTCAAGGGAGAGTATCTTTCTTTTTGTCATACCTCTATGCCGAGCAAATTGAGACATTGTTGCTGTAGGGCAAATGTTTCTCCATACGCCAGGGAGAAGCGCTACGAGAGCAGGTGCGACTGGAATCAAGACATTCCAAAACGCATGAAGACCGATTGTTGGCCAAATGAATAATGTTGCGACCATCCCCAAACAAATTAACAAAACAACTACTTGTAGAACAGACCATGTACGGGATTCGAGAGGGCTCAGCATAAATTGGACTCCGATGTCATTATTAAGTAGTCGGACGCATCGTACCTTCTACTATTGCAAAAACCTTCTTTCTAAAGAAAAACTCACCGAGGGTGAGTTTTTCAAATGTATTCAATTACGCTCAGAAAACGCACTGGGAATGCGTTTTTCATTGTCGTTAACAAGGACCCCAGGCTGCGATAATTTCAAGAAGGTCTGCTACATCAACGATACCATCACCGTTCACGTCGCCTTCACCAGAACCACCCCAGTTAGCAATAGTGGCAAGTACGTCTTCTACATCAATCATGCCATCACTATTTGTATCTGCAGGGCAGGGATTGGAAAGAGGTGTGATATCCATATATCCATCCATATAGATTCGATCAATCTCTACGTTTTGCCAACCAAGTGGCCATCCCATATCAACCATGACATCGCCGAGGAAAACCTCAGTGACATCTAATTGACCAAAACCATCGCCATTAATTTCCATGTGCATGTGTGCAGCAACATCAATTTCACCATCTGCGTCTGCATCTGCCTCAAGAGGTTCGTCCATGAATACAACTGGGGCAGGTCCATCTAGGACGCCTGCACCAAACAACAGCGTTGGATCAATTTGATCAGTGACATCTTCTGGGCCAATGATTTGTCCTAAAAAGACAACATCCACACCAATATACGTAATCTCATACTGGTACTCGTATTGATCTGCATTTGGATCGACTGATGTTGGGCTGACCCAGTGCACATCATTGCCGCTGGTGTTTTCACTAAACTCCCAGTGGGTAGTTTGAGCAGCAGCTGGTATTGCGATAGATATTGCGAGCAAGGTTACAACTTTCATAGTTCTCTCCTTAAAGGTTTTCTTCATTATTACTCTTCTCAAGAGAATTGCAAGCGGGTTCATGTAAGTTTCGTTATCTTGGTCTTATGGAGAAGAAAAACAGCCTAAAAATACTCATTATTTCATGTTTTTTTATTGTTCTAAGCGGATGTCTTGAAAAAACAAGGGCGATCTCCCTTGACCGGGTTGCCGTCACGGGTGCGAGTGTGACAGCGGGGTGGGGAGTGCAAACTCCTCCAATCAAAGGCGATTTTGGCGGCTACCCAGTGAATCTTCAGCACATCATGGAAGCAATGATTCTTGAACCACACAAAGAGGTTGCGTACTTTGGAAATGCAATGTTTTTTACTCGACCAGACAAGTATGGCGTTGAACTCATTGAAGATATAACACAACACGAACCAACACTAGTTATAGCAATTGATTACTTGTTCTGGTTTGCATACGGAAATATAGGATCTCCAGAAAAAAGAATTAAAAAATTTGAACGAGGTTTGACTTTTCTTGACAATATCAAGGCACCACTTATCATTGGAAACGTTCCAGATGTGCACAAAGCAATAGGAAAAATGTTGTCAACTTCACAGGTTCCCTCTGTTAAAACAATCAACACCATGAATCAAATGTTACGAACTTGGGCGTTGGCTCATCCAAACGCAACCGTTCTTGACGTACACGGTTTGTACAAATCACTTTTAGATAACACTTCGATTACAATGAACTCTTACACATGGCCCGCGGGGAGTCAATCAGATTTATTACAAAGCGATATGTTGCATACAACGCTTGAAGGAACAGTTGCTGCAAGTTTGGCTGTTGCGGAGGTAATTGGAGTTGATGGGTTAGAAACAAATCCAAAAACATTAATAGTAAAAGCTGCCGCTATTGCCCGCCAAAAGAAATGAAATTCATTCAATAGATCTCGGTTCGACATCGACGGGTTCAGTGACAGGCAACTCCTTACCGCCGGTTGAATGCAATTCGCTCAAGCGTTTTGCACCCGGCTCAAGTCTTGAAGTAAACGATCCAACAGCACTATTGTACGACTCAGTTGCTTGATGTAGTCGATTCCCAACTTTTGCAAGGTGTGATTGAAACTTTGCCAATCGATCGTAGAGTTCTTGTCCTGCTTTCGCAATTTCTTCAGCGTTTTTCGCCATAGAATCTTGCCGCCATCCAAATGCGGCCGCTTGCAGTAGTGCAACAAGCGTGGCTGGAGAGGTCAACAAAACTTTCTTAGAGAGCGCCTTGTTGTGTAGATCTGGATTTCGTTCAAGTGCTGAAACGAGGGCGGATTCCACATTCACAAACATGACAATAAAACTCGGAGCTCGATCAAACTGTTCCCAGTACGCTTTATTTGCAAGTGCGTTGACATGCATTTCTAATGCTTTTGCGTGCTTGTCTAGATGTTCGCCCGCTTTTTCTGGTTCTTCAATTGCATTGAGGTAATGTTCAAGTGGCAACTTCGAATCAACAACAAGGTGCCCGCCGCCGGGCATGTTGATCACCATGTCAGGGCGAAGTGATTGTTCCCCAGTTGTAACAACCTGTTCATCAAAGTCACACTGGTCTGTCATGCCCGCAAATTCAACAACATTGCGAAGTCCAATTTCTCCCCAACGTCCACGGTGGTCTGGTCTACGCAGCGCAGTTTCTAACTTTGTTGTCTCTTCGATGATTTGTTTCGTGGCACCTTCGAGTTCGGTATAAGCTTTTACACGCTTTGTTTCTAAATCTTGAACAGATTGCTGTGTTTTACTAAGCAGTTCTTTAAACGGCGCAAACTTGGTTTCAGCAAGTTGCAAAAAATTCTTCGAGTTTTGGTCAACGGTTTCTTGGCTGATTTTCGCAAACGACTCGTTCATGCGATCACGCATCTCTTTGGCATGTTTTTCTTGAGCTTCAAGCTGTGTTTGAAGGCGAACAATCTCAAGGTTGCCATCGCCCTCCGTTTTTCGTCCAAAAAACGCGAATATAGCGATTCCGCCCAAAAAACAGCCAATCAGTATTCCAAGTCCTAAGGCTATGTAATCCATATACATGCATCCTAGGCGTATTTATTCATATTTTCTTGAATTCTCGGGCTTTTCCTTTGAAATAACTATTTTTATGGTCTACATTATGTTCACGGCTTACTGAAGAGAAGCCAGAAATGGAGAATGAAGAAAACAATTGGTTTGTTTGTAGTTGGCTCGCTCGTGACGACTGTCGCGTTGGGTGACATTTACATGGATCCAACAGGAGATATTGCAACAGGCAATGCTAATCTTGATATTACTCAAGTTGAAGTTACCGACAACGGTATTGATTTATTTGTTACCGTAAGCGTTGCTTCTCTTGATGCTGATTGGGGTAAGTACATGATGTTTATCGACTATATGGAAGGTGGCTCGGGTGACAATGACAATCCTTGGGCTAGAAATGTTGCTGGTCTTGGTGGAACAGACGTTTTTGTCGGTTCATGGCTCGATGGTGGGGGCGGGGCCGTTGATCACTACTATAACGGCTCTTGGTGGGATACATCTGCTGGAAACACAGGTCTTAACATTGATTGGGGAAACAACTCATTTACTTGGACAATGTCAGGTTTTATCGCTCCGTTGATTGATGCGGGTATTACAGGATTCGATTTTGAAGTTGCAACCACTGGAGGTAACGCTGGCGACCCCGCAATAGATTTGCTTGGTGGCGAAGGTACACAGCCGGGTTGGGGTCAAGGTTCAACATCAACAGATTGGATGTACTACGAATTCTCAACTATTCCAGCGCCAAGTGCACTCTCAATATTTGCAATTGTTGGTATTGGTCGCAGACGACGGTCGTAATCTTTATGAATGGAATTAACGCAACTCCCCTCACAGTTTGATGGGAGTTGTCTTTTTAGAAGGAAGAAAAAAATGAATAACATCATCGTTACTACATCATTACTCACAATATCATCGTTCTGTTTAGCTCAGCCAGTTATAGACGGCACAGTTGACGCAGCATACGGTGCACCAAACGCTGTGCAAAATACACAAACAGGTTTTGGTAACTCAGACTTAGGTATGCCAGACTTTTCAAATGGTTCGGAAATAGACGCCGGCTACGCTGTGATCGACGGCGGCTATTTGCACATCATGTTGCCCGGTAACTTAGAGAGTACCTTCAACAAGATTGATATTTTTGTTGATGCTCGCAGCGGTGGACAAAACACGTTGCGTGCAGATAACCCAGATGTAGACTTTGATGGATTGAATCGCATGGGCGATGATGGAACAGGCAACGGTCTGACATTCGATGCTGGCTTTGAAGCAGACATGTGGGTTGGTATGACTTGCGGAGGCGACACTTTTGCTACTTATGCAAACTACGCAGAACTGCACACAGAAGGTGCAGGTTTCGGCACGTACATTGGTGAGGGTGCTTCTGGTGGCGATGGTGCGATTTACGGCAAGACTGGTTTTATTCTTGCAATTGATAATTCGAACGTTGGTGGTGTTGGATTTGGCGAGGGGCTTGGTTGCGGCGAAGGAGTGACAACAGGAGTCGAAGTTGCAATTCCACTTTACTTATTAGACTGGGATGGAAATTCGGGTGACATTACAACCGCGAAAGTGTGCGCATTTATAAACAACGGTGGACATGACTACATGTCGAACCAAGTTATTGGCGGTCTTGGTGGAAGTCCGAACCTTGGCGATCCACGAAATGTTAATTTTGATTTAATTGCTGGTGACCAATTTTTTACAATTGGTGGTACCGCAGATCCTTGCCCAGATCCAACAGGTGCTTGCTGTTTCGACACGGACTGCAGTGATCTCGCAGAGGCTGATTGCACCGCACTTGGCGGTGCGTATCACGGCGACGGTTCATTCTGTAATACAGATCCTAGCCCATGTGCACCTCCCCCATGCCAAGGAGATACAGATGGCGATGGCGATGTTGATGTTGAAGATCTCCTCACAGTGATCGGAAATTGGGGCTGTAGCCCGTAAGGAACCAAAAGGTTTTCATTGTGGGGGAGTTCGTTTGTGCGAACTCCCCCATTTTTGTTTGTAAAGATGTGATATTGAGGTAATATGTAATCATGCGAAACAAAGGTAATAACCTGATGTTTGGAACTTCACTGTTTCTTACATTCGTTGCCTCTTTTGCTGAAGACCGTGTTGTCGATCCATCTGCGCACGCAGGAATGGGCGCTGTACCTTATGGTGGCGCAGGATGTCAAATGTGGTTGCAAGGCGAGACTACATGGGCAAACTCTGGCACGATTCACCCTGATCTCACAAACGCATCTTCGGGCACAGTCAAATGGGCTGTGCCACTGAGTTCGATTGACATTCAAATTGGCGACACAATTCGGTTTGACATTGCAACAAGTGGCAGTGGGCTCACCGATCCGGGCGTGGACCATTTGAGCCGTGCAGATCAAGCAACAGACGGCTGGGGGACTCCTTCGGCCTCAGGAACATTTTTAGAATATGAACTTGTAGGAAATTCTGGAAGTTCTGCGTACCCAGATACAGTCGGCGATGTGTTTGATTTTGTAAATTTAGACATCAAGTGGGCTGTAGTTTCACATGATGCTTTGAACTTGTACTTCACTGTAAATGTTGATGATGATTTAACTGTTACAGACTGGACAAACTTTATGTTTTTCCTAGACACAAAAGAAGGTGGGGCAGGTGACAATCCTTGGGAACGACCAATCGATCTTGGTAGTGAAGAGATAGATATTTTCTTGGGCAGTTGGGTGAACAATGCAGAATCTGGTGTGAGTTTTAGAACATGGGCACCAAATGCGAGTGCTATCGCTGTTGTTGGCGACTTTAATAATTGGTCCATGTGGTCTACGATGCTCGCTTCCGATGGTGATGGAAAGTGGTCAGCTGATATTTCCTATGCTTCGATCGGTGACGAATATCAATACGTCATGATTAACAACGGTGTGCAGTACTGGCGAAATGACGCGCACGCAAAAGATCTAACGAACTCAACCGGCAATAGTGTTGTGTACGATTCAGACGCTTATTTGTGGAACACAACTGACTTCACGCGACCCGCTTGGAACGAAATGGTTGTGTATGAAATGCACGTAGGCACGTTCGCTGGTGGTTTCCTGCAAGCAGCGAACAAACTCGATTATCTCGTAGAACTGGGTGTTAATGCGATTGAACTGATGCCAGTATGGGAATTTGCTGGAGATCTTTCTTGGGGGTACAACGCCGCACATCCTTTTGCGGTTGAATCAAGTTACGGCTCGCCTAACAATCTCAAGCGGTTTATCGATGAAGCACATGCGCGGGGTATTGCCGTTTTGCTTGATGTAATTTATAACCACTGGGGACCAACCGATATGGATCTTTGGCAATACGACGGTTGGAGTGAGAATGATTTAGGTGGTATTTATTTTTACAATGATTCACGAGCAGTAACCCCTTGGGGAGACACGAGACCGAATTACAGTGTGGATGAAGTTCGAACATACATTCGTGATAGTGTGTTGTACTGGTTAGAAGAGTACAGGCTTGATGGGCTTCGTATTGATGGCACAAAATGGATTCGCGCAACTGACGATGGTGGAACAGAAATTCCAGAAGGATGGACGTTGCTTCAGTGGATCAACGATGAGGTTGATGCGCATGACAGTGGCAAAGCAATCATTTGCGAAGATTTAGCAGGCACTGATTGGATGACAAAAACCACAGGCGAGGGTGGTGCGGGATTTGATTCTCAATGGGACGTCTACTGGATTCACCCAATACGAGGTGTGATTGAAACAGTAAATGACAGTGATCGATCGATGTGGACTGTTCGTGATTCAGTCACGGCTGTGTATAACGGTGATCAAACAGATCGAGTGATTTATACAGAATCACATGATGAGGTTGCCAACGGGCGCTCCCGTGTTCCAGAAGAAATTGCCCCCGGTGATGCCGGAAATTGGTTTGCTCGAAAGCGATCAACGCTTGGTGCAGCCCTCGTGTTGACTTCAGCAGGAATCCCTATGCTGTTTCAAGGACAAGAGTTTCTAGAAGATGGATTTTTTCACGACGATGATCCACTCGATTGGAGCAAGGCAACCACATATTCAGGTATTTTGCAACTGTATACAGATTTAATCGCGTTGAGACTCAATAAAAACGGTAATTCTGCAGGTTTAGCCGCTTCCTCAACAAATGTTCATCATGTTAATGACACGGCGAAGGTTGTTGCGTATCATCGATGGGGGAGTGGTGGGAATGGAGATGATGTTGTTGTTGCTATGAACTTTACTGTTGATCCAAGAGAATCATACCGAATTGGCTTCCCGCACGAAGGTGCGTGGTATCTGATTTTTAATTCTGATGATACTGCATATGCGGATGATTACGAAAACGTGGGGCACGACGCAACTGCTACCAACTTTGGATACGACGGGCTACCATACAGCGGGCTACTTGACATAGCGCCCTATTCCGTGCAAATTTTTTCGCAGATACCTAATCCTGTTGAAACGTGCATTGAAGATATTTCTGGAGATGGCATCGTTTCTGTTGATGACTTGCTTACAATGATCAGCGGTTGGGGCACGCCCGACTGGGACATTACTGGTGATGGCACCACAGATGTTTCTGATATTCTTGCTGTCATTGGAGCTTTTGGACCATGTCCATAACAAAACACACGAAACACGGTTTTACACTGATTGAATTGCTCGTTGTCATTGCGATCATTGGCATATTGATGTCTCTTGCAGTGACCGGTATTGGCTTAATGCTAACTCGAACCAAAGCAACAAAAGATTTAACAAACCACAAAACAATTGCAGCGGCGAGTTGGTCGCATTCTTTAGATAACAATGGACGGCTGTTTAATCCAAGAACACAGATCCACGATGATGCAAATGATGCGTATGACTCATCTCCAGATCAGATTTCTCGATTTTGGGTGAAGAGTTATGATGAATCGGGCGCAACTCGTTTGGAATATGCAGATGGTCCAGAACTTGTACTTGCCCTTGAAGATGGTGCAGCTTTTCCTTACATTTCAAGTATCGAATCTTTTCGATCACCACTTGACCCAACAGAGCGCTTGAGAAGTTATTCATTGAACGCATTCGTCGGTGTTGATTACGGCATTGATGATGCTCCTTCATCCTTTGACATCACTGGAATGAGCGAGTTTTTTATACCAGCGATGACTGCGTCGCAAATTCCACAACCTTCAAGCACAATGGCGAGTATTTCAGAAGATGATCGCCGCACAGGTGGGCCCAACCGGAACGGTTGGCTGTTGCATCCAAAAAATGACATGCCATTTCTCGTTTGGTATGACATTCCTGCGTTTTGGGTACCAAATGAAGTTGGCACATCGAATGTTGACGGATCAACAGAAACGATAAAATTAACTACCCAAGGGCTCAGAGACCGTTGGGAAGAAATAATTGCTGATCCAGACAACTCGGGTTTTGAGAAGTGGAACGATTCTGGTCGAACAAGTGAAGATGATTACAACCGTTTTCACAAAAAACTTTTACCAGGACGCATTGGAAGTATTTTAGATCCGTAACCGTTTTCCGTTTTTGCCAGTTTCAAAAAAGTGAACTTTTGACCTGTCCTCATTAATTGTACCAGTTCGTGCAAGAGGGGATTGGGAATTATGGTTGGCATTTTTTGCAGATGCAATCACAAAAACTTCATTGCAAGATGTCCAGACGGCAGAAAAACTCAGTGCATTGACGAAAAAAAATAGATTACTTATTCACGGTTTAGGCGCGAGGTCTGGTTCAACACTAGAGGTCCATGAATGTATGCTTAGAAAACCAATAGCAAACGAGAAAACTATTTCAGCAGCATTGCATATGTCTCCTACAACAGTGAACAGTTGTTTGGAATTACTTCAACAATTGAACATTGTTTCAGAGATTACAGGAGAAAAGCGAAACAGATTGTTTGCCTATGAACAATACATAGACATTATGAATGAGGAAATAGAGTAGACGTTAGTTCGCGTTCTCAACATCGACCTCATAAGTTGAATCTAGTGTGAAGTGGAATCTAAACGCACCTTGTAACGTCAAATCATAATTTTTCTTCAATTACCAATAACGTCTGATTTGGCTTGATATCGGTGATTATTTGTGTTTTACCACTTGGCCATGTGATGGTGAGAGAGTCAATTTTGTCAGCATCACCTAAGCCAAAATGCACCTCTTGGGCGTTTGACGAGAAGTATCCTTCGCCAGAAACGTGCTCGCGGATTTGAGTTTTGCCACCAGTAACGATTTTTAACTTTGTGCCGAACGCATCTTTGTTGCTCGTTGTTCCTTGTAATTTTACCTTGAGCCAGTTTCCAGCGGTAGATTCATTGTGGAATAATACGCCGTGTCTGTCCGATTCTTCATCGTATGATTCTTCGCCGTTGTTCACAACATACAAGTCAACTTTTCCATCGTTATCGTAATCACCAAAAATCGCTGAACGGTGAATGCGTTTGCCTGTCCGAAGCACGCCAGACATTTCAGACGAATCAATAAACTTTCCATCGCCCGTGTTTTCAAAGAGCACATTAAAATCACGGTTGTCACCCGAGACACCATTGAGGTGGCCACCTGCGGCAAACAAGTCAAGGTCGGCATCGTTATCAAAATCAACAAAGCCAGTTCCCCAACTGACAAGTGGCCATGTTTTTTGTTGAATGATTGGTGATTCAAAGTCCGCCATAAAGATAGCGTTTTTAACTTTTCCATCGTTGCTTGATGTGTTGTCAACCATGGTCATCAAAAGGTCAGCTTCGCCGGTGTAGTTGCTAATGTATAAGTCCATCATTTGGTCGTTGTTGTAATCGCCCCAAGTAATTCCCATCGAACCATCCGTGCTTGATAAACCACTTGGCCCAGAAAATTCTTTGAAGGTTAAATCGCCTCGATTCAAATACAAACCGTTTGGATCGGTATCGTTTCCTACAAAGATGTCTGGAAGATTATCGTCGTTAAAGTCTGCAACGAGTACTTGCATTGTCTTGCGGAATCCATCTTGCACGCCCGCTTCTT
>CAYYRP010000002.1:0-131283 GCA_964474235.1 uncultured Isosphaeraceae bacterium
GCGGGTGGCTTTCTTCCTTGTTGCCTTTTTGCGAGTCGCTTTTTTGCGAGTCACTTTTTTCTTTTTCTTGGCCATGATCATTGACCTCCTTGTATCAGTACTAACACGCGTTCGGACCACTGGCGGACGTTCCGCCAATAGAGTTGTACCCTATATCGGATGCGATTTGCAAGTATCTTTATTAATTTTTTTACAAGTTAGTTCTTTATCTCGCAACATTTGTGTAATTGTTTTTATGTTTTTGCGCGCAAAACATTGCGCAACGGTGTTACAAGCGGTTTTTTTGTTTATGTAATGCGTCTATGTTCTCGTTTTGCAAACTTTGTAACTTTTTTGTTTTTTTACACTTACAACGTTTTTTTATTTCATTTGTAAAAAAACTAAACGTTTTATCTTACTACAACACGCTGCATAATTTTTTGTGTCACACGCACAGTGGCGATGTGTTTGCACATACAAATTTATTTATTCATTATTCAGGGTTATTGCTCAACACTCCTTGGATTTGTTTTGTATGCTTAAGTTGCATGCAATCAATTCAACACACAACGTTTAACAGTGGTCTTCAACTTGTCACTGAATCAGTGCATGATGTTCGCACTGTCGCAATCGATTGGTTGGTTTGTGGTGGGGTTGCCACCAATGAACACGATGGTGACAGTGTGCTCATGACCGAACTTATGTATCGCGGTGCTGGAAATCTCTCGGCCAGAGAGCACACCGAGCGGTTAGATCATTTGGGAGTACGGCGTAACATTCATTGTGGTGTTAGGCTTCTTAAACTCCACGCACTTTGTCTTGGGTCAAGGGTTCATGAAGCAATTGAGCCCGTTTTTGACATGTTTTTACGGCCAAAACTGCCAAGTGACGGTTTAAGATCAAGCCAACAACTATCACTTCAGGCGCTTGACTCACTCCAAGACAACCCCCCAAAACTAGTCCGCCTTGCAATCAATCGCCACCATTATTCCGAACCCTTCAACCGCTCTACGTATGGGGAACAAACAAGTCTTGAAACTGCGACGATCGAGCGAATACGCGATGTCTATGCCAGCACCGTTTGCCCAAAGGGGTCGATTATTTCAATTGCGGGTGACGTTGATCACGATAAAATCCTTCGCTCCGTGGAAGAGCAAACTAAAAATTGGTGCGGCGGGGGGATTATTCCAGTAAACACTTCGCAACCAACCCGTGGGATACACCATATTGAACAGGATACTTCACAGGTTCATATCGGCATGGCGCTTGATGCACCGAATGCAAGTGATTCCAATTCTATTCTCGAGCGCGTTGCTGTTTCTATTTTTGGCGGGGCAACGAGTGGAAGATTGTTCACAGAGGTTCGTCAAAAGAGGTCACTTTGTTATAGCGTACACGCGTCCTATCAACCCTCAAAAGAAAACGCAACAATTCGTATCCACGCGGGCACAACCCCAGAACGAGCAAATGAAACCATCGATGTAATTCTTGATCAACTTGCGCTTCTCCGAAAAGGTGTATCCAAAGAAGAGTTTGATCGAACAATCACTCGATTGAGAGCGGGGACTGTGATGAGTGGGGAATCAACCGCTGCAAGAGCTGGGGCTTTGCTCGGAGATCAATATGCAATTGGTAAAACAAGAACGCTAAAAGGCCGTCTTGATGATCTTTCATCTGTTTCACTAGACGAAGTAAATGCATACCTCAAATCAAGGGGCACAAGCGCAATGACATTGGTTTTTCTTGGTTCAACGGCGTTGAATATTGACGAAAGTCGCGTTCTTGGGGACGGTTAATCGATGGGAACTTCAACAAGCCTAGGTTGTTGTGGTTTCATTCCCAACGATTGGTCACGCACGTTCCGAAATTCCATAAACTGTTCGCCGTTGACAAGCCGTTCGGGAAATTGTTCGATCAAAGACTCGACTTCCCAACTGTAAAAGCCCGTCTCGGCGTCAACCGCTTTGTAATCAAACAACCCAACTGTCACCGAACTGAGATCTTTTTGATCGTCGTGATAGAAAAATGACTCGAACCCTTTGTTCCTTAACGAAGCAGCGTATGTCTCTGCGAGTTTTCTACGTTGCGCCTTGGGAAGTTGTCCGCTGTCAAAATCTCCCCAAATTGCAACGTCGAGCGTATAAATAGGAACGGTTGTTGGATAATCTCTGCGTACTGTCCAGAGATCATATGGGTGTAATGATTGCATTGAACGAGGTGATCGGAATCTGGTCAAGATCATTTGCCCAAAGGCCGGTTGCCCATTTGCAAGACGAAGGCTGCGCAGGATTTTTATATCTTCTTTTGCCACAGGGTCGTCATAGCCAGAATAAGAACCAAATGTCAGCACAGAACCTCTTCTGCGGGGACGTACAACAAGCATTCTTCCAACATCTGGTCGTAACAATACAAATGCGGAGACCGCTTCTCGAGCTGCTTCGTTGTGGTGTGGACCAGTGAACGTTGCAACGGTGATGGCGTATGTCGTTTTACCCGATTCAGTATTAACCACTTTTATGGGTTTCGTTTCTTCCTCATAGCCCCATTCCGAAAGGTCGATTTGGTCTACAACAGTTGGTTTTTTGGGTGGAGCTGGTTCTGGACCACATCCACTAAAAGCAAGAAGAAGAAAAAATGATAGTGATATGGATAATAAGAGTCCCATGGCGGTCATCGTAGCAGAGGATTCAATACAAAAAAACCGTGGTTTTAGCCCGACTACCGCCAGTACTATCGGACTTTACGAAAACCGTGTGTTTTTTCATAAAGTTCAAGAAAAACCATACATTTACACGATAGATAAAGAGCGTCAAGTGTTAGACTTGGTGGTCAATTTGACGCTTTGTAAGTAGTTAGGGAAGTGTTTGAAACAATTGAGCCGGCAACGCTGCTGGCATGAAACTTGAGGAAAGTCCAAAGGCTACGGGCATTGGCACGAAAGGTATGAATATGTCTGAAATTTCAGTCATCGGAAATGCTGCGGCAAACGCAGCGCGACAAACTGCACCAACAACCGCCCCGGTGGAAGTGGTTGCTCCTGAAGCAACTACTGGGACGGCTGCGAGTAGTAATATTGAGCCCACAGCAACAACTGATCGGGTTGAGTTCTCTCAGCACGCACAACTTCTTGAAAAAGTACATCAATTGCCCGAAGTTCGACAAGATAAAATTGACGCGATCAAAGACGCAATCGCCAACAATACCTATCTTACGAACGACAAGTTAGACATTGCTGTCAATCGCATGATTGATGAGATGATGGGCTAATAGAACGGCAGGCTAAGTATCAACACAAGTTCTATTCAAAGAATCGCCACCGCATTTCTCGCGGTGGCGATCTTTTTTTGTGTTTCGTGTAACAACGTCCAAAAAAGCGGTGGACCATCGTTGGTCAACACGTGGGCATACGTGCCGCAGTCGATTCGAGTTCATCCGCTCAGTCGCTACGGCCCAGAAACCATTGCGGTTCACCTTGTATTTGAAGATGGGGACGGGTTTGAATGCCGAGCCATTGGTACATTAATAGTCACTCTTTCGGGTGCCAATATTAAAGATACTGTCAAAACAATTGATCTTACAAATTTCGGAATCAATCGTGAAAGGTTTGATGGATTAACAAGAACGTACCTCGTTCGCTTCAACGAAGTGCCCACTGACCTGTCCAAAGTTCAGGTTTCTGTAACGTTTTCCCCAGAATCCGGCACAAAACTTCGGGCAAACGGAACCATAGACAAATAAAAACCGGGTTTTTGTGTGGAGGCTTTACACAAACTCGGCTTATTGTAATTACTCAATCTTAAAACCAACTGTATTCTCCGTGTCTCGGTGTCTCCGTGGCGTGTCTTAAAAAGATTGCAACTTGAGTATTCATTTTTGCTACAGAGGCGGAGAGACACAGATGTGAAATAATCGCAGATTACGCTTGGTATATAAATCTACGCTGGTTTAACACGATTAATTCACCCGCGGTCTTAATCACCGCGATGCGCTTGGGTGCCAAACTGTCTTCATTTCAACGAACGGTTCAATTGCCCACGGCGATGCGCAAAGCCGGGCGTCGTACCAATCATCCCCTTTGAGGGTAGAAAAACAAACTCGTTTCACACTGTCTGCCGCGCCAATCTCAATGGTAACGCGTTCTTTTTTGCTCAAACTAGCCGCGCTCACGCTTGCGACCTGCCGGTGTGTGGCTACCTGTTCAACTATATCTGCTCGCTTACCGGTCAGTAAATTGATCACGCCCGCGGGAACGTCTGAGGTTTGGCAGACTTCTCCCAAGATCGCCGTCGGAATTGGGTGTTTTTGCGATCCAAGCGCAATGACAGTATTGCCCGCACAAAGTGGAGCTGCAATAAGCGTAACAAGCCCCAAAAGAGAGGGTTCGTCTGGTGCAATCACACATGTTATGCCTTGCGAAACAGGAACCGTAAAGTTGTAAAAACTAGAAGCCACTGGATTTTGGCACCCTAATACTTGTTGATATTTATCTGTCCAACCTGCAAAACAAACAAGATGGTCAACAGAAGCATCGACTTCTTTTCTCGCTACGGCGATTGTCGTATCACTCGTTACACAGATTGCTGCAGCGAACTCCTCCCGCCTTCCCTCGAGCATCTCGGCCATCCGATAGAGAATTTGCCCACGTAAATATCCTGTGATATTTGACCAAGACGACGCAGTTTTTGCTGCTACCTCAACTGCTTCTCGAAAATCTTTTCGTGAGGCGTGGCAAATGTGCGCTGCAGTATCGCCTTTTCGATCCTGAATTGGTATTGAACGACCAGATTCGGTTCTTGGAAACTTGCCGCCAATGTACAACTTATATGTTTTTGGAACTGTAAGCCTACTCATTTAACCATTCCTTCTTTTACACAAGTTTGACATAGGGTTTCAATCCTTGCATGCCGCCCTCTCGTCCAAAACCAGATTCCTTAAAACCACCAAACGGTGACGCCGCGTCAAACCGGTTGTAACTGTTACACCAAATAATTCCTGCTTCTAAACGTTTCGCAACCTCAAACACTTTCGACCCTTTGTCTGTCCAAACACCTGCCGCCAAACCATACGGAGTGTTATTCGCTCGCGAAATTGCTTCCTCTGGAGTTCTAAATGTCATCACCGAAAGAACGGGGCCAAAAATTTCTTCTCTTGCAATTGTGTGACTCGGCTGGATGTCTGTAAAGAAACACGGATTACACCAATTGCCTTTTGATGGAAGCTGTTGGTTGTTCGCTTCGTGCAATTGACCACCTTCTGCAACCCCTGTCTTGATGTACTGCTCGATTGTTTGCAGTTGAGCGCGTGAGTTAATTGCGCCAACGTCGGTGTTTTTATCCATTGGATCACCAACCCTGAGCGATTTCATGCGGTGCGACAGTTTATGAATGACCTCTTCTAAAATGGGCTCTTCGACAAACAATCGCGAACCCGCGCAGCAAACGTGCCCTTGGTTAAAGTAAATACCAGACACAATTCCCTCAACTGCCTGGTCAATTGCTGCGTCAGCAAAAATAATATTCGCACTTTTTCCTCCAAGTTCAAGTGTGAGTCGCTTGCCGGTTCCGGAAGAATTGCGCATCAACATTTTTCCAACATTTGTTGAGCCTGTAAAGGCAAGTTTATTAATTGTTTTGTGTTCTGCCAAGCATTTTCCTGTGTCTCCCGCGCCTGTCACAATATTAATCACACCCTCTGGCAACTCCACCTCTTGCAATACTTCGGCTAGTCGGAGTGCTGTGAGTGAAGTGGTTTCAGCAGGTTTTAAAACGCACGTGTTTCCACAAGCAAGTGCGGGAGCTAACTTCCACGCAGCCATCATCAATGGAAAGTTCCAAGGAATAATTTGTCCGCAAACACCAATGGGGTGCACGGTGCGGCTCGGAAACGCATACTCCAATTTGTCGGCCCAGCCCGCATAGTAAAAGAAGTGTTGTGCAACAAGCGGAATATCCACGTCACGAGATTCTTTAATCGGTTTGCCGCCATCAAGTGTTTCAAGAACAGCGAATTCACGGGCGCGTTCTTGAATGCGCCTTGCGATTCGATATAAATACTTTGCACGTTCCGAACCTGCAAGTTTTGACCACTTTGGTAGTGCTTTTTTTGCCGCAACAACCGCCGCATTTACATCTGCTGCTCCGGCGGTTGCAATATCTGCAAGTTTTTCATCGGTGGCAGGATTTGTTGTTGCAAACCACTTTCTGGATTTTGGAGAAACAAACTTTCCATTAATAAACAGTTTGTTGGTTTCTTCTATTGAAACAGGAAATCGCTCTGGAGCAGCGCTATATTCCCATCCTGCGGTGGGTGTGTTTGTTGTCGTTTCAGTCGCCATTTATGCCTCACTAAAATCAAAGTTTGCTGTGTATCGCCCAGTATCTTGCCTTACAAGTTGCCGTAGAACATCGTTGGCAAGACTTGAAGCACCAAACCGAAAAAGAGTTGGGGTGAGCCAGTCATTTCCCAGTGTTTCTTTTACCATCACTAGATAGTGCAAAGATTGCTTTGCTGTGCGAATCCCACCTGCGGGCTTCATGCCAATCCGCACGCCGGTTTTATCAAAATATGATTGAATTGCATCAAGCATGACAAGTGTAACTGGCATTGTTGCGGCGGGACTTACTTTTCCGGTAGATGTTTTAATAAAAACCTCTCCATCGGAAATTGGACCCGCGGACGCTGCTGCTTCGATTGCGAGATCTGATGCAGCGCGAACATTTTCTAATGTTTCGAGTTCACCTGTTTCAAGAATGATTTTTAGATGTGCTTCGCCGCAAGCAATACGAACCTGTTTTATTTCCTCTGCAACTTCATCATAATGCCCAGAAAGAAAAGCGCCCCGGTTAATTACCATGTCAATTTCATCTGCACCCGCATCAACCGCTTTTGTCACATCGTCGATACGAACCGACAATGGAAATTGACCACTTGGAAAACCTGTTGCAACCGAGGCAACGTTCACACCAGAACCTTCAAGGGATCGCTTCGCAATTGTCACAAGGCTTGGGTACACACAAATCGCAGCTACTGATGGAAGTGGTGGGGTTATGTCTCCCTCCCAGGGTGTGATTGCTTTTCGGCAAAGCGAACGAACCTTTTCGTCAGAGTCTTTCCCCTCGAGTGTTGTCAAGTCAATCATAGACAACGCAAGTCGTAAGCCCTGTGTTTTTGATTCGGTTTTAATTGATCTTCGGGTAAAAGAAGCAGCCCGTTGTTCAACCATCACTGTGTCAACTTGTCGTCGCATAATCACATTGTACCTTACCCCGGAGTGTGCCCCGTGAATGTGCTTCTATCAATCTTGATGGCCGCGTTTTGATGGCATGATACTCACAAGAATAACACCGGCAAAAAACAAGAACATCAACCCAAACCCCATCCATGGTGCGGGACCCTTGCGAATGTTGGGGGTTGGGGGAATTGCTGCCGCGGCAGCAATGGCTTCAAGGGCAATGGTGCTACACAAAAAAGTGGCCAATAGGGTTTGTAGTCGTCGCATATGCAAAGGATACCAACTAGGGAGAAGTTCGGAGGCGAGCACCAGTTGATGCACCAAGAGAGCGGAATATTTCTTCTGTTGCCGCCGATTGGTTCATTGTGTAAAAATGAATTCCTCGAACACTGTGATCAAGCAAGTCACTGCACTGCTCGGTTGCCCACTGAATTCCGATCTGCTTCACTGCTTGGTTGTCATCTTGATATTTGTACATGCGCTTCAACAACTTTGCTGGGAAGTTGGTTCCGCCGGCAAGTTGGGCCATACGTTTCATACTTGCAAGAGATGTGATAGGCATGATTCCAGCAATTTTTGGAATAGTGATGCCATTCAACTCACATCGCTCGCACCAATCCAAAAAAGAGTAGTTATCAAAAAACAATTGTGAACAAATCCAATCTGCCCCAGCATCCACTTTCATTTTAAGGTGGTCAAGTTGAACTAGGCGGTTTGGTGTTTCTGGGTGTCCCTCTGGAAAACCCGCCACACAAACGCCAAACTTTTTTTCCTCGAACGTTCGGATGTGGGTAACGAGATCTGCTGCGTACGCAAACTCGCTTGTAAAATTACCGTCGCGTGGAGTATCGCCGCGAAGTGCCAAGATATTATCAACACCCGATTTGGCATAAAGATGCAAAATATCATCTATCTCTTTTTTATTGTGTCCAACACATGTCAGGTGTGGTATTGGGTCTAAGCTGGTTTCCTTCGCCAAGTGACTCACAAGCGCGTGCGTCTTATCTCTCGCCGAGCCACTCGCACCATAAGTAACAGAAACAAATGATGGCTCTAGGGCTTCAAACGAGTGCATTCGCTCTACAAGCGTGTCCCAGCCGTCATCACTTTTTGGTGGAAAAAACTCAAAAGAGAAAATCGTTGTGTCTCTTTGAAATATATCATGAACATGCATGGGATATACCGTAGCAAGATGTTGTCAAGAATGACGAATATCAACAACCAAGTTTTTGTGTAATCCTTATACTTTGACAAATGACTGACCGTCAATCCATCCCAAAACCTACCGCTAGGAGGCTCAGCCTCTATCTTCGTGAACTCGATGCACTTCGAGATGCCAACATTCTTTCGATCAACTCGAAACAACTTGGCGACGCACTTGATATTACTTCTGCGCAGGTTAGAAAAGATTTTGCAACGTTTGGCACCTTTGGCAGACCCGGTGTTGGATACATGGTTGTTCCACTTTGTGAACAACTCCGAAAAATCATGGGTACAAATCACACGTGGGATGTTGCTGTGGTTGGAGCTGGAAAAATTGGCCAAGCCCTCTCTTCGTATTCTCGTTTTGTTGATCGTGGGTTTCAAATCGTCGCAGTCTTTGACAGTAATCCAGATGTTGTAGGAACCAAGGTTGCAAACCACCGAGTACGACCTGTTGCAGACATGACCCGGATTATTCCTCTTCGAAAAATTCGCCTTGCAGTTCTTTCTGTTCCTGCACACGTCGCACAAGATGTAACCGACCGTCTCGTTGCTTCTGGAATTACAGGAATACTTAACTTTGCCCCCATTCATTTAAATGTTCCCGATGGCGTTGGGATTTCGAGTGTAGACTTTTCTCGGTCACTCGAACAACTTGCGCTCGAAACAATGATTGAGATTAGTTAGTAACCGGTGATAATTCGGGCTTACGACTTTGCGCATTCTGTGGATGCATCATCAGACACTTCGTTCACGTCACCAAATAGTGCTGTTCCAACACGCACGATGTTTGCACCACATTCGATTGCAACCTCAAAGTCATTTGACATTCCCATCGAAAGAACGTTAAATTGTGGTCCAACTTCTGTAGATATTTTTATTTCTTCAAATATTTCTTGACACCTCGTAAACACTGGTCGTGTTTCTTCCGCATCTTCGAACAATGGAGCCATACACATCATGCCCCTTGGAACTACGTTTGGCATAGTGTCAATTTGATCCAAGATGTGCGCCACTGCAGCAGGTGCAACCCCCGATTTGTTCCGTTCACCACTTACGTTCACCTGCACAAGAACTTCTATTGTTAAGTGTTTTTTCTCTGCTGACTCTTGAATCTCTTCAGCAAGCCGCAAAGAGTCTAGTGAATGCACTAACCTTGCAAGTGGAAGTACTCTTCTGCATTTGTTTCGTTGAAGATGACCAATAAAATGCCAACGAACGGGTTCTGATTGTTTTAACTCGCCAATTTCACTCCGGCGATCAAAATGCTCTTTAACTTGCGCATCAAGTTGCGTAAAGTGTTGCACTCGGCTTTCGCCAAAATCCACGTGTCCAATTTCAAGGAGCTGTCGGACCTCGTCTATTGATGCGTGTTTCGTCACCGCAACAAGGTGGATGTCTTCTGGTTTTCGGTTAGAACGAATTGCAGCGTCGGCTATTCGTTGTTTAACGGATTCATATCGTTGCTTAATCGTAGTCACGAATTCCCCTCCTTGGGAGTTGCTATACAGCATACAGCTTTTTAGCAGGCGTTTGCGGTCACACCAAGTGCTTCGGCGGTCATTGTGCCAATTTCCGCTGGACTCTCGGCAACCAAAACACCACTTGATCGAAGTGATTCCATTTTTGCAATCGCAGTATCGTCGCTCCCACCAATAATGGCACCCGCGTGCCCCATTCGCTTACCTTTTGGTGCTGTTCGACCTGCAATAAAGGAAATCACTGGTTTAGACATGTGCTCTTGCACCCATTTTCCCGCATTTGTTTCATCAGAACCGCCAATTTCGCCAATCATCACAACTGCGTCGGTTTCATCATCTGCTTCAAAACGTGCAAAAAGTTCTATGAAATTCTCGCCTTTTACAGGGTCTCCGCCAATTCCGATGCATGTTGATTGTCCAATTCCCAGAATAGTTGTCTGCCAAACTGCTTCGTATGTCAATGTGCCAGAACGACTGATGATGCCAACGCTCTTTCCTGAAGACGCGTCGCAAGGGGACGTGTGAATATAGCCAGGCATGATGCCAATCTTGCACCCATTTTCAAATGTTACTGTTGATCCCTCGCCACCTGTTTTCTTTCCCGGAGTGATGATTCCTGGGCAATTTGGACCAATAAGAGCAGAATCTGGATACTTTTTCAAGGTTTCTTTCACCCGTACCATGTCCGCTGTTGGAATCCCCTCTGTAATCGCACAAATCACAGAAATGCCTGCGTCGGCAGCCTCTAATATTGAATCGGCAGCAAAAGGAGGAGGAACAAAAATCATCGTCGCCGTAGCGCCTGTTTCTTTGACAGCCTCTGTAACGGTGTTGAAAATGGGAAGCCCATTTGCATCAGTTTGACCACCTTTTCCGGGGGTCACACCGCCAACCATTTTTGTACCGTAATCGAGACAGCCTTTCGTGTGAAATGCACCTGCTGAACCTGTTATTCCTTGACAAAGGACCGTTGTATCGCCGTTAATTAAAATTGCCATGCTTTACTCCAAATAAGACTACATAGGATATCGCCAAGTGCCAGGAATGACTACACTTCACGCCATGTCAACAAGCACAAAAAAATCTTTGACGTATGCCGATACTGGTGTAGATATCGCGGCTGGTGATCGCCTTGTCGGTCTCATTCAAACCATGATGCGACGAACACATGGTCCTCGAGTTCTAGGGGAACATGGTGGATTTGCTGGAATGTTCCGCCTCGACTTCAATGAGCGGCTTTTTAAGCGTAATTTTCGAGACCCAGTGCTCGTCGCATGCACAGATGGTGTTGGCACAAAAGTCAAACTCGCCTGTGATATGAAAATATACGACACTGTTGGCATCGATTGTGTCGCAATGAACGTCAACGATATGATTGTACAGGGTGCAGAACCATTGATTTTTCTTGATTATCTTGGTCTTCACACACAGGATCCTGAGACAACAGCACAAATTGTCGCCGGTGTTGCCAAAGGGTGTGAAATTTCAAATTGCGCGCTTATTGGTGGCGAGTGCGCTGAAATGCCAGATATTTATCAAGAGGGTGACTTTGACATCGCTGGTTTTGCCGTTGGGGTTGTTGAACTTGATCGAGCAATCGACCCAAGCCGAGTTGAGGCGGGGGATGTGCTCATTGGTTTACCATCAAGCGGCGTGCACTCGAACGGTTTTACGCTCGCTCGCGCGGCAGTTGCCGACCTAGACTTACGTTCAACATACAAAGAACTTGGCAAAGAAAGAACGCTTGGGGAAATACTTCTAGAGCCTACAAGGATATACGTCAAACAAATTGTAAAGTTGCTTAAACAATACAAAGTGAAAAAAGTCGTTTCTGGAATGTCGCATATTACCGGCGGAGGGTTAGCGGGAAACGTGTGTCGTTCACTCAACGACAATGTCGACGCAACCGTGCATCTTGATCGTTGGGAAACGCCAGCGATTTTTAACTTTTTACAAAAACACGGTAACATTGAAACGGAAGAAATGTATCGTGTTTTTAACATGGGCATTGGATATGTGCTAGCGGTTAGACCAACTTTTGCTGATTCAATTGTTGCACACCTCAAACAGTCCGGGGAATTTGCCGTTGTAATTGGTGACGTAACAAAAGGTTCTGGGAAAGTACACCTTAAAGGAATGAAAACAACATGATTGCAACACCTATCCTTGCGGTGGTGTTTTGTGTACAAGGAACAAATCTAGACACCGATGCCGCAACACTTCGAATTGGTGCGTGGCTTCCAAGACTTGGTGGAACAATAACTGACGGCGGTGGTGCCATTGATTTTGAAACAACCATTGATCTTCGTAGCAGGGAAGATGTGGCTCTTGTTGAATTCGAGTTGCGACCGATCGAACACCTCACGTTGTCTCTTACCGCATTTGATTTTTCAACAAGTGGCAATGGCTCTTTTGTAGGCAATGATACGTTTGGGGGTGTTGCTTTTAATAATGGTGATTTGTGGAGTGGCAAAATAACTATGCAAAGTGTTTCTGTTGAAGGTGCTTGGGATTATTGGCGCCCCTATCCACGCGGCGGTGATACGATGTTTACATTGTCACCGGTTGTGGGTGCGCAATGGTATGGAACAAGTGTGGGTTTGCAAAACGACACGTCTGCTCTTTCGGTAAACCATGACAACTCTTGGCAAGCTATATATGCTGGTCTTCGCTATGACTTAGGTTGGGACACACGGGGGAAAATTAGTTGGATTGACTCTTTTTCAATGAGCGCAGAACTAACGGCTGGGGCACTTCTTGGAAATAACGGGGGCTCCCTTTGGTCCGTTCGGGCTGGCGCGGCCCTCGAGTTTACCAAGGGATTTTCTGGTTATTTTGGCTATCGACTGAGAGAAATGAATGGTGAGGATGGTTCATATACCTTCGACGCTGGATTACAGGGCATATATGTGGGAGTGCAGTTCCGTTTTTAGAGTTGAACCCTACTCTTCTTCACATCGTACTCATTACACATGCGAGCTTCTGATAAACCATCAAACAAATACCGCCGAGCAAAAATGCGGCATATGCTTTTTACAAGCGGCCCAAACAGAATCAGTAGGGGGCGACTGTTTCAAAAACATTTTGATCAACGGATTAATGTGAAACATGTAGAAATTTCAACGCCAGTTTGGCCAAAAGAGTTTGACGGTCTTCGGATTGGACACATCAGCGACTTTCATCTTGGTGATTTAATGCCAATGGACCGAGCACTTGCGGCTGTGCAAATGTTGAAAGATGAAGCCCCAGACCTTGTTGCTTGCACTGGAGATATTGTTGACTTAAACACACTTGGCGCAGAACCCTTGTTCGAAGCAATGGTAAATATAGGTGCGCCTCTTGGAACCATGCTTGTGTTGGGAAATCACGACGAACTTGATTGTGTTTCTACAATCAGCAACATGGCCCTTGGTTCTGGTATTACGTTGCTTCGGGACAGTCGGTGCACAATCAATCACAACGGTTCAAAGTTACATATTTCTGGTATTGATTGGGCAAAGACGCAAAAAAAATGTACTACAAAGGTACATTTGGTCTGCAGTGATGACACACACTTGTTGCTCTCTCATAACCCAAAAGCGTTTCAAGCCGCAGCAAAACACAATATTCCTCTCACTCTTTCCGGTCATACACATGGTGGGCAACTAGCGGTACGGGACAAACCCAACGCAAATCTCGCTGTCGCCCACAAACATTCGAGTGGTCTATATGACTGTGGGGACAGTAGGCTGTTCGTTACAGTGGGTGTTGGCGCGTGGTTCCCATTGAGAATCAATTGCCCAGCAGAAGTTGCTGTTTTAACTCTTCGTTCACAATAATTGTCGCGAAACAGACTCAATGGTTAAGATCTGCATGAACTTGTGTTTATTTTTTTAAACAGAGGGTTTACACAAAAATAGTTTGTTTTAATTTCTCAATCTTAAAACCAATTTGTGTCTCGGTGTCTTGTATGTTCCACATCATGAAGAAATAGTGTCTAATAACAGGGGCGGGTGGCGTCTCTTAAAGAATACTGCAACTTGTTATGTAATCAGTGGAAGAATTTTGCGTAAAGCAACGCTGCGGTGTGACCGAACGTTTTTGGCTTCTTCAGATAACTCGGCGCTGGTCAATCCAACATCTTGTAAATATAAAAGTGGGTCATACCCAAAACCGTTTACACCCCTGGGCATTGTTGTAATCACGCCCTCAAAAGTACCTTCTGATTCAGCAACTATTGTTCCGTCTGGATCCGCAATGCACAAAGCACAGACAAACCGAGCCGATGATTCGACCACACCGATCTTTGAAAGATTTTTTAACAATAATTCGTTGTTCGCTGCGTCCCGCTCTTTTCGGGAATCACCAATTCCAGCGTACCGAGCAGAATAAATTCCCGGCTCGCCACCAAGTGCATCAACGACCAGTCCAGAGTCATCTGCCATACAACGCTTACCCGTTGCCTTGGCATATCCGACAGATTTTAATTTGGCGTTTCCTGCAAACGTATCTGCGTCTTCAACAGGTTCATCGATCAACCGCTCTGTTTCATTCAAACCAAAAACCTGAATGCCTTGCGACCCCAAAATTGCTTGCACTTCTTCAAGTTTGTGCGAGTTAGATGTTGCTAGAAGAATGTTCATCGCCAAAAGCCGCAGTGATGTTACTGCGTATGCCTCCGCGTCCCTTCCAAGACGTTGTTACTTGTAACCAATTTGGTTGCATACATGCAACGAGGTCGTCTCGAATTTGATTTGTCACAGCTTCGTAGAAAATCCCTTCATTACGAAAGGATTGGAAGTACAACTTCAAACTTTTTAATTCTACACAGCAAACGCCTGGTTCATATCGAAGTGTTACAACGCCAAAATCTGGATGTCCGGTAACAGGACACACAGATGTGAACTCTTCACTGATGTGTTCAATCAAAAAGGGTGTTGTTGTTGGAGACTCAAATGTTTCTAATAATGATGGATCTGGCATATTAAAGACCGTACCGTAAAACAAGCGTGATGACTTTGGGTTGATCAGGATTCAGTTTAAGCGAACCCCTAAACGCACTTCTTGCATCTTCATAGGAACTAACATTTTTTCTTTCACTCAATAACCAGGCGTTCAATGCGTTGACGCCGATACCGTTCATAGCACGCCAGTTTTCTTCATCAAACTCTACCGCTGTGATGTATGCATTGCTAGAAGCTGTATAATCGCCGAGTCTAAATTGTGCCCAACCAAGTTGTTCGTATGAACCACTTGATGGATCAACACGAACGAGTTGTTCTGTAGTATTTACAACTTCGCGATATCTTTTTTCTTGTGTAAGCAAATAGATGATATTCCTCATGAGTTGAGGAGACGGTTCATCCATCATTTCAGAAGCTGCTATGTATTCAGCAAGCGCATCGTCCATCCGCCCGAGGAGTTGATATGTTGCCGCGAGTGTGATGTGCGCGGGGGCATCTTCGCCGCAGACTTCTACTGCTCGTTCTGCAAACACAACCGCACTTTTAGGTCGGCCCATTTGTAAATACGTTGTAGCAATGTTGAGATTCGCCCCTACATCTTCGGGGTTGATCGTGAGCGCTCGGTGATATGCCCGAATCGCTTCAACAAAGCGCTTCATCATTTGCAACGAAACGCCATGTCCATACTGCGCATCAAAATTACGAGGATCAAGTTTTGCGGCCCTTGCAAATACGGGTTCCGCATGACTCCACTCTTTTTTTGCTAAATAAATATCCCCAATACCAACAAAAGCATCTGTTGCAACGGGGTTGTCTTCGAGCACTTCCTTAAAAAGTCGCATTGCTTCTTTGTAATCACCATATTGGGCAGCAATTTCCGCAGCCTGAACCGTCACTTCTTGTGGGACAGACATTTCAATGGGGTTGATTTTTGGGTTGCCCCCTGTTTTTGGCGCAATGGCATGACAGCCAGCAAGTGCAGTCGCCATGGCAATTGTGAATAACAGTTTTGGGGTCGAATAATGCATTGGGATGGATAGGGTACCTAGAATGAGCCTCTATCGTCGTTTTCTTGCCCTTGTCTGCATAGATCGCAATTTTGCAATATTAACTATATCCATCAATTTTCCCTGTTTGTTCACTTCTTTTGATGTTTCTAAGATTTTTGGAATGTGATCAAACATGGTGTTTTTGACAATCATTCTAAAACAAGAGAGCCCGCAAGTCCCTTCGCCGATATGCGTGTGCCTATCCTTTCGAGAACCAACACCGCCGATTGAATCGTTGAAATGAAAGGCGTGAATGTGTTCCAAACCTACAATCTCATCAAATTGCTGTAGAACTTCATTGGCTTTTTTATTTGTTCGCATGTCATATCCAGCGGCTGTGACATGACACGTATCAAAACAAAATGCGATTCTAGATGGGTCAGAAACTTCGTTACGGATAGTTGCAAGATGTTGAAAGTCGTAGCCAAGGTTTGTTCCAGAGCCAACAGTCGTTTCAAGGCAAATTTTGGTGGTGTAATTTGGTAGTTCTTGGTGGAGTTGATCAATGGATTTTGCAATTCGTTTTAAACCCGCCAACTCTTCTAGTGAAGGTTCTTCTCCGAGTTTATTTTTATCCATTGTTTTTCTTGGGGTTCCAAGTCGAGCACCGGGATGAGAAACAAGTGATGGAATATGCAATCGCTCGCAACGCTCTATTTCTTCCCTTTGCAAGGCAATCGACTTTGTACGAGATGACGCATCGGGAGAGGCAAGGTTTACAAGGTAACTATTGTGGCTCACAACCCTGTTAGTGTGATCCCAACTGTTTTTTTGAAGTTGCGCAAGCCAAACTTCAACATCTTCATCGGTGAGTTGTTTCGCTTTCCACTGCCGCTGATTCTTTGTAAAAACCTGTACGCAATCCATGCCTTGTTCTTTGGCAGAAACAAGTGCGTTTTGCATACTACCAGCGATTGAGAGATGGGAACCAAACACCGTGTTAGGGAGATAAGTGGCGATCAAATTCAAGCAGGGCGGTTGGATTATTTCCAACCATGCGAATTCTCGCTAGGTTATCTCTCGCATTTACTTCTTCCTCGACTTGTTCGGTAATGAACCATTGAAAAGCTACTTCAACGTGCCAAGCAGATTCTTCTCGAGCCATACTGAATATTTCTGTAATTTGCTTTGTAACACTCTGTTCGTACGCAAGTGCTGCTGCAAATATAGATTCTACATCGGTGAATTCTGTTACTGGGTCAGATGGGCTCTTAAGTGTAATTGGTAAATCCCACTCATTCAAAAAACCAACAATTTTCATTGCGTGTTGATGCTCTTCCGCGGCTTGTTTGAGAAACCAGTTAGCCATACCGGGCATGTTTTCATGTTTAAACCAAAACGACATTGCGAGATACTGCATTTCTACAGTTAACTCATGGGTGATTTGTTCGTTTAGTTTTTGCTGTAATTCTTTACTTACCATTGTTCATGTCTTAATGTGTTGCGTGCACCCCAAGAAGTGATGCAGCGGTTTTTGTAATATCAGTGTAGTGCAATCCACACATTCGGAGAATAGATTCTGGTGTACGCGCTGATTTCGGAATTCGTTTTACAAACATTTGTTCTACTGTAAACGATTCTCCCGACGCAGTACAAGCGTCTGCAACCGCGGAACCGAGCCCGGCACCATAATTGTCTTCAATAACCAAGATGTTTCCGTTGTTTTCGTTTGCAAGATCTAACAAGCGGTTTTCATCAAAGGGGAGGCTATACAAATCAAGCAAAGTAGCATCAACGCCCATGCGATCAAGCTCATCTAATGCCTTGTTGCATTCGTGCACCATGTAGCCTGCGGTGACAATCAAAAGGTCTCGCCCCTCCGTGAGTACTTCCATTCCACCAAGTTCAAACACGGTGTTTTGGTCGTAAAGCATTTCAACTTCTGGTCGGAAAGTACGGAGGTAGCAACAGCCATTGTGTTCTGCCATTTTTAGTGTGAGCGCATACGCGGCCCACGCGTCTGCTGGTTGAAGAACGTAACACCCGGGATTTCCGTAGTGATCCTTCATTGTGCCGAAACTTCTAAACCACGCAACGTCAGGGAGTGACATTTGGCTCGGTCCATCGGCTGCAAGTGAAATACCACTGTGTGAACCAACAACCTTGAGGTTCGCCCCAGAGTTGATTGCCATTTCAATTTGATCGTAACCACGAGTAATAAATTTTGAGAAGGTTGAACAAAATGGAATTTTTCCAGCGGCACTTAAACCAACACCTACTGAATACATGTTTTGTTCTGCAATTTTGCATTCAACAAACCGGCTGTTCAACTCCGCGTCGTTTCCAAACGCGTTACTAAATGTTGAGTTGCTTACGTCGGCATCTACTGCCCACACATTTTTGTGTGTATGACCAAGTGAACGCAAGGCGATGCCATACGCTTTTCGAGTTGCTAGTTTTCCTGATTGCAACACCGAAGTCAAATCCCACTTTGCCATTGCTTCGCGGAATGTCATTGCTGTTGGTGTTTCACAAGAACAAGATGCAGCCTTCGGGGGTTCTGGAATCGCAATTGATTGTGTTGTCATTGATGTTGTGAGTGTAAGACCTGTTTGTCGAAGTTCTGCGAGCGCTTGTTCAAGTTCTTTACCCGCGACAGGTTTCCCATGCCAATTACCACCTTGCAACATTGGTACACCCCAACCCTTCACAGTTTTCGCAACAACTGCCATGGGTTGCGTGCGACCATCAATGTTAAATCTGTCAATTGTGACCTTTATCTCATCAGGACTATGCCCATCAATGCAGGCGACCTCAAACCCAAAAGCTTCTAATTTCGCGGTCATTCGCTCGGGTGATTGTTGTTCACTCACCTCACCCGCTTGGCCATATTGGTTGCAATTGAAAATTGGAAGAACATCCACAAGCGCTTCGTCCATTATAAAATCGAGCGCTTCGGTAATTTGACCTTCTCGTGATTCGCCATCGCCAACAATGCAGTACACCTTGCGACCGGTTTCATCTGCACGGGCAGCAACCCCAAGACCAGCTGCTACGGAAAGACCTTGCCCAAGCGAACCTGTTGCTGCATCGAAGAAGCGAACACCCTCTTCTGGATTTGGGTGTCCATCGAGCGGAGAATCGTCCACGCGTAATGTTTTGAGGTGTTCTGGAGTAAGTTGTATTGGCTCGCCATTCCATTCGACTGTTGCCCCAATGTCTGCGAGCGCTGCATACACAACTGGAACCGCGTGCCCTTCGGACAACACAAGGCGATCAGAGGTTGGATTTGTTGGATCATTGGGCAGCCACCGCATTGTTCGGTACATCAAATTGGTCACAAGGTGACCGATGCTCAACGCTGATGTTGGGTGCCCACTACCAGACTCGGCACACATTTCGAGAGACATTGCACCTAATTTGATGGCTCTTGCATGAATTTCTGCTTCATAGGACATATTCGCGATTTCCTTCTTTGTGGGGCGTGGTGGGTTCAGTACTTTATTAGGGAAATACCTGCAAATACTGCCTCTCTGCAGGAACCCACAGTATCGCATGGAGCGAGATTTTGTTCAATAGGAAAGTGCGAAAAAAGGGAAATGTTCGGGAGATTGTTTGAATCTCTTGGTACACTCACCACTGTGGGGACAGTTTGGTTTGTGAACTGCTTTTTTGTGGATTAACCTGGTGAAGGAAGGCGAAGGAAATAGAGAAATGACGGTAAAACAAGCAACAAATTTGAAGGCTATATGTGAACGCGACCCACTTGTTGAGGCAATGTCCTTGATCACAGGTGTCGTTGCAACAAGAACCCCTACCCCCGCGCTGCAATGTGTTCGGATCACTGGACAAGATGGTCGCCTAAAACTCGCCGCAACCGATGCTGAGGTCTCGCTTACGCTCACAATTGACCGGGTTGATCTCCAACAAGATGGGGATACACTTGTTCCTGCAGACAAATTCTCTCAGATCGCGAAAAGTTGCGACGACAATACAATTACTATTGCAAGCGATAGTGAATCTCTTCTCGTGCGATCTTCAGACTCCCGCTTCAAAGTGTTTGGTTTCCCGATTACTGAATCACCAGAGATCCCAACGTTTGATTGTGATGATCCAGACTTTACAATCGATGCTGCGCAGTTCCGCGGTCTGATGGAACGAACTGTATTTGCTGCAGCATCTGATCATAGCCGATACGCAATCAACGGCGTGTTGGTCGATCGAAAAGGAAAAACTTTGCGTCTTGTTGCTACAAATGGACACCGCCTCGCACTCGCAAGTGGTACTTGTGATGGTGACAAGGAAGATCAGCAATGTATCGTGCCAACCAAGGCAATGGTATTGCTTCGCCGGTTACTCCATGATGAGGGTGTCGTTTCGGTAAAAGTTGATAATGGCCGAGTTGTCTTCCATGTTGATGATGGAGCAAACAACGCCGCAACCCTGTCGAGTAATTTGGTTGAAGGCACATTCCCGCCGTTTGAAGACGTCATCCCAAAAGATCTCGATCAAAAAGTAACTATTGCCACAGAAGCACTCACCCGTGCCGTTCGACGCGCTCATTTGATGACGAACGAAGAATCTCGTGGTGTTCGCCTCATTTTTGACGGAGATAAACTTGTGATTACAAGCCGCGCCCCAGAGACAGGCACGGCAGAAGTTGAAATTCCAGTCAGTGGTTTCAATGGTGAACGAATGGAAATAGGTTTTAACCCTGTGTACATCATCGATGCACTCAAAGTTGTAGGCGTCGTTGAAATTGTGATGGAACTCAAACGGGCTGATAAGCCGGGCTTGATCAAAAGTGGGGGTAACTTTACCTATGTCATCATGCCTGTCAGTTTGCAGTAAACTCACCCCCGAATAAACTCACCCCCGAACAAAAACGCCTCAGTGAGTTTACGGCATTCCCATTGCACCTGGGCCACGTTTGGGTTTTCGGCGCCCTTGCTTCTTGCCCTGATCTCCACCCTTTGCATATTTCACACCACATCCCCACGGTTTTACGTAATTCGGTTTTACTTCTTCTTCGTTCTGAAGTTGGGTGACCGCACGAATAATGTGTGTTTCTGCATCCGCACCTTCTTTGCCGCGAGGATCGTTACTCAGCGCGCCGTGATATGCCAACACCCCTTCGGTATCAATGACAAAAACGTGCGGTGTTGTTTTTGCGCCATACGCATGACCAACTTCGCCGTCATAATCAATCAACATTGGTGTGCCAACCTCAAGGCCTTCGAAAAATTTTGTGCTCGATTCTACAATTTCTTCTTGTGGTTTATTCGCTGTTGAGTTCACGGCAAGGTACACAACATCTACATCCATCTTCCCAAGTTGGTCAATCACTTTGGGAATAAGGCCTGATTTCCATGTACGTTTGCAATAAGGGCACGTGTCGCTAAACCATTCAAGTACAACGATTTTTCCTTCGTACTCGTCCAAGGTGTGTGTGGTTCCCCACTGATCTTCAAGTGAAAAAGACGGTGCGGGTTTCCCAATCTCAGCAACCACTTTGTCTTTGTCTGTTTTTGGTGGCTTTCCCCCCATGCCCGCTGGTTGTGCGATTGTCGCCGTTGCAACACATGTTGTTGCGAGTAGTGTTGTTGTAAAAATGTTTTTCATTCTTCTGTTCCTTTGCCAAAATATGGCTTTGTGTCATTTTCTATGATTAGTGTAACAGTGTAACTTGGATCTGTTGTATTTCTCCCAATTGTCAATAAGCCTGTTATCTCCAGCGGTTTTCCGCCCGCGTTCATTGAATCAAGTGTAAGTGGAACAGAAAAAACAAATGCATCGTTTGTAAAAACAGAACTTCCGCTGTCAATAAAACGAACGCCTGGTTTTTCTATTCCCAAAAAGCCGATGTGGTGATTCTGTGAACTCCCTGAAATTTTTAACAGGTTGCCAACAATCCGAACATTGCCACCGTCAAGATCGGTGAGTGGTTTTGGTAACGCTGTTTGCCATCGCTCGAGTGATTTGCTTTTTCGAAGCGGACCCTCTTCCCACGCGCGAACTGAAACAGTCAATGTTGTTTCGTTTTCACCTTGCACACAATTTTTTTTACAAGCAAGCCATGAAGTTGTAACTTGAAAATCAGCGCGGCCGTCGAGTGTTGATGTTGGGGCAGTTACTGGAATAAAAATCGCCGCTTGGTTTGTGTACCCAAACGTCACACCCTCCACTGATCTAAAAATTTCTGGGCGGGGGAAGATTGGCTTTCCAACGGTGAATCCATCGGGTGCGGATATTTCAATCTCTGTTGAAGCGCCGCTGTCTCCTGGGTTTTCCCAATAGGTGTGCCACCCAGCATCCGCCGTGATCGCAACAATAATATGAAACTTTTGGGCAGGACCTATCCACCCCACATCTGTTAAAACATCCACAACGGCGTGCCCCTTGGTGCCAGCCTCTTTCTCGAATGGTTGAAACTGTGGGGGCGGGGCGGCGTGTGTCATGAGTAGGGTTGTAAGCAAAAAAGCAAGCATTGATAAACTCCTTGGTAGTACACCCTACAACGAGCACGAGAGTTGTGTATTCTGCACATGCATGCTTCGTTTTATTATTATTTTATCTGGGCTAAGTGCCACCTTGATTTTCTCTGGATGCAATGCAGGAATCAGCGACAAAAATCTTGTTTTTGTCGGCACAGATGAGGCTGAACGCCTTCTCCAAAAGGGTGATACGTCAATTTTTGGCACAGATGGAGCGACTGTTCTGGTTGATCCTCGAGTTGGGTGGCAATACAACCAAGGGCACATCCCAGGATCGATGAATATACCACTAGAAAGCTTGTTTTTTGATGCATGGAAGCTTGATAGCGCTGGAATCATCATTGTTGCAGGGCAAACATGGAACGATTCGGTTGCCATCGCCATGAGTAAAGGTTTGCTCAAAAAAGGCTTTAAAGACGTCCGTACATTGCGGGGGGGACTGACATCGTGGACTGACAGCGGCCGCGAAGTTGAAAAAGGGCTGTAGAGTTATTATTTATTACTTGCTTTTAAGGGATTCGAGGGGTACCCTTGGGGGATCAATTCTTTGTTCCAAAAAAGCCCTTATCGGACTATTTTGCAACCATTTGCACTTGTTTTGCGAATACAAGAGGTTGAATGCCGACTGGGTGTAGCGGCACAGATCTGTAGGTCTACGCCAACCAAACGAATGACCCACTGAGGTCAAAACAGGAGAAAACTATGTTCGCTCGCACAATTCTTACTACTTCCCTTGTTGGTCTTTGCATCATTGGTGGCGGAATGGCACTTAAACCAACCGCGCACACCGGGCAAGATCCTGTACCAAACCCAACACTTTCTCACACCGGTCAAGACCCGGCCCCAGAAAGAGCGCTGGGTTCAGCAGCAATTACGACAACTCGGCTTATCACTGGGTTGGCGAGACCTGTTCAGGTTGTTGCTGCTCCGAATGATTTTGAACGAATTTTTATTGTTGAACAACGCTCTGGTTCAACAGGTCGAATCCGCATTTTTAATCTTGACTCTGGCACACTCAATGCAACAGCGTTTTTAAGTTTAAGTGTAAGTACGAGTTCTGAGCAAGGTTTGCTTGGTCTTGCGTTCCATCCCAACTACGCACAAAATGGATATTTTTATGTGAACTACACCGCAAGTAATGGTGACACATATATTCAACGATATTCTGTTTCCTCAGACCCAGACGTCGCAGATTCTGGCAGCGGTTATACCATTCTTACAATTGACCAACCATACGCGAATCACAACGGAGGTTGGTTAGGGTTTGGCCCAGATGGTTATTTGTACATTGGCACTGGTGATGGTGGCAGTGGTGGCGACCCAGGAAACCGTGGTCAAGATATTACTAATCAAAAACTCGGGAAAATGCTGCGAATCGATGTCGATGGTGGTTCGCCATATTCTATTCCAGCATCCAATCCATTTGTTGGTATTACTGGTGATGATGAAATTTGGGCGTACGGTTTACGTAACCCTTGGCGATGTAGTTTTGACACACAGACAGGTGATTTGTGGATAGCCGACGTTGGTCAATATGATTACGAAGAAGTAACATTTCAGCCAGCTTCTAGTGGTGGTGGTGAAAATTACGGCTGGCGTTGTTATGAAGGGAACCACGGCTATAACACAAGTGGGTGTGATCCCCAAAGTTCGATGGTTGGGCCTGTTTGGGAGTATTCACACTCGTATGGTTGCTCAATTACTGGTGGAGAAATATATCGTGGTGCTGCGATTCCAAGTTTAGATGGCACATACTTCTTTGGTGATTATTGTTACAACAAAATTTGGTCGTTCCGTTACGATGGTTCGGCAATATATGATTATCAAGATCGCACGAGTGAACTCACGCCAGACGCTGGTTCAATAGGCTCTATATCTGGCTTCGGTCAAGATGCCGCTGGTGAAATTTACATCTGTGATCTCAATGGTGAAGTCTTTAAAATTATTCCATTACCGTCTACGGGTGCATGTTGCATTGGCACAAGTGGTACCTGTGTGAACATTTACGAAAGCAATTGCAACAACGGAGGTGGTGTTTGGTTGGGTCCAGACACAGTTTGTGATGATGGTGGTTGTGATCCCAATAATTGTCCACAAGACGTGAATGACGATGGAGAGGTTGGTGTGTCTGACCTTTTGTCACTCATTGATGATTGGGGACCGTGCTCTGGCTGTGCATCAGACACCAACAATGATGGCATTGTTGATGTCACCGATGTTCTTGATGTTGTTGGCGCTTGGGGACCCTGCTAAAAAAGAAGCAACCCCACGGGTCGTTTTTGATATAATCCGCGGTCGCAACTCCCGTTGCGACCGTGTTTCTTTTTTGAGAGATACATGGGGCTAGTAGCTCAGCTGGCTAGAGCGCACCCCTGATAAGGGTGAGGTCGGTGGTTCGAGTCCACTCTGGCCCATTAAAACGACTAGACGCATCGCGTTTGGTCGTTTTTTCTTGCATTAACACGGCTAGACGCCTACGATAAACCACCTACATAAAGGAAGGGTAATGATGAAACACGTAGTATTGATGACACTTTTTGGATGTACAACAGCAACCCTTGCTACTACTTGGACAGTTGATGACGATGGGGTGGCAGATTTTTCGTCTATTCAAGCAGCAGTAGATTTTGCGTTTGATGGGGATGAAATTGTTGTTATGTCAGGGACATACACCTCCGACCAACTCGGTCACGTGATTGATTTGCTCGGAAAGACTGTTTGGTTACACAGCAACGATGGTCCTGAAACTACCTTCATTGACGGGGAGGATGAACGACGGTGCATCGTGTGTGTGAGTGGTGAAACAAATAACACCATCATTGAGGGATTTACAATCACGGGTGGGTCCGCAATTCCGTTCGACTTTAACGGTGATGGTGATCCGGGTGGTTGGTTTGAAAATGATGGCGGGGGAATGTATTGCGAGTTTTCAAGTAGCCCATCAATTGACAATTGTGTTTTTGTAAACAACTCGGTTGGTGAAACAAATTCGAGTTTTGGTGGAGCGATGTTCAATAATTTTTATTGCAACCCACTCGTTACAAACTGTGTTTTCACAAACAACTCAGCAGAAAACGGAACGATTTGTTGGGGTGGGGCAATTGGTAACAATTACAACAGTAATGGGATATTTACAAACTGTTTCTTCACAGATAATGCAGCGAGTTCTCATGGGGGAGCGGTGCACAATTTCGACACCGATCCAATTTTTATTGGGTGTCGTTTTGAAAACAACACTGGTTCTGGTTCGTATAGTTATGGGGGTGCCATTTATAATTACAACAGCTTGTCCATGTATGAAAGCTGTGTCATTTCAAACAACACGTGTGATGATGATGGTGGTGCAATGTGGAATGATGACACCACACCAGAGGGTGATAACAAACCAACTATTACAAACACACAAATTTGTGCAAACCTGCCAAATCATATAGGCGGCCTTGGGTTTATTGATGGTGGTGGAAACGTTATTTCAGAAGAGTGCCCTGTTGGTTGCGCTTCGGATCTAAATGGAGATGGCACTGTGGGTGTTGGTGATTTGTTATCGCTAATCGATGTTTGGGGATGCACAAATTGTGTAAACGAGGACATTGACGAGAGTGGGGTTGTGGATATTGAAGACCTATTGTCACTTGTGAGCGCGTGGGGACCGTGTAGCCAATAACTCACCTTCTTTTAAACATCAGTATTGGTAAACCAACCACGCTGATAAATGTTGTCAAAATAATTGGGGTGAACCATGTTTTGTTGATTGCAACATCGTCCATTTCAGGTGGTACAAACAAAAACAAGATGCCAACTACACACGCGAGCAAACCGGTGCCGGCAACAACCCACAGGCCTATCTTTCCACCTGGAACTTTAAATGCTCGCTCGACATTCGGTCTTGTAAACCGCAACATGATCACCGAAATAAACATCAACGAGTACATCACAAGATAAATCTGCGCCGACATCACGGTGAGTACATAAAAAACGTCGTTCAAATTTATCAACATGCCAAGCAAGCAAATGGTTGACACAATAGTCGCTTGTAACAACATGACGTTCTTTGGTGCACCACCGGGCGTTGTTTTTTGGAACATTTTTGGAATCAACCCATCTTCGGCTGCCACTCGCAGTGCTTCGGTTGGGCCAATCGCCCAAACCATAATATGTCCGACCATTCCAAGAAGCACGCACCCTGCGATGATTGGAAGCAGCCAGTTCACACCAAATTGTTCAAAGACTGTTTGAAAAACCTGCAACGTTCCTGCTGCCAAATTGATCTCGCCAACTGGAACCAACACGGCAACACTCAACGCGCCGAGGATAGAAATTGTCAGCACCAAGAAACCTGATAATAGGAGTGACAAGGGGATGTCTCTTTGTGGGTTTTTTACTTTTCGAAAATGAACCGCGTTTACTTCAAGGCCAGATAAAAAAGTGAATATTGCTAGAACTCCAACAAATTGCCCAATTGAAGAAATCTCTGGAATGATGTCGGCTGCATGCAAAGGGATGGCTGATGGTTGACCGCCAAGTAGCCACCACACTGCCAAGCCTATTGCTGCAAATACAGGAAGCAGTGTTCCAATAAACAGAAGCGCAATTGTCATCCTGCTGCTTTCGTGGATTCCTTTAAAGTTAAGAATTGTTGCAATCCAAAAAACAGAAAGGCTCACGAGTAATACAAACCACGCTTTTTCTCCAAACGCTGGATCAAACATATACGCTGCGGACACCGCGCAAACCGCAAGCACTGTCGGATACCAAACTAAAATTTGCACCCATTGGCACCAAATGGCAAGGAACGCAAAACGTTCACCGAGTGCCTCTTTCACCCAACAATACACACCGCCATCTTTTGGCCAACCAACACCAAGTTCGGCAGCAACAAGACCAATAGGAATAAAATAAACGAGCGTGAAGATCGCGTAATAAAAAATGAGCGACAATCCAAATCCACCGACTTCGGGAAGACCCTCAAGCCCAACCACAACCGCAGTGTTCATCATTGCAAGTGTAAATAGTGATATTTTTTTTTGGGGCTTCACAGATTCCGCCATAGTTGCATCCTACCGCAACAAGTGTGCGGTATGGTGCACGTATGACACAGAAACCTTGTAAGTCAAACCATATGTTGCCGTGGATCGTGTGGGGAATTGGCACGCTTTATTTTTTGTTTGATTACACCAACCAGGTTGTGCCTGGTGCAATGCAGGGTGAACTACAACACGCATTTAAAACAAGCGCGTTTCAGTTTGGGCTCGTCGCTGCAAGTTATTTTTATATTTATGCAGCAATGCAGATTCCAGTTGGAATATTGGCTGACCGCTATGGTCCAAAACGACCGCTCGCTATTGCAGCAATTGTCGCATCGGTTGGGTGCCTTTTGTTTTCACAATCTGACTCCTTCTTGACGGCAACCCTTGCCCGCTCGATGATTGGAGTGGGTGCCTGTTTTTCTTTTATTTCAGTTTTAATGTTGGTTTCTAATTGGTTCCCAAGCAACAGGTTTTCGTTGCTTATTGGGCTTACGAACATGGCTGGAATGATCGGTGCAATTGGCGCAGATAATGTGTTGTCGTGGTCAGCAATGCCTGAACATAGTGGTTGGAAAAATACAATTGCCGGTCTTGGGTTCGCTGGTTTTTTGATTGCACTTGGAATTATTTTTGTAGTCAAAGATCATCCGTGTGGTGAACACCGAAATCCTCGTGCTAATCCTCCAATCCGAATATCAATTGCGCTCAAACATCTTTCGACCATCGTACGTTCTGGTCAAATGTGGGTAAATGGGGTCTACGCGGCGACAATCGCAACTGTGTTTATGACATTTGGCGCAACGTGGGGTTCTGTCTTTTTAGAACGCGCATTTCATTTGTCGCCACAAACTGCATCGGGTGTTTCTTCGCTCGTTTTTGTCGGGGCGATCTTTGGTAGTTTTTTCTTTGGATGGTTTTCTGGGAAAATCAAAAAACGTAGATTGCCAATGATCATCGGTGGCGCAGGTGTTGTTGTTTCGTATGTATTGCTTGTCTATGGCATTGGTGAAAACACAACACTGGCTAGTGTTTGCTTGTTCGCAATGGGTTTCTTTGCGTGTGGAAATGTTGTTGCATACGCACTCGCCAACGACCGAAGTCCTGAAGGCGGTGAGGGGATCAGTCTTGGATTTATCAACACATGTCTCATTGGTGGCGGTGCAGGCTTTGGTCCCATCATTGGTTTGTTGCTCGACTCACAACATGGCCCTGTTTCTTCGCCCACCGAGTATACGTTGAGTGAAATACACACAGCGTTTCTTCCAATCATATTCTGTTTGTGCGTGTCATTTATTTCCTCACTTCTGATTAAAGAAACTCGTTGCAAGCGAGTCCCAGTTTGAGCACTCCCGACATTCGTGTTCTGTATTACAAGAAGTTTCATATGAAAATCTATTTATATATTTTTGTTTTGTTGTTGTCACCTGCCACAACTGCGCTTAGTCAAGATTCCACAACGCTTGACGAGCGTCTTGAGTATCTTGTTGAACACCTCGAATCAAAGCAAACTGAATACCACATACCCGGCATGGCGCTCGCTGTTGTGCTTAATGACGAAACAGTGCTTGAACATTCTTTTGGTGTTTCAAACATGGAAGAAGAAATCGCGGTTACTGCGGACACATTGTTTGCGATTGGTTCAGTGACAAAATCTTTTACTTCGGCAGCAATTGGAACACTTGTTGATGAAGGCAAGATGGATTTTAATGCGCCCATTACAGAATACTTACCGTGGTTTGAATTGCCAATCAAGGGTGGTGATGCTGATGAGGTTCTTTTGAGCGATTTGTTAAGCCACCAAACGGGTTTTACGCGCATGCACTTCCTTGCTATGAACAACTCGCTTTCGCCAGAAGAGGCGCTTAGGGCTGTTGTTCGAGCGGAACCCTGGGAAGAGTTTCGATCTGAATTTTTGTACACCAACATGCAATTTGTCGCATCAGGGTTTGCCGCAGGCGTAGTGGATGGTTCTGATTGGAACACCGTCGTTGAAGAACGGTTGTTTGCGCCAATTGGTATGGATCATTCCTTCACTGCATTATCTAAAGCTCCCGTCGACCAAGCTGTTGCTGTTGGATACCAGTGGGACGAAGAAACGCAAGAGTACAAAACGTATCCACTGCGAACGATTGACAACATTGGACCAGCGGGTTCAATCGTCTCAACAGCGGGTGACATGGCTCGGTATATACAGTTTCATCTTGGCGGCGGAGAAATAGATGACAAGCAAGTACTAAGCAATTCGCAACATAAAGAACTTTGGAAACAACACATTGAAACGGCGCCTTCGATTGGATATGGATTCGGGTGGATGTTGCACACGGACGATTGTGTCGTTGAACACGGCGGTAATGTTCGTGGTGGCTGCGCGCAAGTCGCAATGTTTCCAGAAGAAAACCTAGGGTTTGTGCTGCTTATGAATGTTTCAGCAAGCATGTTGCAACCAGAATCAATCTCTATTGTTCGCGAAGCGATGCTTGGTGATATACAACCCCAAGAAGGTGACGCGGTTGATTTCGCGCCATACATTGGTGAGTACACCGGAAACTTTAGTACATTTAAAAATGACACGTTTACGGTTCAAGAAAATAACGGGGCGCTTGTTTTGGATGTTCCTGGGCAAATGCTATACGAACTCAAGTTGCCAGACGAAGAGGGAAAGTGGTACTTCGCATTAACAAATCAAATTGCGGTGTCGTTTGACAAAGACGGCGAAGGCGGAGTAACTGGACTAAAAATGTACCAAGCGGGTATGACATTTGAACTTCCTCGAAAGGGTGTTGAGATTCAACCCGACATTCCACTCGAAACGTTACAAAAATATCTTGGTACATACCACAGCGAAGACCAAGACATTTCGACAACTATCGTAATTCAAAATAATAGGTTAGCCGTTGATGTGCCACAACAAATGGTATTCGAGTTTTTTCCGCCCAACGAAAATGGTGTGTGGGTTTGTCGCTTAATCGACAAGTTGAAGGTTCGGTTTATCGAAGACGAGAGTGGTCAAGTGAATAGTTTTGAGCTTATTGAAGGCGAGGACACAATCTTGTTTAACCGAATCGCAGCGTCTGCCTCTGAAGAGTCGGTAACGGCAAACAGTATTCTTGCTACCTTTGATTTTAAAAAGCGCGGTGAAACCCTTGCCGCCCTTGGTTGTATTAGGTTTTCTGGAAAATCCCATCTTAAGCAGTCGGGACTACGCGGAACCGTAGAGATGCTCGCTGATGCAAATGGTCGATTAAAAAGTGAACTTGATTTGGGTAAATTTGGTTGGTTCTGTTTTTACGCTCTTGGAGATGAAGGATTGATGGACATCGCGTTTATCGAAACTGAGAAACTCGGAAACGTTGAAATCAAGAACATTGAAATCGGTTCGCCGCTTGCGTGGGCTGGCAACTGGCCGGGCAACTACGACGCCATTACATTTGTCGAAGAGGATGTGTTTGGAGGTAACGATGTTTGGACGCTTCGCGCACAACGCGGAGACGATATTGCAAAAGCTATCGCAATCGATAAGAAAACTGGTGATGTTCTTGTGGTGAAATCTTCGAACTATGTCCCTGAGTTAGCTTCAAATTTGCCGTACACACTTCTTTATAGTGACTACAAAGAAGTTAATGGTGTTCGCCTTCCGATGGAGATTACTGAAATCAACAGCATGACCGGAAAAAGCGTGAGTGTGTTCAACACTGTCGAAACGGGAATAACGGCACCTGATGAAGTTTTTCGATTTGTTGCACGCGAGAAACTCACCCCTTGGATTGCAAAATAAACAAACAACCCGCGGGTTGGTTTTGGATGTTCATGTCACTTCCACAGGTGGGGGTTTTATTAAAAAATCTGCAATATTGCTTGGTTTAACGCCACAATAGCTGGGCCATAGTTGACCAACAACCGTGTTTTTAGGGATGTTTTGTGGGTAACGCATAAAAAACGAGAATGAATGCCCACATACACTTTGTTTTTCAAAGTTCTTTGCTATACTGTACACATGCAAAACAAACTACAACAACACGAACAATCTGCATTCAATAACGCCGCCTTGCAGGACGGCACCTCAGACATCCTTTGTGGGGCGTGCCTTGTCTTTTGGTCAATCCTTATGGTCTTTGACCAAGCGGCGTTTGGTGGGCTTGCGTTTGCAATCTGTTTTCCTGCAACCCTCGCTATTCGGAAGAAAATAATCGAGCCGCGTATTGGCAAGGTGCAACTCAAGAAAATTTCATTAAAACTAAAACATCTTCTGGTCGCTGGGGCTTTTACATGTACACTCGTTGTTGGGGTTGTCTTGTTTATAAAACAAACCGGAAAATCAATCGAGGTTGGCCAAATTCAAAACTTTGGTGGATTGTTATTTGGTCTTATGTTGGCATTTATCGCAACCGTTATTGGATTAGTTTGGGGAGCAAAACGTGCACATATATATGCGATAATCATCGTTGTAGTGTTTGTTGGATTACGGGTTATGCCGATTGGTGATTCTACATGGGGCGAACTTACGCTTCCTGTTATGATTTCGGGCATTGTCGTTCTTGTTTCTGGCGTTTACCTGTTCGCTCGTTTCATCACGCGTCATCCAATCGTTGAACCGCCGGCACACTTGTTTGAAACAAGGGAGTGAACTGCAGTGAATATTGATCGGTTTATTCATTCGCCAGCGCGACTTTCCATCATGACACAACTTATGGTTGTGGATAGCGCCGATGCCACTTGGCTCAAAGGACAAACTGGCTTAAGTTGGGGGAACCTTGCTACGCACATGCAAAAACTAGAAGAGGTTGGATATGTGGAAGTCAAAAAAGACTTTGTAGGTAAAAAACCGAGAACTGTTTTTCGTTTGAGCAAACTGGGGACAGAAGCTTTTACCGAATACAAAAAGAATATATTGGAGATTCTGCAATGAATAAAAACAAAAAAACTACCTCGCAACGTGTTGCCATTACAATTTGCTGCGCTGTCGGGGTTTTGTATGCATTAAAACTGAACCAGACAGACAGAACGGCTGTTGATTGAATAGTTATTAGTGCTTTTGGGCTGGGACTCACCTACAACACCCTCTGGGTATTACGTTCTTTTTTATTAAAAAAACAGTGATTTTGGATGATTTAATGGCACAAAAGCGAAAGATAAATAACTCACTGTGAAGTTTATTTTTTGTGATTGCCTTGAAGCGCGGCTTCGTGCGCGATGGCGTTGTCGTAATACATCATCGTTTTGGGCATCCACCCCCGGATATTCGAAATGCGCGTGCTTGATGTTGGGTGTGTAGACAAAAATTCTGCGGGAGCCTTTTTACCCGCTTTGCCCATACGTTGCCAAAGTGGAATCGCTGCGCGGGGGTCGTACCCCGCATCGGCGGCAATGTACAAACCAATTTGATCTGCTTCAGTTTCTTGGGTTCGCGAGAACGGAAGTGCCAATCCAATTCCATACGCAGCAAGTACTATTGCTCGATCGCGCGAATTCATCTTGTGCATCGCAACCCCCGAAATGATTGTTGCAACCATTGTTTGACTTGACCGCTCCGCTCCATGCCGAGCAATAACATGCGCGACTTCATGCGCCATTACAATTGCTAAAGCGTCCTCGTTTTCAGTCACTGGCAACAACCCTGTATACACCGCACATTTTCCGCCGGGCAATGCCCACGCGTTTACCATTTCCCTGTCTTGAATCAATGCAAACTTCCATTTGTATCCACGTACAGCGTTTGGATAAAGGCGATCGGCGGCCAAAGCAACCTTTTCACCTACACGCTGCACCATTTCATACTTTGGACCAGACGTAACAAGTTTTTCTTCTTTCAAGATTTCTGAAAATGCATCTTGCCCAAGTTTCATTTCATGAGAATGCGACATCATGATCAACTGTGATCGCCCTGTTTCTGGCGCAGAGGAGCAACCAACAAGAAGTAATAAAAACAGAATAGTGTATTTATACATATAGACAGGATAACCGCTCTCGGTTTGAGTATAATACGTGGCTCAAATTAATCGTATTGATTGCAAAAAACAAGGATTTATTACCTATGCGACGAGCAAAAATTAGTGTTATTGGTGCAGGAAATGTGGGTGCGAGTTGTGCCGTCTGGGCAGCCGCCAAAGAACTTGGTGATGTTGTTTTAGTTGACATCCCAGACGCTGTTGGTGTTGCACAAGGCAAGGCGCTTGACCTCTTTTGCGCAAGCCCGATGGAGCGTTTTGACGCAAACATCACTGGCACTTGTGATTATAAAGATGTCGAAGGCAGTGATGTAGTCATTGTTACTGCTGGCATTCCACGTAAACCGGGAATGAGCCGCGACGATCTTATTGCTACAAACGTAAAAATTGTGAAATCAGTTTCTGAACAAGTTGCACAAGCTGCGCCAGATGCCATAATGATAATCGTCTCTAACCCACTTGATGCAATGGTGTACACAGCATGGAAAGCATCTGGTTTTCCAACAAACCAAATTGTTGGTCAAGCTGGTTGTTTAGATGTTGCCAGGTTCAGAGCATTCCTTGCAATGGAACTTGATGTTTCTGTGGAGGATATTCAAGCGCTTTTACTTGGGGGTCACGGGGACGATATGGTTCCGCTTCCAAGATACACATCGGTGCATGGTATTCCTGTTTCGCAGTTGCTCCCAGAAGAAACGATTAATGCTTGCGTCGAACGCGCCAAGGCTGGTGGTGGCGAGGTTGTAAAACTTATGGGCACAAGTGCGTATTACGCACCAGCAAGCGGTTCGGTTCAAATGGCCGAGGCTATTATCAAAGACAAAAAACGTATCTTGCCATGTGCTGCGTACTGTGACGGTGAATTTGGAATCGACGGATTATTCGTCGGCGTTCCTTGTGTGCTTGGTAAAAACGGCGTCGAGCGTGTTGTGCAAATCGAACTCAACGAAGGTGAACAAGCAATGATGGATGAATCAGCGTCACATGTTGCCGATCTTGTGAATACGGTGAAGACAACATTCCCAGAACTTGCCTAAAAGTATCACTCACTAGATTTTCAAACAAAGGGCGACTTTTTAAGTCGCCCTTTTACTTGCAACACTTATTTAGTCCTTTTCAGACATCATCCGCATCATGTCAACACAACGGTTGGAATATCCCGCCTCGTTGTCATACCAACTAACAACCTTAAAGAACGTGTCGCTTAATCCGATACCTGCATTCGCATCGAAGATAGAACTCCGAGGGTCGCCAACAAAATCAGCGCTTACAAGTGGTTCTTCGGTGTAGCCAAGTACGCCAGACATTGAATCACCCGCGGCTGTTTTCATTGCCCCGCAGATATCTTCGTATGAAGTTGCTCGCTTTGTTCGAACCGTAAGGTCAACTACCGAAACGTCTGCGGTAGGAACCCGCATAGACATGCCCGTGAGTTTTCCTTGAAGGTGTGGCAAACAAAGTCCAACCGCTTTGGCGGCACCTGTGCTTGCAGGAATAATATTCATGTACGCGTTTCGACCGCCACGAAAATCTTTTTTTGTTGGACCGTCTTGCGTTGGCTGTGTTGCAGTCGCCGCGTGAATTGTTGTCATCAAACCTTCTTCAAGACCGAACGAATCGTCGATGACTTTTGCAATCGGAGCCAAGCAATTTGTTGTACACGAAGCGTTTGACAACACATTGTGTTTTGCTGGGTCATACTCACCATGATTCACTTTGTAAACAAACGTTGGAACTTCGTCAGGAGTTTTCGTTGGAGCAGAAACAAGCACGCGTTTTGCACCCGATTCAATATGTTTATGTGCGCCTGTGTAATCAGTGAAGAAACCGGTTGATTCAAGAACATAATCAACACCGATATCGCCCCAAGGAAGTGCTGCAGGATCACGTTCACTTAAACACTTGGTTTGCATGCCATCAACATCAAAACCTTCGTCAGTTACGGTTACTTTTTTAGAAAAAATTCCGTGCATTGTGTCGTATTGGAGTAAGTAACCAAGATTGTCTTGTGGAACAAGGTCATTGATTGCAACAATTTCAAAATCGCCCGAGAGTGCCGCTGCTCGGTACACAAGACGGCCGATTCGTCCAAAGCCATTGATGCCAATTTTAATAGTCATTTTATGTTTCCTGTTGTTCTGGAGACCAAGGGATATCGCCGACTCCAGCCATTTTGTTAATTGATCGAGCCATCGCAAAAAGTAGATCGCTGATTCTGTTCAGTAACACGAGTGTTTCTCTACTACAACCACCGTTTTTGAACAGTGTTGTCACGCTTCGTTCGGCTCTTCTACACACTGTGCGGGCGTAATGTAGCCGTGCCGCAAACTCGCAGCCACCAGGAAGAATGAATGTTTGCAGCGGTTCGTTTTCTTCTTCAACCTGGTCTATCCATTGTTCAATGTGGTCAATGTCGCTTTGGTCTATTCGCCGAGTTTCGCCTAACTCTGGACATGCGAGGTCTGCGCCTAATTCAAACAACATGGCTTGGAGTGGTTGTAAGTTTTCGTCACCAACCATACCGAGCGATGCGTTCAATTCATCGACATTTCCAACAGTGTGCATCCGCTCGCTGTCTTTCTCTATACGGCCACCACCCGAAAGTCCTGTTGTGCCATCATCACCTGTCCTCGTATAGAGTGGCATCACGGGTTACTCGAGCGCTGCCGCTCCCGAGATAATCTCGGTGAGTTCGGTTGTGATTTGGGCTTGACGGGCGCGGTTGTAATCACGTCTTAAATCTTTACCAAGGTCGTTTGCGTTTTCGGTTGCGGCTTTCATCGCGATCATTCGCATGATTTGTTCGCTGACAGCCGCGTCGTTGCATGCTTGAAAAAGTGTTGTTTTAACACTTCGAGGAAGTAGATCGTCAAGAATGGCTTCCGCAGATGGTGAAAAATCGTAGTTTGCCGCAGTGCCTTCTGTTTCCCCATTATCTTCTTGTGACAGGGGTAGTAACTGAATAACTTCTGGGATTTGCCGTGCATTTGATTCAAATCTCATATACGCAACATTGACAGAATCCAATTCACCTCTGGCAAATTCATCCATATACTTATCTGCTAAACGTGCAACGTCCTCGAATTTTGGTGTGTCGCCAAACGTGTGTTTTTCTGCAGGCTCGTGTTTTTGAAACTTAAAAAACGATGCGGCTTTTTTTCCGACAGTTTCAATTACTATTTCTTTGTTTTTGGATTTCGCTTCACGAAGTTTGTTGAGTGCAATGCGTAAAACATTTCCGTTGTATGCACCACACAAACCACGGTCTGATGAGATAACCAAAAGGAGTTCTTTCTTTGCTTCACTTTTGGGTGCAAAGAGTGGTGAATCATAATCACCGGCTGCACCAGAAACTTCACAGACAAGGTTCCGGATCGCGTTTGTATATGGGCGAGTATCCTTTGCCCTTGCAAGTGCTGAGGTAAATTTAGCGGTTGCAATCATCTGCATTGTTTTAGTAATACGAGTGATAGTGCCAACGGCGACCATACGATTTCGGATAGCGCGAATTTGTGCCATAAGGGGCGGAATTATAGCAGGAAGTGCCTATTGTTGGGTGTTTTCGCTATTGTGGAAAGAGCAGGGTGAACCCCGCCCTGAACCCAATTCCTTCAGGTCCACTATCTGGACTATCAGCCCAATATTTGAGCCCCACATAGAAATTTACGCTTTGATTTCCAATTTTAGTCAACTTAGAAACCACGCCCTCGATAGGTACCGACCACTGCTCCGTTTCCCAGTTATATGATGATTCTGTCTGGAGTGAAAATGTCACCGCATCTGGGGTTGTATAGCTCACAAAGGGTTGGATAAATGATGCACTTATATCGCTGCGATCCTTCTTGCCGGCAACTGACCACACGTGGTTCGCAAGCACACCGTACGTCCAAGGTCCATCTTGTTTGAGGCCAACAAACGTTGGACCAATGCCCCATTTTTCACTTCCAAGCAAACTGTTCGTCGCTGTTGGCAAAGTAACAATTGGCCCAACGCCAATAATCCATCCGTTTTCGGTTTTCTCTTTTGGTGAGAAAAAGATGCTTTGTGCAATATCTCCCAAGCCTGTCTGATCACCCTCACCCGCAATGACATCTTCTTGGTGAATAACCGGCAGAATAGTACGGCTAATAATATTCCAATCTTCGCTTATAGAAAATGGAACGACCGGTTGTATGTTCAAGAGAAATCTCTTCCCTTTATCATCAGAACCTATGTTGCGATCATAATTAAACTGGAACGGAACACTAATCATCGTTGCTACTGGATTCGCCAACTTTTTCGCTAGCGCTTCATTTGATAGTGGGGCGGGGGTGTTTTTGGGGGCTTGGTTTTGTACAGCGCCACTTAAAAAACATGCTCGAGAATCGGCATCACGAACTAAGTTTTGAATATATTCATGGGCAATCGTATCTTTTTGAGTTGTTGCGGTTGCTTGAGATGTAAAACATGCAAAGAAAACTATAAAAAAAACTACATGTGAATATTTCATATTAAATACTTTCCAAAGTTATCGTGAGTAAAAGTATACCAATGTATGATTTACACACACAACTGAATCATATAAAAACAAGGAAACTTACTATGTTAACCAAAATAAATTCATTCGTTTTAAGTGTCGTCGCACTTCTCTCTACATCCGCGATCGCGTGTACCCAATTCTTGTTAGTTGCAAAAGATGGCTCAATTGTCATTACGCGTACGATGGAGTTTGGGGCGGAGATGGATTCTCACATCATAACCTCGCCTGTGGGCACCAATTTTGAATCACCATCACCATCAAGTGACGGTGGTGGGCTTTCGTGGACATCAAAATATAGTTATATCAAAATGGATTTCTTTGGATCAAAGTTAACACTTGATGGAATGAATGAACATGGTCTTTCTGCTGGGTTTTTGTATTTACCCGGATACACAAAATACCAAACTGTTCCAAGTGGAGAAGTTAAAAACGCATTGCTCTATTTGTATGCAGGAGATTGGGTGCTTGGTAATTTTACTTCTGTCGAAGATGTGAAAAAAGCAATCGGTGGTGTGTATATTTTCGCGAAGCCAGTTACATATGGCGAAATTAAAGATGTTATTTTTCCCGTGCACATGATTGTGACTGATAACACTGGAAAGAGTATTGTTATCGAATGGATTGATGGAAAAACCAATGTGTACGATAACCCGCTTGGAATTCTTACAAACTCTCCTGAGTTTCCTTGGCACCTTAACAACATAAAAAACTACGTTAATATCTCACCCCACTCTGCTGCGCCGATCACTATTGATGGTATTGAATACGCCGCAACTGGTCAGGGATCGGGCGCGGTAGGAGTACCAGGTGATTATACACCACCGTCACGATTTATAAAAATGCTTTATTTGTCAAAAAGCGTGTTCCCTGTTGAAACCGGTGAGGCAACTGTTAATTTGGCCGATCATATTGTAAATAATGTCGACATTCCCACGGGCGCCGTGCTTGGGGAAAAAGGGGCAAAAAACGATATGCCGGATAAAACACAGTGGACAGTGATTAAAGACATCACAAATCACAAGTTGTATTTCAAATCGTATGAAAACACCACGCTACAAGTTATCGATTTACATAAAATTGACTTTTCAAAAGGTGCACCAGTTCTTGATATTCCAATTGATTCAAAACAAATATTTGTTGATGCAACCGATCGGTTTTTAAAAAGTTCTGAATAACTGTTAGATACAAAGACCGTCATATGCGAGGTGAACATTGTCTGGCAGCTCGCTATCTGTTTTTGTGTGCGAAACGCAGTGTGTCATGTGTGTGAAATATGTTTGTTTTGCACCGACTTGTTCTGCTATCTCAAGCGCTTGGTCGAGATTAAGATGCGTCGGATGGTGACGAAACCTGAGCATGTCTAACACTAGAACATCTAAATTTTCTAAATAAGACCATGTTTCAGGTGGAACTGAAGAAACATCTGTGCAATACGCGATTGATGTTTTACCATTGTCAATACGAAAACCAACAATGGGCAACCGCCCATGCAACAATCTTATTGGAGTAAACAAAACGCCATATAGGTTCACACCTCGCTCTAGAACCAGTTCGTTTGGAACCAAATTTGCAACAAAAGAATCATTTACATTTTTGTGGGATTCAAACACGTGTTGGAAGACTCTTGCAAGATGATTTAATGTGTGCCGCTCGGCATAAATATCTATTGGTTGTTGCATAGAAATGTTAAACATTCGGGTGTCGTCTAATCCAAACGTGTGATCGACATGATTATGAGTAAACAGAATTGCATCGCAACGTGTAAGTTTTTCTCGTAAAACCTGTTGACGAAGATCTGGTGAAGTATCAATAAGCACGACGCGTTCTTGATCTGTCTCATCTTTGAAACGGATATACACACTACACCGCAGTCGTTTATCTTTGGGATCGTCGCTTAAGCACACATCACAATCACATGTAATAACTGGAACGCCTGCTGATGTTCCGGTACCAAGAAACGTAAATGAAAAATCACTAACCAGCATTTACTACACCTGTTTTTCGAATCAACGGTCCAACGGTAAGGCCTTGTAACAAAAGGCTCACAAGAACAACACCAAATGCTATTGGGATAAGTGTCTGTTTCAAATCACTGCTTGGAAGACCAAGTACCAACGCAAGTGGAATTGATCCTTTTAGCCCTGACCAAAATACAACATGTTTCCAACCTTTGGGCCAATGTTTTCCTATAGTGAGTGCTGTTGGGTAGACCATGATCGCCCGCGCAATCATAATAGCAATAAAGGTCACAGCAACGGCTAGGAGTATTTCGCCTTGTAGTAGTGTGGACAAACCACCAATATCTTGGAGTTCAAAACCAATGAGCAAAAATACAATCGAGTTAATAATAAAATCTACAGACTCCCAAAACGTGTTGATAGTTTGAACTGTTTGGTCACTCATCGCGAGTTTTGTTCCATAGTTTCCAATAATCAGGCCAGCAACAACAACTGATATCACGCCCGATGCCCCGTTTTGCTCGGCAACAATAAATGACCCCCAAGCAAGAACAACAGTTATCGCGTTTTCAAGAACATGGTCGTTTAGCCGGCGGAGTATCCAAAAAGCAATTAGGCCAAACCCCAAACCAAACACAACGCCGAGTCCCGCCACTTTTACAAATTGCATAACACCAGCAACAATTGAAAATGAGGACTCGCTTCCCGTAGAAGTAAATACCGCTCCAACCAAAATTAGGAATAAAACAACTCCAGTACCGTCATTAAATAAACTTTCGCCTTCAATAAGTGTTTTTAGACGGGTTGGAGCTTTGGCGGTTTTAAGAGTAGCAAGTACCGAAATTGGATCGGTTGGTGCGAGCATTGCCCCAAACAAAAGTGCTGGGAGCCAGGCATTGTCACCAATAAACGGTCTGACGGCAATGGCAACTAGAACCATTGAAAGAAGCACGCCGGGAATCGCCAAAATAACAACAGGCACAGCTTTTTTTTGTAGCAACTCAAGATCGAGGTGCAAACCGGCTTGGAATAAAAGGGGTGGAAGTAACAACACAAGAATAAGTTCTTGTGTAATTACAACACTTCCTGGGGCTGCGCCAAGAACTGCGACCGCAAGACCCGCAACAACAAGTGCAATTGTGTATGGCACCTTTACAAACTTTGCAAGCACGCCAACAACTGTTGCGAATGCTAATAATGAAATAAATGTTGTCAGTGTTGTTGAAACGACACTGTGGTGTTCCGCCGTGGCAAGCATCATGTTGATTGTCGCTCCGATTGCAAGATAGATAGAATAATTTTATCTGGGGTTTCAGAATGCGCGATCGCACTACTCACCGCGACACCCTTACACCCCACGTCGTATAACTGTTGTACATTTTCTGGGGTGATGCCCCCAATTGCAAGGTGGTTATATGTGAGTGTGTTTTTCAATAAGCCAAGTGGGGCAATCTTCGCTTGTGGTTTAGTTTGAGATGCAAACATTGCACCTACACCGAGATAGTCAGCACCTGAAGAAACAAAGTGGTTTATTTTTTTGGGGTCGTGCACAGTTGCGCCAATAATAAATTCAGAACCACACAATGTTCTTGCATCTTGAACTGACATGTCATCTTCGCCAAGGTGCACTCCCGCCACTTTTGTCGTAATTGCAACATCAACACGATCGTTCACAATGACTTGCACACCATATCTGTCTGCAATTTCCTTCACTTCTCGTACGTGTTGAACGAGGTCGCTGGTTGACATTTCTTTTTCTCGAACTTGGATGCAATCACACCCAGCAACGATCGATTGCACAAGTGTGTCTTTCCATGCCAAGACACATTCGTTTTTTGACATCACAAAACATACTTTCCATTGTTGTTTTTTTGTTGCACCGAGCAAGGAAATCACTTCTGCAGAAATGTCGTACATCGCATATCGAATCGATTCGATTGTGTTTTGTTGGGATTCAAGTTTTAAAAATTCTTCGATCACGCGAAGCGCTTCGGCGCATCGATTTCCGGCGGCAGTAGCGACATCGTGGAGAGAGTTCCTGTCTCCCTCTTGGATCGTAGAGACAATTGTCCCGACGTCGTTTTTTGTGTCGCGTGATGCAATGTTTGGAATATGTGAGCGAAGTTCGTGCCTGCATTTTTTAACTGCTGCACACAGCCCCTTGTTATCAAGAACAAACCTCGCGATATCTTCGAGGACTCGCATGCCTTCGGCAGCACGGTTGATGTTTGCGTCTAAAACTCGATGTATTACACCCATATCTGTTCATGGTAGGCTGTAACGCATGTTTAAGTCTATAAAAATTGGTTCTTCTCGTTCCGCAACCGTTGTCCTTGGTATTTGGCAAGATTCCAAACGGGTTCCACCATCTCTTTCTACTTGGAACATAGAGGTTTCAGAATTACTTGCCCAGAAAACCTTCTCTGGAAAACGTGGACAGGTAGCGGTTTCTGAAAACGTCTTGCTTGTAGGGCTTGGAAAAAAGGGTGATCTTGATGCTGCTGGTTTGCGAAGTATCGGGGGATCGCTAGTCAAATCCCTTGGTCAAGTTGGATTACACAACATTGACATGGGGTTGCATGAAACTATTCCAAATGGCGTTGCCTCACCTAGTGAAATTGGCCAAATGGTCGTTGAGGGGATGAGTATCCAAAATTGGCGAGTTGATATGTTCGACGGTGCTGCCACAACAACCAAAAATGTATTAAAAACACTTGTTGCTGGAAGTCAATCAAAACAGTGTGTGTCTGGAATGAAGCGCGGGTTGATCATCAGCGACGCGATCAACGATGCCCGAAGAGTTGCGGCAACACCGCCAAATATTTGTAATCCTCCGTGGATGGCAAAAGAAGCAAAGAAAATTGCTAAAAAATGTGGTCTAGGGTGTAAAGTTATTACATTTGCTAAAGCAAAAGAGCTTGGATTAAACGGCATTGTGAATGTTGGCATGGGATCAGCAGAAAAACCGTGCATGATTATCCTTGAACATCATCCAAAAAAGAACGTTTCCAAAGAGCATCTTTGTTTGGTTGGCAAAACAATTACTTATGACACTGGGGGGTACTCCCTCAAAATCAGCAACGGAATGAAGGGGATGAAATATGACAAAAACGGGGGCATGGCTGTACTTGGGGCGATGGAAGCAATTTCAAATCTGAACGTCCTAACTCGTGTAACAGCAATTTTGCCGTGCGCAGAAAACATGGTGAGTAGCAACGCGTACAGACCTGATGACATTATCAAGATGTATAACGGGGTGTCTGTCGAAGTAACAAACACTGACGCTGAGGGGCGCCTTGTCCTTGCCGATGGTTTGGCGTGGGGGTGTAAACATGTAAAGCCCACGGCCATTGTCGATATTGCAACGCTTACTGGTGGTGTTGTTGTTGCTTTGGGTTCTTTTTGTGCTGGATTTTGGTGCAACGACACAAAACTTCGCAAGCGTGTTGAAAAAAGTTCTTTGAACACAGGCGAGCGTGTTTGGCAACTCCCACTCTGGGAAGATCACCGAAACTATATGCGTGCAAAACATGCAGATATTCACAACTCCGCTCCAGCGAGAGGTGCACACCCTATTCAGGGCGCAGCGTTCTTAAGTTTCTTTGTCGATGAGAATATTCCCTGGGCCCACATTGACATTGCTGGTGTGAGCAGCGTCGAGCGGGATCGTGGTCTCTACTGCGCTGGTCCAACGGGTTGGGGCGTTCGACTCCTCGCTGATCTCGCTGAATCTTTTTAACAAAACCAACAAAACCGCCGTTGTTAGCCAATTTTCCAACCCGCGGTCAAGTTGTGTGCTGAAACGGTCAAAAACGCTGTTTTTGACCGTTCTTTCAAATTGTTTTGGTTGACTCGGAGTCAAAAAGGGCAACGCGACGTTGGTGGCGGCCGCCCTCAAAATCAGTAGTGAGCCACATGTCTAATATTTTGTTGTAATCACTGTCCATTGGTCCGTCTGCGGCCATACAAAGCACGTTCGCGTTGTTGTGGCGGCGACTCATCTCAGCTGCGTTTGGTTCGTGCACAAGCGCGGCGCGAATACCAAAAACCTTATTCGCTGCCATAGACATGCCTATACCTGACCCACATATCAATACGCCACAAACAGCAACACCCGAAACAATTTCATCTGTCACCTCTTTTGCAATGGTTGGATAATCTACAGAATCCGCTTCGCCGCCATAATGTGTAAGCACGGTCCAGCCAAGTGGTTCTAGGTGCCTAGCAATGTCATCAACAATTGCCCTCGCTCGATGATCTGATCCAATTGCAATTGTGCCCACTGTAAATGACATGGTTACTCCTTTTTTTCACAGCGACTTGTAATTTCCAACAATCGCTTAGGGATAATTTCTAACATTTTTTCTGCTAATGCATCGTAAACCAACTGGTCACACCCAACAGGATCAATAATTCCGCCATATAAATTAAACATCTCGATCTTGGTGGGATCTTCGGCAATCGAAGCAACGTCCATACAATGGGGTGATGTCATACAAAGTATCATAGAGGCCCGATCAACCAACTCTTTGGTTAAAGGTGTACTTTCACCATCAAATTCAACACCATTCGCACGTAGGGCTTCAATCGTTTCGCGGCTTGTTGGGCAACCCTCTCTGGCAAAAGTCCCTGCAGATGCCACTTCCCACCCTTTAATTTGATTGATCTTCATCCAGTTTCTAGCAAAACCCTCTGCCATCGGGCTTCGGCAGGTATTTCCAGTACATACAAATAAGAGAAGTTTTATCATAAGAGGTTGCAGTTATGGTTACTATCGTATTGAATACGCATTGGTGCAACCCGTACCTACCGGAATTAGAGCGTTGGAATTCTTACCCGAACAAGAGATTGGTGGCTTACTTGCCGAATTAGGTGTCAAAGAGACTCCAGAAGGAGAATCTTGTATTCGCTGGGAAATGGACAAAAACCAATGCGATGTACAAGATTGCCTTTGCAAAGAGGGCTCTTGTGAGAACCATACTTCTTCGTGCAATATTCTTGGGGAAGAAAAATTGATTGATGCAACCTGTGAAGCAGCGAGAAGAATTCACCGGGGTCAAACCATCCTCATCCCTACTGGAAAATGGCGATCGGTATTTGATGCTGTGGCTTTCAGTATGGCGACAAATGAAGCGTGGCAAGAGTTTGACGCTTTGGCAACAACAATGCTCAATACGCGTGACCCGCTCTTGTGTGAGGAGTGTGACGAACAACTTATGATCGCGCTTATCCATGCGCTCATGCAGGACGGTGGGGGTGTTGAGCAAAGTTTATTCCTTATTCCAACTAGCGCGCCAATACTTATGCATATTCAACCGGAGGGACCAGTTCGTTTGTGGTTTGGAAATCAAGTGTCAGCCGATGAGGTTTCTGGAGCGTACAAAGATTAATTCCTAAATCTATCGCGAACAAATACAAACATTATGCCTAAACGAAAAATGACACGGTGGTTCAAAGATTCACGGGCATCAAAAACCAAAATAACAAAAGCAAGAAAAGGTGGGGAGTGGGCTTCGCTTCAATCTGCAATTGGCGCACTGCAACTTGCAAACAAACAACGTTTTTTATTATCTAAAAACGGCCGGCGTGTACAGATTCTTGAATCACACGAAGATGTTGATGAGATCAAAGACGATGGTCGGTATCTCGTTCGTCCACCACTTGTTGCGAGAAATGCTGCAGACCTTCAAACATCCCTTGATGAAAAAGGGTTTTCCACTGTTGTACTTTGTAGAGAACCAAAAACACAACTTGGGTTGTGCCCAATTGTTACACTTGGTGACAACACGACCGTCAGAAGTCAAATAAAAGAACCTGCAAATCCAGATAAACCAACCACTGGATGGTTTGATACAGCAATCGACGAGTTGGGTCGAACAATTATCGGAAAAACGGGCACAATTGCAACCAATGATCGAAAACTCGATTACTTACTTGGTCATCTCTCTGCAGTCCCTACGAATGATGAACTTTATACTGCAATTATTGCTGTTTGTGGTGCACTCATTGAGACAAACGAGTAGTATCTAAGGCAGAAGAATAGGAAACAATCTGGTGGCATTCACAACAAAACTCTCAACCCGTTACTCGCTTAAAACAATCATCATGGCAATCGTTTGTGTTGTGTTGGGATTGTGGGGGGCTTGGGATTATGTTGTTGCTATTCCAGAAAAAGAAGAAGCTGCAACGCGAGCAGTTGTATTAAAAAGTGTCAACAATGCTCTAAACACTGAAAAAGGAAGTGCTGAACGGAGTGACGCGAGTGTCTTAGTTGATCTTGCTCTTGAATCTGCGGCAAAGAACCCCCCTAAAGAATCTGTGGGTAATCAAATGGATCTAGGCAACACTGCGGGGTGGATCACGTCTTTAGAATTATTCCAATCCGCACTTTCATCTGGCGACTTTGAAACACAAGCACAATCAGTAACCCTCATAAACGATGGTCTTAATCAATATGGGAGTGTCACACCGCCGAGTAAATACGACCGACCAATGCAATGGGCGTTCATTTTATGTTTACCGTTTGGTTTTTATTACTTTTGGGCATATAGAAAAATGTCGGCAAAAGCAAAGACATACTGCCTTGATGACGACGGAACCCTCACAACTCCTGAGGGTGTCTGGTCCGCAGAAGAAATAGCCGACATTGATATGTCTCGATGGATTGCTCCAACAGGAAATGCTCGGGAAACGTGGAAAGCAAAGGCGATTACAAACGATGGACAAGTAATTGTCCTTGATGATTATATTTTTGAAAACATGCATCTAATCATTGGTTCGCTTGCACATACGTTTTACCCAGAACAGTGGACACCCATCGCTAAGCGCGTCAAGGTGGAGGAGTCTGATTCTGAAAAACAAGAAGAAGAATAAACATGGCTCTTTTAACCGCAACAAACCTTGTTAAAAGTTATGGTAGCCGCAGGGTTGTTGATCAGGTTTCTCTTGAAGTAAACGAGGGAGAAATCGTCGGACTACTTGGCCCAAACGGCGCGGGGAAAACAACAACTTTTCGTATGTGCATCGGCATGATCACGCCTGAAGAGGGGCGTATTTTGTTTAATGGTGAGGATGTCACATACTTACCCATGTATCAACACGCCCGAAGGGGAATGGGATATCTCGCACAAGAGCCGAGTGTTTTTCGTGGAATGACGTGTGAAGATAACCTGCTTGCAATTCTTGAAACACTTCCAGTCCCAAAACCGATACAAAAACAACGGTGTGATGAATTGCTTCAACAGTTCCACCTAGAACACAAAAGAAAACAACTAGCCAAAACGTGTAGTGGGGGAGAACGTCGAAGGCTAGAAATTGCCCGATCTTTGATCACTAGGCCGCAACTTATTTTACTAGACGAACCATTTGCAGCTGTAGACCCACACACTGTCGAAGATGTACAGGCAGAGGTTCGTAAACTCGCCGATTCTGGTATCGCAATTCTAGTGACTGACCACGCCGTACAACAAACGTTGCATATTTGTGATCGTGCCTACATTATCGACAGCGGCAAAAACCTTATGGATGGTGACCCAAAGGCGGTGATTAACGATGATGTTGTTCGTAAACATTACCTTGCATCAACGTTTAAGGGAGATGAGTTTGATGATTAGGGTGATGGTACAATCTTGCGTTATGCGAATTTTTTTATTGCTCCTTTTTCTATTTCCTTTTGGGTGTGTAAAACGAACCTTGTCAATTTCTACAACACCACCAAACGCACTAGTTTGGTTAAATGACCGTGAGGTTGGTCGAACACCATTAGAAATTGATTTTTTGTATTATGGAGAGTACGACGTTCGTATACAACATGAGGATACCGAGTCGTTGATGACAACGCGCTGGATCCAATCTCCGTGGTGGGACGCGCCTTTTGTTGATATCACAGCAGAAGCACTTCCTTTTGAATTAAACGCAAAACCAGTTTGGCATTTTGATTTACAACCTGGCAACGACAACCTTGTTGATCTTGTTCATCGGGCAGATAGTTTTCGGTCGAAAGAGATTGGTAAATAGACATGGATCGTAAAAATCGGTGGGTTATGCCAATCATTATTGTTATCGCAGCGGCTGCAATGTCTTGGTGGTCAGCAAAATCCGCAAGTGCTGTTGAGTTGCATGTACGAAATGAGGTAATCGAACTCATTCCGCTCATTCGTAAAAATCCAGAAATAATCAATAAAATAATTGTTGACCCAGTGTTATGTGGTCCCGTAAACAAAGCGTTGTCAGAAGTGTCGCTTGTTTGGTCTAGGGAAAAAAAAGATTTGCTTGTAACAGTAACAACTGGTGACAATCCAAATTATGGGGACGGAGCCGCAACACATATTGTTATTGTTAATGTTGGAGAACACAACATGGTTGGCCTTCGGGTTTTTTGTGAAGGGGAAAATTCACCCATGTTTATTGCGGGAGTTTGGACGCCATGAAAATTTGGATAAATGGTTCGTTTGTTGAAGGTGAAAATGCTTCGGTTAGTGTTTTTGATGCTGGTATCCAACATGGTGTTGGGTTGTTTGAAACCATGTGCGCTCGTAATGGTCGGGTGTTTCGTGGCAAACAGCACATGGGACGACTCGCAGAATCCGCAAAACTACTTCGACTTACAGAACGGTTACAAACCGAACCACTTGTGGAGGCGATTGAACTTTGTTTAAAAGAAAACAACCTTCAAGAGGCAAGGGTGCGTGTAACATTAACAGGTGGTAACCTCAGCATGTTAAGCCAATCTGGTGGGAGTGCGGATCCAACAATTTTTATTCAAACGCAACCCCCAACTGAATATCCAGAACAACTGTTTGAAAAAGGTGTGCTTGTTTCGCTTGCAAGTGGTCGAGTCAATCCGTATGACTTAATGGCGGGGCACAAAACATTGAATTATTGGTCTCGCCTTTTAAATTTACAACTCTCTGCTGGTCAAAAATGTGGAGAGGCTCTGTGGCTCACTCCGTCTGCTCACGTTGTTGGGGGGTGTGTATCCAATGTGTTTATTATTCGAAACGAAAGACTTGTTACGCCGTATGCTCGTGGAGAAGAAACGGTTGAAGACGAGCCATCAGCAGTCCTCCCGGGAATTACAAGAAATGTAATGTTTTCATTTGCACAAAAATTAGGATTGCCAACAGAACTTTCTCAAATTTCGCTCGATGAATTTTTGTCCGCCGACGAGGTTTTTTTAACAAACTCTAGCTGGGGCGTTCTTCCTGTGGTGGGGGTTGCTGCAACGGTGCAAAACGAGGGTGAGGCCACTACAAATCTTCAGCAAATTGGGGATGGAAAAGTAGGCGAGTTAACAAAAAGTTTCCGAAATTCATACTGGAACCTAGTTGAAGAAGAAACCACTGTGTGATTATGTTTGATTTTGTGGGGGTTTTCTAATTTTCACGTTTTTTCGACCCTCAGAATCGGCTCCAGAACAACCACTTAGTTTGGATCCAACCAGTGAAATTATAGAAAGAATGAAATAAGCAACCATCGCCACCAATCCAGCCACGAGCAAGAGTAATAAAATAGGCAACAATAAAACCATTCCAAAGATCGCTAAGGCTATTCCTTTTGGAGAAAAACCTATTTTTTGATTGATCTGTAACTGCCGTAAATCCATGTTCAGAATGATACACCGCCGAGGGGAATTTAACCTCTTTTGAAGCCCACCATGTTGCTATGATGGGAAAAACATGGATGCACAAGAAAAATTCACACAACAACAACTTGGCTCATTTATCCACCTTCACCTCCACAGTGAATATTCATTATTAGATGGTGGTAATAAAATTGATCCGCTTCTCGAAAAAGTCAAAGAATTCGGCATGGGTGCAGTAGCTATTACAGACCACGGCAACCTTCATGGTGCATTTGAGTTTTTTAATAAAGCAAAAAAACACGGCGTAAAACCAATTTTTGGAATCGAGGCGTATGTTGCCCCGAACGATCGAAAAGAAAGAAAGCCAACTGGGGTTCGAGATGGTGGTTTTCATCTTGTGTTGTTAGCTGAGAATATTTCGGGATGGAACAATCTCGTTAAATTAAGTTCGGACGCTTTTTTAAAGGGGTTTTATTACAAGCCCAGGATGGACCACTCCACACTCGAAACATTTGGAGATGGAATCATCGCGATCAATGGCCACCTTGGATCGTCGATTGCTTACTACCTTTGCAAGTTTGTTGAAAGTGGTAAGGATGAACATTGGCGGGCGGCTGTTGATGAGGCAAAGTGGCATAAAAAAGTTTTTGCCCCAAACAAAAATGAAGAACCGTGTTTTTACATTGAATTACAAAGACATAGTGTGCAAGAACAACTTGCAATCAATCCGCATTTAATCAAGTTGGCAAAAGAACTTGATATTCCACTTGTTTGTGATAATGACGCGCATTATTTAACCGAAAACGATTGGGATTCCCATGACACACTTTGTTGTATTTCAATGCAAAAAACAAAGGATGATCCAGATCGAATAACCTACCCACGCGAACTGTATGTGAAATCTCCTGAGGAAATGTGTGAACTCTTCGAAGATGTTCCCGAAGCGGTAGAAAATACTGTTCATATTGCTAGAAGGTGCAATGTGGAGCTAGACGACTCCCAGAGCCATGCGCCAGTTGTTCGAGTTACTGGTCCAAACACTGTGGAGCCATTTAAAGGTGGTGATGTCACCGAGTGGTTTAAAGAACATTGCCGAAAATTTGAACTACACCCATTCGATTCAAGTGTTGACAAGAATGTTTCGGAGGATGGTCTTAAGGTCGATTGTGACAATGCTCTCCGCTGTCTTTGTGAGGGTGGGCTCATTTGGAGATATGGCAACGATGGTGTAACTGATGAAATTCGCGCCAGATTAGAGCGTGAGTTAAAAATTCTTGGTGATAAAAATATCAGTGCCTATTTTCTCATTGTTTGGGATTTTGTAGATTGGGCAAGACAGCGGGGTATTCCAGCAAATGCCCGTGGCTCTGGTGTTGGAACAATGGTTGGTTTTGTGCTTGGTCTTTCAAACGCCTGTCCTGTTAAATATGGGTTGCTTTTTGAACGCTTTACAGATCCAGATCGATCCGAATATCCTGATATTGATATTGATATTTGCCAAAACGGACGTGGAGAAGTTCTTGAATATGTCCGAGAAAAATATGGGTATGTCGCACAAATCGTCACGTTTGGTAGGCTCAAAGCACGTGCGGCTATCAAAGATGTTTCGAGAGTACATGGCCTTTCGCCCGGAGATGGGCAACGGCTAGCCAACCTTATTCCAGAAGAGCTAAACATCACTATTGATGCTGCATTGGAACAAGATGAAGATTTTCGCGGGGCTTATGAAGAATCAAATCAAACAAAAACAATTATTGATACGGCTAGGGATCTCGAACACCACGCAAGACACATTGGGGTACACGCTGCAGGTGTTGTTATTGCAACCGAACCATTAGATAACATTATTCCCCTTTGTAGAGCAACGGGCACCGCAGAAACTGTGACCCAGTGGGACGGACCAACTTGTGAACAAATTGGTTTGTTAAAAATGGATTTTTTGGGGCTTCGAACACTTTCGACAATTGAGTTATGTAAACAACTTGTTTTATCGACACTTGACGAAAAAGAAATATGGGGGGCAGTAAATAAAAAACCAAACGATGGCTCACATCCACTTGATTTAGAACGAATCAATTTAATTGATGCAAAAGTGGTTGATCTTTTCACTCGAGGCAATACCGCGGGAATATTTCAATTTGAGTCTGGTGGCATGCGTCGATTGCTTCGTGAAATGAAACCAACACGATTGGAAGATCTTATTGCAGCAAACGCGCTCTTTAGACCTGGTCCGATGGATCTTATTCCAGAGTTTTGTAGCCGAAAGAATGGCCAAGAAAAAGTTCCAAAAGTACATAAAATCATTGACCACTATACTGAAGAAACATATGGAATTATGGTGTATCAAGAACAGGTTATGCAAATTGTGCATGGACTTGGTGACATTCCGCTTCGTGACGCATATACATTAATTAAAGCGATTGGCAAAAAGAAAGTAAAAGTTATTGATGCCAATCGTCCAAAGTTTGTAAATGGTGCGGTTGAAAAGGGAATGGATAAAAACAAAGCAAACGACTTGTTTGACTTGATTCTTAAATTTGCTGGATATGGGTTTAATAAAAGTCACTCAACTGGGTATTCAATCATTGCGTTCCAAACTGCTTATTTAAAAACATATTTTCCTGTGCAGTACATGGCGGCGGTGCTTACCTATGAGAGTGGGGCCAAAAAAACCGAGGACTGGGCACCGTACATTAGTGATTGTGCAAAAACAAGATTTTCAGATCACACAAATGAAAAACCGCATGTTGGTTTTACTGTTGGACCACCCGATATCAACCAATCAGACGCTTTGTTTTCTGTTGTTTTTGAGGATGGTGAAGAAAAAACAAACTGCAGAGGACATATTCGATTTGGACTAAGTGCCGTGAAAGGCTCTGGAAGCGCTGCGGTTTCAGCGATTGTGAAAGAGCGAACCGAAAGTGGTCCATTTATGTCGGTGTATGATTTTTGTTCTCGCGTAGGTGGCAAACTTGTCAATAGGGGAACAATCGAGGCGCTCGTCAAGGGGGGGGCGTTTGATTCTATTCATGGGGTTGAAAGCCGTGCAGCAATTATTGCTGGATTAGATCATGCAATTTCTGTTGGCGGAGCTGCGGCGCGTGATCGCGAATGTGGGCAAGGAGGTTTATTTAGTGGAAATAGTTCCAACAACACGACTACGACCGAGCCGGAATGGAAATTGCCAAGCGTAACACCGTGGACCCAGAACGAATCTTTGGGGTATGAAAAAGATGTTCTAGGCATTCATGTTTCGGGGCACCCGCTAGAACAATATGAAGATTCCTTGGAGTTGTGGTGCAGTAACACAACCAAAACACTCAAGGAAAAACACGATGGTAGTGAAGCGACCGTGGGTGGTATATTGTCATCAGTACGGCTTACTGTTGTGCGAAACGGTAGAAGTGCTGGTAAAAAAATGGCAATTATTACCTTGCAAGATCGTGGTGGGAACATACATGGAGTTATTTTCTCTGATGCCTACCAGCGATATGCGGAATTGTTACAGCAGGATGAAGCGGTAATTGTGATGGGAAAAGTAGATCGATCTCGCGGCGATCTACAATTGTTAATAAATCGGGTAATACCAATTCAAGATGCTTCGTTACATCTCGCGAGAAGATTAGAGTTAACTTTCACAAATGGTGATGGGCGGAGCGACACACAATCTAAAATGGAATTGGCGTCTGGGTTATTAAAACAAGCTGGAGCTTCTCGAGTTGCGGCAGGGGCGACACCTGTTGATGTGGTTGTACATGTGCACACTGGAAAACATGTTGCAACAATCAGAAGCCAACAAAGGGTTGTTGTAGAACCAAAACTTCTTGAACAACTTGGTGGTGTTGTGGGCAAAAGTAACATTCGGGTTATATCAAAAAACTAGGTTGTGTATGGTGCGTCTTAAAAAGATTACAACTTGTGCGTTCAGGCAGCGTTTCCAAATGACCAGTCGTCATCTTCACTATCGAGTGATTCTGATGGCCACGTTGTTTCTGCACGGCGGTGAATTTTAAGAATCGATCCAAGTTGTGCTCCAAAGAGCGGGGATAAGGTCTCCACTATTTTCAAAGATTCATCATCAAACCGGTTTGAATCGCCTCGGAAAAACACAATAATTGCCATGCATTTTTCGCCGTCAAAACAACCTACTGAAATAACCTCATTGCCCTCAAAATCTAATTCGTCTGTGTCAATCCAGTTGGTAAATGAGGTTCCGTCTGTAAATACATGGAGTGTTTTTTCTTGTGAAACTACAGAACACGCTTGTTCTCCGAGTGTTTGTAAAAATTCGGAATAGTTTTCACCTTGACGATCATAATTAATATACGCACCAATTCCCCAACCAACTTCACCCTCTCGGATGTATACAGCTGCGTTTGTTGGCCCGAGTCGGTGCAATAAATACTCTAGTGACGTTCTAAGCATTGATTCAACTTCTAGTTCTTGACCCACAAGTGTCCGAAACTCCGCAGCCACAGCAACGAGTCGCATTTGTTGTTCTTGATCACAATGTCCATTTGCAAGGGTGTGGCCAAGTGATTCTAGTTCTTCTACAGCCGCGCCATGTGCCCGGTGAACCTCTTCATAAAGCCGTCGGATTTCGTCGTTCTTTTTTGTTTCGATCTGAACAGTGTTGTTTTTAGACATCACTAACTCTATGCGCTCTTTAACAACACTAAGGTCTCGTGGCAAACAAAACACGTCTGAGGCGCCGTTGCGCATCATCTTCATCACTAGGGTTTGTGATCGCGATGTTGTAAACCCAATTGTTGGTGTTTTAGGTGAGAGAAGTGGTGTAATTTCTGAAATAGATTCAACAACAGTGTTGTTTATATCACAATCTATAACAATCAACCCAAAGTTTGTTTGTTCAAGGGTAATTTCCGCAACCTTTATTGTTCCAGCATGTACAACGTTGTAGCCAGCAATTTCTATTGAAGCACGAATCGCTGTAGTTTGCTCATTTGCTTCACCAATAAGGAGTATTTGGTTTTGTGTTTGTTTGTAATTTTTCATTGTGTGTACGCCTTCCATTACGCGCCCATAAGTTGCTGTACGGCTTGCTTAATTGCATCCGAGTGGTTTCTGTTTCCAAAAGAAGTTCTGGAACCGTGTTGTTCTGCCACAATGGTGACGATGTTCGTATTTACTAATTCAGGGTTACTGTTAATTGTTTTTTGCACTGTTGTTTCCTCAACATCAGAGGAAGAAGGGTTGAGTAAAACTAGGTTTGGCTTGAACGCGTGTGTGATATATCCAGCAGTCCACCCGTCATCTGCGTGAAAAATTTCAACCTTACTATCTTTGGCAAACTCTTTAATGACAGGATCACTTTGTGATGGTGAAACACCAACAACAAGAACACGGATTGGCCCGGATTCGAGTTGGGTCATATCCATATCATTGTGTTGCATAAACCGAATCAGTTCAGAACGAGGAATTCGGCGGAATCTTGATCCGGGTACTTTAAATCCATGAAGTCTTCCACTGTCAAAACAACGAATGATTGTTTGTTGTGAAACCTTGCAAATTTTAGCGGCTTCGCCAGTTGTAAAAACTTGCTTGTTTTTGAGTGCTGCTGTGTCTTGGGTGTCTATCATGTGTAGCCTTTCAATAAATCCCCCACGGTTTCCCGCATGACTGTTTCTTCGTCAACGTGGATACCCCACTTCACCCAACTTCCCAAATTGGCTCGTTTTTGTAAAAATAGACAACCAATATCTCTAATAGTGTTGTTTTTTACACAAAGAACAGGCGCAGATCCCTTAACTACGTGGTGCTAATTAGAGCGTAATCGCACTTCTTTCCACTTACGAACCGCTTCTGGCTCGCGTGGATAGATTGGTAGGAGCAATGTTGGGTCAACATGGTTCTCTTTGCCAAAAGTCCTGCCTACATTCATAATTGCTGTGGCTGTTGATTGCAGTGTTCTGATTGGTACACCAACATCTTTACAATTTTGAATAATTTCATCTGGTAAAAACGAATCCCCATACAGCACACAACCTTGTTCTATATATGTATGTAATGTAGAAATATTCACTAGTCGCCCCTCGCAACGCCATATTGGTTTCTTTGTCACAACCGACAGCCAGCAAGTTTCTTGTTTGACCACAGAAACAACAATTGATGTTTTTGTGGATTCTAAATCCGCACACACTACTCCTAAAGCTGTTTCGACTGGAACAACCATTGCGCTGGTTGTATATGAGATCATTTTTGCGGTCGCGATTGCTACGCGTAAACCTGTAAAACTTCCGGGACCAACAGAAACGAATATTGTATTCACTTCGCCTGGATTTCCACCAACGGTTGATATGGTATGTTCAAGCGCAGGCATAATTGCATCTTTGTCACGATCGCCCTGTATTGCCGCGGTTTCAACAATATCCCCCTCGCCAATTCTTGCAGCAACAGTCCCGTCTCGCTGTGAAAGTTCGATAGAAACAAACAGTGGTTCTTTGTCAGACATAGTCGGGTTCGTAAGGAAGTGACGCGAGTTTGATTGCAGACCACATTGCTGTCTCTGCAGTCGGAATATCGCTTAAATTAATTGGTAAGACTGCGCCTTGCTCGTGGTCACTGTTAAGTAAAAGAACATTCGGCATTAACACTTCTATCCCCCCTGAAACGAATGCGTGTCCCAAACAAAACAGTTTTACATCCCACGCTTTTGCCAAACATTCAACCTGGGATTCCGTATGTACTCTCCCCCACACCATAAGTGTGACGGATCCATCAAGGTTGTTTCGGTCCGCATCAGTCATTGGTCTATTTACAACATCTTTATCAAAAACATGCATCAACGGTGCATTTGGTAAACTGTGACAACACATTAAACCGCTTGCTGATTTAACAGCAAGTGGCATTGCTAAGAAAAACGAGTCAATGGCTTCAAAAACAGAGTCCGACTCTGTTCCAAACACCCACTCAACTCCATCTATAAACATTTCAACAATGTTACCCTTGCCCTTTGTAATTCCCCGGCGAGTCAATTGAGATAACTCATGGTTGGCAATAATAGGATGAACTTGTGTTGGATACGCAATGACAAGTGAAGCAATTCGAACAAGCATCCGAAAACTCATGTCGACACCGCCAACAAGTTTGTCTCCATGGATCAACTCTTGCAAGATAACGTGATAGTCTTCGCTTTTATCAAGTTGTGCAAATTTTACAATTTTACTGTAATTAAATGGGTTGTCATGAAGGTCGCCCGTTACAAGAACTTGTCCTGTTCCTGGTATGTGCTGCGTGGCGCCAATACGACCCTTTGCGTTTTCCATTACTACTGCTGCTTGTAAAAGAAGTTCACTCACTGCAACAGGGTCGGACATGTTGATTGTTTGTATCTTTGTCATGATGGTTTTCTGCCTTGAAAAATAGCAGAGCTTTGACCCGCGGAACAGTTTTTTCTTACCATTCCTATATTTATAATTCTATTCCAAGCACTTTCGGCATTGTGTTCAGAATATTCAACACAAACAGATCTTCGGTTGTGAGATCTTGCAACCGTACTTGTTGTTCCACTTCCTGCAAATGGATCGAGTATGATGTCGCCTTCGTTAGAACACGCAAGGATGACTCGTTCTAAATACACTTCTGGAATTTGGTTGTGGTGTCCATGTCTTCGCTCTTTGTTGTTCCCCTGAATGCGACCCCAAAACTTCCCGTACCAAACATCCATTGGCACACGCATTCCTTTGTTATTTTCTTTGTTGTGTGTCCTTTGATCTTTGTAAATGCTCGCACGATCACTTTGCTCCAGAATTGCATCACTGTTCCATGTTCGATTGTCGGGGTCCTTCACAAAATACAGCGCGTGTACCTTGCTCATAATAAAAGATCCGGTTCTACATTGACCAAACCGAAAATGCCAAACACACCAGTTAATCATGGTTAGTCCGCGACGTTTCAGGTGCATCACTACCTCTGCGGCGGTGTCGTCAGGAATGTTTACCCACAACGCGCCTGAAGGAGAAAGAAGGTTAATACAACCATCAAGCCAATCAAATGTGAAGCGTTCATACTCATCCCTCGACATGCCGTCTTTCCACCCGTCATATGGAACATCCCAGTTAAATGGAGGATCCGCAAATATGAGATCAACCTTGTTTTGTTCTTTTAATCTAGGGAGAACTTCTCTGCAATCGCCAACATATAAAGATGTTTCTGGGGTTGATTCAGTAAAAGTTGGTTCAATCACATTAATCGACGAAGGAACAAATGTTGGAGATTCGTCACCCAACATTTTGATGTTTTCAAGTTCAAGATCGTGTCGTTGTGATGCCATTGCCCCAATTGGCGTTGAGTAACCACCATGTCTGTCAAATGATCTGTTCTTTTTTTCTGGCATTTTTATACGGTTCCAAAAATACGGTCGCCCGCATCGCCCAAACCAGGAACAATATATCCATTTTCGTTTAAACATCTATCTATTGACGCTGTTGAAATTCGAAGTGTTGGATGATCTTTTTCCATTCTTGATACACCCACTGGTGAAGCAACAAGGCAAACCATTTGAACATCATCGCAACCGTTATCTCGAAGAACCTGTGCGGCATACGAAGCGGACCCGCCCGTTGCAAGCATTGGATCGATCAGCAACACTGGTCCGTTGGCAATATCGCTTGGAAGTTTGCAATAATAAGGAACAGGTCCTTTGGTTTCTTCGTCACGATACAACCCAATGTGCCCAACTCTTGCCTCTGGAATCATCCCAAGAATGCCATCTGTCATTCCAACCCCAGCGCGAAGAATTGGGACAAGTGTAATTGGATCAGCAAGCCTTGATCCAACTGTTTTTTCAATTGGTGTGTTCACTTCTGAATCAACACTATTAAAATTTCTTGAAAGTTGAAAAAACATCAACCCAGCGATCTCATTCAATAGTGATCTAAAGGTTGCGTGGTCTGTTTTACAATCTCTTATTCGGGTCAATTTATCCTGAATAACAGGATGTTCAAAAACCCATACGTTTGGATGGTTTGGTGATTGTATTGGCATAAGAATAAAACAATTCTACTAGGTGAAAGAGTCGTTGACATCAAGTATCATCACCCATATGTGGCGATTATTACCATTATTTCTATTTGTTCTTCAGGGTTGTGATTCTGGTTTTCAGGCAATTGATCACCGGGTTGAGGCTTTAATGGCAGAAGCGAACGATTCGCTTGGTAATGATTCTATTCTTCCAAACCTAGTCCATTGGTCAGATTTACCATCCTCTTCGCCAGAAAATCCGCTGCCACCAACAAATAATCCGGCGATTGATGACCTCACATTAATACCAACAACTCAAGTGGACAGTAACACGATTGGCAAAAAACTCGGCGCCGCTACGAGAGAACTTGAAGAAAACGGAACGCTTCTTACGCTTGACGAATCACTTCTGTGGTCAACTCTCCATGCACAAGAATATAGGTTTGCTGAATACGATTATCTCAGCACAACACTCTCTTTACTAAGTGAGTTACATGTATGGGGACCGCGGTTTTTTGAAAGCGTTGGCGTGACAACAGACGCCAATTCGACCGGTGGTTTTTATGACACTTCTCTAAGCGTCGTCCACGACTTTGAAATCACCCACCGGTTGCCTTATGGTGGATCTGTGTCCGCAACAGCACTCACAAGTTTTGCTGATACTTTACATGGTTCCACAACAAATGGAATAACAAAAGGTTCAACTCTGGGTCTTGCGTTAGAACTTCCGCTTCTTCGTGGTGCCGGAACTGTGGCACGGGAAACACTTATTCAATCAAAACGAAACTTGGTATATGGTGCTCGTGCGTTTGAGCGATTTCGGAGAACTTTTTTTCGATCCATTGCAGGTGATTATTTAAACCTTGTTGTACAGCGGCAGTCTCTTGCAAACGCACAACGCGGTGTTGAGTCGTTACGACAACTTGCAAGTCGACAAAAAGCCTTGTATGAATCTGGAAGAACTCGGTTGTATGATTCTGCAGATGCAGAAAATCAAGCACTTGCTGCGGTTGCAAGATTAAGCCAGTCTTGGGAACGATATAGATTGTCTGTTGACCGATTCAAAGTAAAAATAGGCTGGCCAATTGAGGAACTTGTTCGTATCGAATCAACGTCTCTTGGTCTTCGCCCGCTTGAGGTTGAAATGAAAACCGCCGTAACACAAGCGTTGCAGTATAGACTTGATTTACAAACAGAAGAGGATAGAGTTGGTGATGCCTACCGCCGTGTTCAAAACGCAAAAAATGGAATTTTGTCTGATTTAGATTTTGCTGCAAGCGCTTCATTACCATCTGAAAACAACGAACTCGCAGACTTTGATGGGAGAGAGGCTGACTACTCCGTTGGTATTACATTTGGTGTCCCACTTGACAGAGAGTCCGACAGAATTAACTTGCGGCAACAACAAATTTTATTAGAACGCGCAAAACGATCGTTGCGAACATCGAAGGAGTCTGTCGCTATTGAAGTTCGGTCCTCTCTACGAAATATTGAAGTTTTTCAATTCACGCTCGATCTTCAAGAAAGAAATGTAGATATTGCACAACTTGGTCTCAATTCAATTAACGCCGACCCAGATCGTGTTTCTGTCCTAGATCAAACAAGAGCTATTTCTGAATTACAAAGTGCACAAGATGCGAGAGATAGTGCAAGGCGCGACCTTGAACTTTCGATTGTTGACTTTTTATTGCGGGCTGGACAACTACGAATTCAACAAAATGGAAACATGTATCCAATTGGTACAATAAAACAAAGTTTATGAGTATATTAAAAAGTCGATTACAATCCCTGTCTATGAGACGTGGTGTTTCTATTTCAGCAATACTTGTAGCGTGCATCGCTATTGTTGTTGTGGTGGTTTGGGCCATTCCAACCGGTAGTTCTACAAACACTCGTTCACTTGGCGCCGGTGCGCTCTATGAGGTTGGTCGGGGTAATTTTGAAATTACCGTGCCTACTTCGGGTGAACTCTCTGCGTTAGAACAAGTAAATGTTCACAACGCGCTTGAATCAAATGCTGTGATTATCGAATTGGTTGATGAGGGGTCAAGGGTGAATGCTGGTGACGTGTTGCTTCGTCTGAATGACGAAGCAATACAAAATGAAACGAGAAACGCACAAGACGCTGTGACGACAAGCACAAACAATCTTGATAGTTCTGTGGCTAGTCTCACAATCTTGAAAAAGAAACGCGACTCAGAACTGTCTGTAAAACAACTTGCTGTAGATCTTGCCGAATTAGCTTTACAGTCTTGGGAAAAGGGGGAAGTGGTTGCAAGACGGCAATCACTTGATCTTGCTGTGAAAACTGCACAAAAAGATTTCACAAGACTCTCTGGAAAATTTGAATCTTCATTGAAACTTTATGAACAAGAGTTTTTAAGTAAGGATGAACTTGATCGAGATGAAATTGCCCTTCTAAACGCAGATGCACAACTAAAAAAAACCGTTCTCGATGTTGATGTATATAACAACTATACATTTAAACAAGATAAACAAAAAAAAGAATCGGATCTTCAACAAGCGAAGGACGAGCTAGATCGGGCTACAGAGCGACTGGCTTCTGAAATACGAAGCGCCGAATCAAACGTGTCCGCAGCACAAAAAAAACTAGCGAATAAACGTGGGGGGCTTCAAAAACTTGAAGATCAACTAGAAATGTGTGTTGTTACTTCTCCGGCAAGCGGGATGGTGGTGTACGCATCAAGTTTGGGAGAGGAAAGGCACCGTGAGGGTGAGCCTGTAAAGGTTGGGAAAAAACTATACCGCAATGAGTTAGTTATGATTATTCCAAACACAGAACAAATGGTTGCGGAAGTAAAAGTGAATGAAGCGTTGAGTGGTCTTATTGAAAATGGTCAATCTGCTTCTATTATTTGTGATGCGTTTCCAGACGATGTGTTTAGGGGAAAGGTGATCTCGGTTGGTGTTCTCGCTTCTGGTGGAGGCTGGAGAGATCCAAACAGGCGGGACTACACTATTAAAATTAAATTAACTGAAGAAAACGTTGTTGGTCTCAAGCCATCAATGCGCTGCTCTGCAGAAATATTGGTGGGCATGGTTAATGATCGGGTTTTTGTTCCCATTCACGCAATACACAGAAAACGGGGGATTGTTTGGGTTTGGTTACAAAAAGGTGGTGGATTTGAGCAACATCCTGTCACAATCGGTCGGTTTAGTGAATCGTTTACTGTTATTGAAGATGGTCTTGTTGAGGGGGATATCATTCTTCTTCGTGATCCACCACCAAGCATGGTGACCGGCTTGTTGGAATCGGGTGAACAACAATGACTACAAAAAGAATTGTTGTTGGGGTTACTGGTGCTTCTGGAGCACCTTACACCGTCCGTGTTATACAGTTGCTTGTTGAACATGGTGTTGAAGTACACCTTGTTGTTTCTGCGGTGGGAAGGCGGTTGTTGTTTGAAGAATCAAACATCAGTACATTGTGCGCAGAACAGTTTAACGTTGATGAACAACTTCTTATCATCCACAACGAAAAAGATTTTGGTTCCTCAATCGCTTCTGGAAGTTTTTTGCACGATGGAATGATCATTGTTCCTTGTTCGAGTAACAGTGTTGGGGCGATTGCAAATGGTGTAACAAACACGTTGGTTCATCGGGCGGCAGCCGTGTCACTCAAGGAAAGGAGAGTGTTGGTTATTGCACACAGAGAAACTCCGATGAGCGCAATTGATGTAGAAAACCTCGCCACACTCTCAAGGTCGGGTGCAATTATTGCACCATTGTCTCCAGGTTTTTATATGCAGCCAAAAACCATTGATGATTTGGTTGATTTTATGGCTGGGAAACTTGTTGATCTTGTGGGAATACATCACGATTTACCTGTTCGATGGTGCTAATGGGCGCTCTTTGCTACACTTTACATATGAAATACATACTCACACTTATCGTCATTTCAACCCTTTCGTGCTGTTCGCCAATTGCAACGTATCCACCAATTGAAGTTGATTCTGCAGTTGTTTTTTCCAACTCTTCTTACGAACCTGTTCCAACAATTTTAGTCACCACGATTGACTATGCACACAATCATTATGGTGGCATGGAAACTGTTGTGTACAACCTTCCAGAAGGAATGTCTGGTGAAACATATGACATCGTGTCTGCAAGAGTTGCTGGTTCTGCGCCGCTTCAAAATAATGGCGAACGAGCATATCACATTACGGAGTTACGAGTTCGTGGTTTAAAAGCAGAAGCAGATATTATTATTCCTCGCGCAGGTGGTGGGTATGAAACCGCAACGTTGTATTTATCAAAAACATTGTCTCATCCGTGGGAAGTAAACCGTGAACGAATTTGGTTGATTCCAGTTGCACAAGCACCTGTGCCAAATTATGTTGCACCAGAACAAACCGCCATCGTTGATTCGGAATGAAATTTGAACAAGAATGGCTAAATGCCGCTATTGAACAAGCAGAAAAATCTTGGGATGAGGGTGGTATTCCAATTGGTTCAACCCTTGTAGATGAAGGTGGATCTATTGTTTCCCGTGGTCACAACACGCGAGTTCAAAATGGGGATCCGACTGCACACGCCGAGGTTGTTTGTATTAGAAATGCCGGAAGAAGACGTGATTGGAAATCGCTCACACTTGTTTCAACATTGAGTCCATGTGTGATGTGTACTGGTACAACCCTCCTTTTTGGCATTCCACGTGTGATTATTGGAGAAAATAAGAATTTTCTTGGCGCAGAAGAACTTTTATGTTCGAATGGTGTTGAGATACAGGTAATTCATGATGCCCGTTGCGTTGCGTTGATGCAACGGCTTAAGAACGAAAAGCCTGATTTGTGGGCCGAAGATATTGGCCTGTAACAAGGAGGTGTGATGATATGAAACGACCAACAACACCAAAACGACCAAACACTGATAGGCCGCGTATTACTTCTCGCGCATCTGTCAAAGTCAGACGACCTGCGTCAAATACAGCAAAAGCAACAAGACCAATTGGTTCTTCGAGGTAAAAACTACCCCGCGGGTAGTTAATCTCGCTCTAGTAACATAGAGACAGCGTTGCCGCCTCCGAGGCACAAACTTACAACGCCGCGCTTTGCATCAAGCCGGCGCATTTGGTGAATGAGTGTCACAAGAACTCGCGCGCCAGAACCGCCAATTGGGTGACCGAGCGCTATGCCGCCGCCACACACATTCACATTCGTTTGATCTAAACCTAGATGTGCTAGGTTTTGTAAAACTTGCACAGCAAACGCTTCGTTAATTTCAAACAAATCAACATCTGATACAGACAGGTTGTTTCGTTCTAGAAGTGCAGCGATCCCTTTTCCGGGGGCTGTAAAAATTTCTTTTGGATCAACGCCTTGCGTGTTGTAATCAACAATGCGTGCAAGAACTTCGCCTTCTGTATTTTGGGAAGCAACAATAACCGCTGCGCCGCCATCAGAAATTTGTGATGCATTGCCAGCTGTCACGCTTCCTTCTTTAGCAAAAGCTGGTCGAAGTTTTCCTAGTGATTCGGCAGTTGAATCACCACGAACACCTTCATCTTGCGTGATATCGGCGCGTTGCCTTACTTGTTTTGCTTCAAAAGTAATTTGTTCGTCATTGAACCAGCCCTCACTTATTGCGTGCGCTGCGCGGTGGTGAGATTGCGCGGAATATGCATCCTGTTCTTCGCGGGTAATATTAAACTCATCTGCTGTCCACTCAGCAGCTGACCCCATTCCCCAATTTTCAAACGGGCAAGTGAGTCCATCGTGTTGCATGTGATCTATGAGTTTTCCCTCTCCAAATTTAATTCCACTTCGAACGTGTGCAAGGTGGGGGGATATTGACATGTTTTCCATGCCACCCGCTACAACAACGCTTGTGTCTCCCGCCTTGATTGATTGCGCCGCTTGCATCACTGATTGCAGACCGCTGCCGCAAACTTTATTCACAGTTACTGCCGAAAGGGTATTTGGCAACCCTGCCTTCAAACCTGCTTGGCGTGATGGGTTTTGCCCAACACCTGCCTGTAATACACACCCCATGACACACTCGTCAATTGACATTGGGTCAACGCCTGAATCTTCTACAGCCTCCCGAATGGCCCAAGAGCCAATTTCAGGGGATGGAACCCGTGAAAGTCCGCCTAAAAAACGCCCAACAACCGTGCGGCGGGCGGCGAGAATAACTGGTTGATCTGATTTATCTGCGGTTGTCATTTGTTTGTGCCTTTTTTTCTAAGTTAGGTAGAATATGTTTCCTGTAACCCACTGCGAGGGCACACATTCTATCTAAACACCTCAAGGTCATGTGAAACATTATGGAACACAATTGGACAAGTGATAATTTAACTAGCCTTCAAAGCCACATTTTGGCAGAAGAACAAAAATATGAGGGAGCCACGGGTGAGTTTTCGTGGATTATCTCGGCTATTTCACTGGCAACCAAGGCTATTGGAAACAAGGTTCGGTGTGCAAGAATTGAAGATGTTGTGGGTGAGGTTGGTGCTGAAAATGTTCAGGGTGAAATGCAACACAAACTTGATGTGATTTCCAACGAACTTATTTTGCGGTGTCTTGGAAGTAGAGACAATGTTGGTATTCTTGCAAGTGAAGAAAATGAAACTCCGTTTTTTCTTCGTAAACGTGCGGAGGGTGGTAAATACGCTGTTCTTTTTGATCCACTAGATGGTTCTTCAAATATTGATGTGTCTGTTGGGGTTGGCACTATTTTTAGTGTTCTTCGTTTACCAGATGGGGGAACAAGAGAAGAGGTTATTCTTCAGGAAGGAAGTAAACAAGTTGCAGCAGGATATGTTCTGTATGGTTCCTCAACCATCCTTGTTTTAACAACTGGTAATGGTGTTGATATGTTTGTGCTCGATCAAGCCATTGGATCATTTGTACTTGTTGAAGCAAAACTTCAAATACCAAACGGAAACAACATGTATTCAGTTAATGAAGCATACACGGCAAGTTTTAGTGATGGTGTTCGATCATATTTAAACTGGGCGCATCAAAATAATTATTCAAGTAGATATATTGGTTCAATGGTCGCTGATGTACATAGAACACTGTTAAAAGGTGGTATTTTTCTCTATCCACCAACAAGTGATAAACCTGATGGGAAACTTCGTTTGATGTACGAGGCAAACCCAATGGCGATGATCATTGAGCAGGCTGGGGGAAAAGCGGTTGCACAGGGCAATCGTATTCTCGATATTCAACCAACTGGATTGCACGAACGAACAAGTGTGGTCCTTGGCTCAACTGATCAAGTTGATCTTTTTTTGAAACACACAACATGACAACTGCTACCGAAACATTCGTTACTCTCCCAAAAAACTCTAATCAAGCACTTGGAATAGGGGTGTTTGCAATTGATTTTATAAATAAATCAATTGGAGAACCGTCTCAAAGTGTTCTTGATCGAACCACTTTGTTTTTTACTGATGCTGTGCTCTGTGGACTTTCCGCACTTTCTGTAAAAACAAACGCTCCTGTTGTATTACAAAACGAAGCACTTGAATACACAACGGAAAAAGGTGCGACCGTCTTTGGTTCGAATGTGTGCGTTCGACCCGAAAAGGCTATTTTGGCAAACGCGGCCGCAGTGAGAGAGTGGGATTCAAATGGAACAAATTTTGGTTTTAATCCTGATCTTGGCCACACTGCTGGTGAGTTTGGGCACAATGATTTTTATGCGGTTCCAATCGCTGCCGCGCAATTGATGAACCTTGATGGCGCAGCCGCGCTTCGTGGAATGATCTTGCTTGATGAAATCCGAGGAAGACTCGCAGAAGTCTTTAGTTTAAAAACATATAAAATTGATCATGTTGTACATGGTGCAATTGCATCAGCAGCTGTATATGGTGCTATGTGTGGTGCAACTGTAGAACAAATTGAATCTGCAATTGGAATGACCATTGCACACTACATTCCATGGCGAGCAATTCGCGCGGGCAAACAACTCTCGGATTCGAAGGGTTCTTCGGCAGCAATTAGTACAGAGGTTGCAATACTTTCAGTGCAACGATCGAAGCGTGGGTTCAGGGGTCCTCGTGATATTTTCAGAAACCCAGAGGCCGTGTTTAGACAGTTTGAGCCCACCAGTGGCGACTCACCTTTTGATTTGGTTTTGTCTCACAGTGGCGAAGATTTTGCTGTCATGGGCATGCATTTCAAAATTGGTTTGTATGAACACCAGTCCGCGGGCGCGTTGCAAGGATTGCTTAATCTTATCCAACAAGACCCGAGCATTGCTGTAGAACCAGAAAAAATTACATCGATCCATATTACTGCCTATGAACCCGCGTTTGGAATCATTGGCGATCCTGCCAAACGTGATCCAAAAACTCGACAATCTGCTGACCACTCTATGGTGTACATTGTTTCTGCAATGTTGCGTAAAGCACAAGAAGTTGCAAAACTAGAGGGGGCGGAATTTTTCAGTCAATCCAATGATGAGGTTTGGAAACGACTGATGCTCACGCCCTATGATTTTGATGCAGACGCAATTTCTCATCCAACTGCGCGTGCAATCATGGAAACTATTTCGTTTGAACATGGTGGAAAAGAATATGATGAAAAATACCCCGATGGTATTCCAACATCTATGAAAATTTCACTTGTTGACGGAACTGTTTTAGATAGTGGTTTAGTGATGTACCCGGCTGGGCACGCAAGAAACACTGTGGCAAATCTCGATGATATTCTTGTTGCGAAGTTCAAAATGCATGGAGACATTGCAATGGACGATCCGTCAAATGTTATTCAAAGTTGCATGGGTGTCGGTGACTTAGATTCAAGGGGTGTACAAAACTTGTGGAACTTTGATCTTGCCGACCGACCGGTGTACCGAGATTAATTAACTGGGGGTTAGTTTATTTTAAAACAGGTGCTCTAATAGTTCTAGAACACCTTTGCCTTGTGTTGCGATTGTTTCAAAAATAGCACGACCATTTGCAATATCTAACAATTCTCGAACCAGCGCGCTTTCGCCGTCATAATCGGCTTTGTTCACCACAAATGTATTTGCAATTTCTAAAATTCCTGCCTTGTCCATTTGTACTGCGTCGCCCATGCCTGGCACAAGAACTACGACTGTTTCATCAACAAGTGTGCGAATAGCCACATCGTTTTGACCAGCACCAACTGTTTCAACAATCACGTGGTCAAAACCGGCGCCGCCAATAAGATCTAAAATTTCTGGTAGCGTGTCGTAGTCTTCTCCTACTCTCGCAAGGCTTCTATAGAAAACACTTTCGTCAACAGCATTAAAATCGACCCGAAGGCGGTCACCAAGAAGCGCGCCAGCGCTGATTGGGCTCATTGGGTCATACGCAACAATTGCTACTTTGTCGCCATTACGTATAATTTCCGCAGCCATTGCTGCAGAGAGTGTTGATTTTCCTGCTCCAGGAGAGCCGGTAAATCCAATTACTTTTGTTGGTCGTTTTTTGGGTGCGTCTACACTCTTGCCAGCTTCAACAAGACTAATATTTCTTGCGAGGGTGGCAGTGATGTGATCAGAAGAAATTGGATGTTGTGGTTTTGTTGCAGATCGAACTGCTTCAACAATATCAAGCATGCTTGTGCCTGTGTGATAGACACCTCGAACACCACAATCAAGAAGTGGTTGAATATCTTCTTGTGGAATAATGCCACCAACGTCAACTAGTAAATCTGCGCGACCAACATTTTTCATCTCGACCATCATTCTTGGAACGAGCACAAGGTGAGAGTTACTCATCATTGAACATGCCATCATGTCAACGTCTTCGTCGCGAGCGGAAATGGCCAGAGATCGTGGTGTTTGCCAGAGTCCAGAATAAATCACGTGAACGCCGCTATCACGAAGGGCTCTAGCAATGAGTTTGACGCCTCGGTCATGCCCATCAAGCCCCATTTTGCCAAGAAGTACTCTTGGGCGGTGATCTAGATCACCGCAGCGATCTTTTTTCTCAAGTTGCGTGGTAGGTTCGGTGGTTGGTGATGCCATAGCAATACGATGGTACCAAAAAGTGCCCGTGGGCGAAATTTGGGTAGAGGTTGTATCGTATGCAGAATATGACCAAAGATCCAAAACAAACCATTTCTGACGCTGTGCGGGCCGCTTTTTCTACAACCCTTGGCGACGAATACAAAGATGCGGATCCAGTGGTTCGACTTTCGCAAAACCCGAAGTTTGGTGATTACCAAATCAATGGCATCATGGGGATTGCTAAAAAAATGGGTCAAAACCCCAGAGAACTTGCTGAAAAAATTGTTGAGGCAATCGATCTTAGTAGTTTTGCTGAATCTCTAGAAATTGCTGGCCCAGGCTTCATAAACATCACTCTTACATCGGCTGCTCTGGTAAAACTCTGTGAAGAAATGGACTCTCCATCGCTAGGCGTACAACCGTCCGAAGACATACACCCAATTGCAATCGATCTTTGCGGTGTTAATGTCGCCAAACAATTGCATGTTGGTCACCTTCGTTCAACTATTATTGGAGATTCTCTTGCAAGAATATTTGAAAGGCTTGGCAGAAGGGTCTACCGAGAAAATCATTTGGGTGATTGGGGGTTGCCAATAGCAAAAGTTCTTGAAAATTTACTTAACACTGGGATTGATCTCGACAAAATTTCAATCGAAGATCTAAACACTGCGTATAAAGAAGCGCAGTTTATTGCGAAAGATGATATTCGAGGACTTGAAACAGCAAAAAACATTCATGCTGGTCCACACAGAATTATTGAATTAGAAGAACAAAACGCAGAAGCAATTCCTGCACAAGAAAGGGCCAAATCAACGCTTGTTTCATTACAACAAGGAGACCCCGAATTACTTTTTGGGTGGCAAAAATTGATTGATTGCACAATGAAAGAGGTATTCGTCTCCCTTGATTTACTCAATGTAAAACTTGGACCAGAACACAATCGGGGAGAGTCTTTTTATCGCGACCGGCTAAGTGATGTTGTTGACATGTTTGTAGATTGTGGACTTGCTGAGGAAGATAATGGTGCGCTCATTGTGCGTTTTAATGGGCAAAAACGACCACTTCTTATTCGAAAGTCTGATGGTGGTTTTATGTACGCAACAACAGATCTTGCGGCTATCTATTTTAGAACACAGGAACTGAAGTGTGATCGAGTTGTGTATGTGGTTGATGCAAGACAGCGTGATCATTTTAAAGATTTGTTCGATGCGGCAAAGCTCATTGGCTGGAACAAAACCCCTGATGGCGCTGATGTTGATTTTAAGCATATCCCTTTTGGTTCCGTTCTTGGTGAGAATAAAAAACCACTTAAAACAAGAAGTGGTTCAAATGTGCCCCTTTCTTCGCTGCTTGACGAAGCGGTTACTCGCGGCAGGGCGGAGGTAAGGCGGCGAAGTGAAGACGAAAAATCACAAACACATGGCATGAACGCAGCAGAACTGTCGACCATTGGAAGGCAAATTGGAATCGGGGCAATTAAATATGCCGATCTTTCAAACGATTTAGTATCTGATTATGTCTTTGATATGGATCGAATGATCTCGTTCGAGGGAAACACTGGTCCATATATTCAATATGCGTGCGCTAGAATTACCTCGTTGGTAGAAAAATCTGGGGAAACAACATTCTCGTCAGATATTATTATTAACACGCCACAAGAGCGACAATTAGTGCTTGCGTTATTACAGTATGGGAACGTTGTACACAGTGTTGCGCAAAATCTAGAACCACACTTACTTTGTCTATGGTTACATGAGTTAACCGGCGCGTTTAGTTCGTTCTACCAAGCGTGTCCTGTTCTTAAAGTTGAAGATGAGACGATTAGGGGGTCAAGACTTCGCTTGTCTGAGTTAACTCGTCGAGTAATTGTTAATGGACTTGATCTTCTTGGAATCGAAGTTCCTAAAAAAATGTAGGTACACATGACTAAAAATAACACAAATATCACACATAAAGGGACAACCTTTTTTTGGATTGGCGCACTTGCCATTTCTTTAGCATCAATCGCCTCACTTGTTTTAGCTGGCCCCAAGTTAGGATTATGGACCACCGCGCCTGGTTGTGGACCCGAGAGTGGGTGCGAGGCTGTCACCAACGGACCATTTGGAAATATTCCAATTGGCTCGTTTATGTGGCCAATCTCGTTTGTTGGTCTCGCGTGGTTCGTGACCATATCTGGTTTGTGGAAAAGTACAAAGGGAAACTCCAAACCACTTCTTTGGCTTATCCGCCTTAGTGTATTTGGATCTCTTGGTTTTGTGATCGTGATGATTATAAGTGGTCATTTTTGTAAATGGTGCGCCTTGGTTCATTTCTGTAACCTTGTGCTGTGGGTCTGTGCTGAACTACAAATTCGCTCCAGAGAGCATGTGTGTAATAAGTGTCTTGCAAAAAGTTTTATTTTTGGATTTGTTTTTATCAGTGTTATCCTTGGTGCTGTGTATTTGTTTTCTTCTACAAAAAAGAAAGTTGATGATAAAAAACTTAGTGACGAAAATGCAAAGCAAATCATTGAGGGTGGTGCTGAGAGTTCTACATTGAAACTTCTTGAGTCAGACCACAGGTTTGGAAGCCCTGATGCTCCAATCCAAATTGTTATGTTTACAGACTATCAATGCCCAGACTGTAAGAGACTAGAAACACAATTGGCGCGTATTTACGAAAAAAGAAACGATCTTTCGATTGTCGTCAAACATTTTCCACTCAATTATGATTGCAATGACGAGATTGGAAAAATGAAGCTGCATGGGAATGCGTGTTGGGCTGCTCGTGCTGCTGAAACCGCGTTTATTCTCGGTGGGCAGGATGGCTGGGAACAGATGCACACTTGGTTGTTTGCAAACGAAGGATCTTTTACCGATGCAACTTTCAAAAATGATCTAATAATGCTTGGGTTTGATCCAGAAATATTCATTCAAACCATGCAAACGCCTATAACGCTTCGTGGAGTAAAAGAAGATACTGTTGATGGAAAGTCACTCGGAATTTGGTTTACGCCCATGATCTTTATTAACGGTGTTGAATATCTTTGGTATTACGGTGGACAAGATTCGCTTGTTAAAGTTATTGACGCTGTTGGGAACACTGTTGCAGAAGGAGAGTCTTCTACAGTTGCACCTCCATCTGCAACCGAAAAACTTATAGAAGATTGGCGGGTTGGTAGGGTTCGTACTTTCCAAGACAGCAATAGGCTCTCTTGGTTTGGAGACGGAGATGTAGAAATAATCGTCTGGGGAGATTATCAAACAGAACCAACCCAAAAACTTGATTCGCTTCTAAAAGATATTGTTGGTGAAGATAAGCGTGCAAAATACGCATTCAGACATTTTCCTATCGACAGTGCTTGTAACCTAGGTGTTAAAAATTATAAAAACCAATATCCTGGTTCGTGTGCAATGGCAAAGGTTGTTGAGGCTGTTGATATTTTGTGTGGAAGCGATGCGAGGTGGAAGGTGCATAATATGTTTATGTCAGTCCAACCCTCAATCTCTTTAGACGAGCTCGCGAAAACAGCCGCATCTGTTTGTTCTCAAAGCAGTGAAACAATTGCTAGTGTTGCCAGGGGCGAGGACGTTGCTTCAATCATCCAAAGTGATATTCGTGCAAAACTTGGTGTTTGGAGACGCAGTGTTCCCGTGCTTGTAGTTGATGGACGGTTTGTTCCTCGTTGGGAAATAGAGGGAACAACTGCAAAGAAAACACTTCTCCAAATGATCGACGATGTTTCAAAGTAAAAACAATCTATTGAAGTACCAAACTTAAATTTGTGTATGTGGTTTCTATTTCTACCACCCCACCATTAGTAATTGTCGTGATGATGTCTCCATCAATACACGTCACGAGCCGGTTGGTGTTTCTTGGAATCACCCATTCGTCGTGTGCGTATCGTGATTTACTCGTCGATTGCACAACCACCTTTGGTCGAAGTTTTTGTAGAAGAGAAACTGATTCATTGCTCCACTGTCCATGATGTGGCATTTCTAATACATCTACTGGTTCCATTGTCTGTGATAAAAGTTTTGAAATTGTTTTCTCGTTAATATCGCCAGTTAATAAAACACTTCGCCCAGCGGATTGGATTGATAACACCACAGATGCTTCGTTCGAAGATGTGTAATCGGTGTTTTTTTTTGGCCAGAGCGCTGTGATTGTTGTGTTGCTTGTATCAACACTCCACCCCGCTGTAATTTTGTTCACAATAATTTGTTTACTTTTTGCGACCTGAACAATTTTGCATACGACTTGTGTTTGGTTGGCAAGTGCGTGTGGTGTCATACAAATTTCTTGTATTTTTATTTTTTGCATCAAATCAAGAATCGCCGAACAGTGGTCCAAATCATTGTGTGTCACAATAAGCGTGTTTATTGTTGTTATCCCTCTCTTGCGCAGTGAGGGTAGCACTTTGTGAAAACCAATATCCAAATCTACCCTTGAGCCGGCATCTACAAGAATGGTTGTTTTTCCATCTTGAATAATGTGTGAAGTTCCGTGTCCTACATTGAGTGTGGAGATGACTGTGTGGTCATCTTGAACTCCTCCAAAAAAATAAATGGTTAATAATATGTTAATAATTATTTTTGTTTTCAACCACCTTCTGGTCATGATGACAAAATATAAAAACAAAAACAAAAAAATTACGAAAAAAACACCGGGTGGATTGATGTGAAAAAACAATGGGATTTCGCCGTACTGCTTTGTTGTTTCGAGCATTTGCGACACAAATATCTTCATACAACACAGTAATTGCTCGTCAACAAGCGGATGAATCCAACCAACCGTTAACCTTACGATCCCCAATAATAATATTAAAAACAAAAACAACATTCCACCAAGGCCACTTAGTAGTCCTATTGGCGCAAAAGTACCAAACTTATACATGATGAGCGGCGTGGCAACTAGAACGGCGCAGAGCCCCACAATCCAAAGTGAGGAGAGTGTATACCTCATTGTTTCTAGTATTGGTGCATAATTATCTCGTGGACCCAATAATTTCCATTGAAGTGTTGGTAACAATGCACAAAGACCAAGCACAACTGTAAAGCTCAGTATAAATCCAACAGTCGTTATCGATGTTGGCTCAACCCACGCAACAACCATTGCAACAAGCGCGAGTATTCCTGAACCACTAAATCGCTGGCCACGAAGCTGAAGTGTTGAGGCAACTATAATCATGAATATTGCGCGAAAAACAGGTGGTCGTGATTCGATGATCGAAAGCAAAAAAATAGAAACAGCGCAAATTACAATAAAATAGATATATTTTCCCACTGATACCGATCGTATAACACAAATGATAAGGAGCATAATGATGGCGGTGTGAAGTCCGCTTACAGCAAGAATATGGGAGAGTCCAGCTCGGCGAAATGTGGTTGCGAGTTCTCTCCAACCAACTCCTCTTTCTCCAAAAAAGAGTGCAGAAACAAGCGTTTTTTCTTCCCCTTCTAATCCATTCATAATTTTTTGTTTTATGATTTGTTCTGTTTCAAAACCTACTTTTATATTTTTATGTATTATTTTTACCAGTGTTTCTTGAGATACAAAGAGTGTCGGTATTGTGTTTGTGTGTAAGTGCCGGCGTATTCTTCCAATTGTAATTATTCTGTATCCCTTGTTCACTTTCGGGGCACCATCAACCTCTACTTTGAATAAATGTTGTTCTCTGCAACCACGCGCCGGCGAACCAAGCATGTTAAAGGTTGTAACAGGTGGCCTATCATCAATGGGTGATAGATATCCTTCTGTTCGGGGAGTTATTATGGGGGTTGTTACAACACTGCCTTGAAGTTCAACAAGATCACCATTATTCACCACTAGCCATGGGGGAGAAACAGATTGTGTCACATAAAATGCTCTTGAAAAAAATATACCAAACGTTGCGACAATGAACAAAATTACTTTATGTTTTTTTTTGTGTATGCAAAGTCCAATGATGCTTACTGAAATTGCCAGCGAACTCCCTAGTACATAATCGAACGAGAAAGATCTTGATACCACAAGGCCTGTACATGTTCCAAGAATGGAGGCCATTGAGATGTATACGACCAGTGGAATATTGACTGGAGGTGGTTTTATTTTAAGTTTTGCAAAACGCATGACCTTTCCATTTTCCCCACATGTTTGATAGACTCGGTCAAACTGTACCTTTTTTCTTTTTCTCGCCAAAAGGCAACACTGTTGCGTGAAGGGTATTATGGGGAACATGACACTGATCGTCGGTCAAAAAACCGCCAAAAAAACGATTGCAAACGCCCTGTACCATGACAGAACACATCATGCGTGGATTTTTCAGGGTCCGGCGGGAGTTGGAAAGTGTACGGCTGCTGTTGAATTTGCCCGATCTCTTATCTCTGGCGAGGCGTTTGGAACTACCAACGAAGAATTTCAACACAACGACCTTCACATCATTCGAAAAGAGGATGCGTCTTGGTCACAAAACGCTGCGCTTGCACGTCGAAAACAAACAAACATTCCTGTTGATCTATTACGCGAACGAATGATTGGTGGTCGAACCGGAGATGATCAATCACACGATGCTGTTGCTTTTAAAACTTCTGTGTCTGGTGGTCATAAGGTGTTTATTATTGATGAAGCAGAGTTGCTTGACGAAACCGCACAAAATGCACTTTTAAAAACTCTTGAGGAGCCACCACTTGGAACCTTTATCATCCTTGTGACTTCTAGAGACGATTTACTATTACCAACGATTCAAAGTCGTTGCCAGTCTGTTAATTTTTCACCACTTGATCAAAATGAAATGGCCCAATGGGTAATGAGTAAGGATTTTGGTGCTTCTGAAACAGACATTGATTGGTCTGTTGCTTTTTCATCTGGTTCTCCAGGTGATGTTTGCGTATCAATTGAAACAAACCTGCCGGTTTTAGCAAACTCGCTTCGTGATTTCATCTGTGGAGTAGGGGGCTCAAAGGTCTTCCCTTCGGCCGCAGCAATGATGATTGGATATGTTGAATCTTTTGTAAAAATTCAACTTGAAAAAAATTCGCTATGTAGCAAAGAGGCGGCGAATAGACAGGCTTTTTTTGTTATTTTACAACTTTTAGGCATGGAGGTTCGAGCCCTTCTCGGTAATGATAGAGAGCGGTCCTCGTTGGCAATTCGAGCAGCAGCTATTCTTGCAGACATAGAAGGACAAGTTCACACAAACATCTCGATCAAGGTGTTGCTTGAATCTCTCGCGGTTCGGTGGGTACACCTGTGCAGCGGCGACGCTACATTGATGCCTGTTTCGTTCGAATAATTCCGCCATATTTTTTTGAGCCAATTTTTGCGCAGATCAGAATCATAACAGCACCCGCAAGCACCATTCCGACGCTGAGTAGTTGTCCCCTTGATAAACCAAAAATAATTAATACGCCTTCGTCCGGCCGGCGAAACACTTCTGTCAAAATACGAAGTAATCCATACACAACTAAAAACCAGCCACTGACAATTCCTGGTTTCCTCGGAACAATCCAAACCACGATCAACGCCCCAAGCAAAAGAGGACCATCGCTCATCGCTTGAAACAGTTGCGAGGGATACCACGCTGTTAGTTGTGGTGCTATTGTCTCAATAACAGTGACATTTCCCGCGTATGCCTCTGCAACAACTTGTTGGTAAAACACTTCGCTTCCACCCACAATGGTTGTCCGAAGAGGCTCTAGTGTCGCCAATTGGTTTCCGTATTGGTCGGTGTTGTATATCCAAACTTCTGTTATCTCGCTTGGATACTTCACAGACCACCAAGGAACTTCAGTCTGGTCGGCAATTTTTTTCCCCCATAATTCACCGTTGATAAAATTTGCAACGCGTCCAAAAAACAAACCCGCCGTACCACCAATACTTGCTAAGTCTGTAAGGTGCATGACTGGTATTTTGTGTTTACGGCCCCAAATAATAAAGGCAAAAAGTACGCCAATAATCCCGCCGTGGCTTGCCATGCCGCCGCGGTTAATAGCCACCAAATCCCACCAAGGAAAATCTGAAGAAAAACCAACAAAAAGGTGGGGATCATAAAAAAGTGCAAATCCAATTCGTCCTCCAAAAAGAACGCCTAATACGCCAGCAAACAAGAGATCGCCCGCTTGGTCAGGCGCCAGTGGAGATCGATCGGTTTTAGCCATCCAGCGAATAAACCACCAACCAACGATAAATCCAGCGATATACGCCAGCCCATACCATCGCAAACCAAAACTATCAGAGAGTTGAATGGCGAATGGGCTAAGTTGGTGAATATATGCATCGGCAAGCATGGTGCAATAGTATCCGCACATGCGTATGATTTGCAGATTATGACTGAAATGCTCGATATCAAACAACTTGAACCACTTCGATACGCTGTTGATCAAGTCCGATCAGGTCACACGCTCACTGCCAAAGAAATTGCTGATGCTTGGCGTATTCTGATGTCAGGAGGTGCCCCAGACGGGCTCATCGGTGCACTCCTTACCGCGCTTGCAACTCGCAATCCAACGGGCGAAGAACTTTTTGGTGCTTCTTCAATTATGAAAGAGTTTGTGCAAAAAGTACACCTTGAAGGTGATCACACACAATATTTAGATACGTGTGGCACGGGTGGCGCTCCAAAAACATTTAACGTCTCAACTGCTGCAGGAATTGTGCTTGCCGCTTGTGGTGTAAAAATTGCAAAACACGGAAATCGGTCACGAACCGGCAGGGGATCTGCTGAAGTTCTTGAATCGCTTGGTGTCAATATTCACGCAACCGAGCAACAACAACAAGCGTCGTTTGAAAAAGAAAACATCTGCTTCTGTTTCGCTCCAAACCATCACAAAGCTGTGGCAAGTGTGATGCCGGTTCGAAAGCAACTTGGCTTTCCTACAATTTTCAATCTACTTGGTCCGCTTTCAAATCCATGTAATGCTGGCAGGCAACTCCTTGGCGTCTGGGGTGATCAATTTGTCGTACCTATAGCAGAATCCCTTCTTCAAAGTTCCACAACAAAGTCTGCGGTCGTGCATTCGATTGATGGACTAGATGAAGTATCAATTTCAGCACCAACAAGAATGGTGATTGTTGAGGACGGGAAACTAACAGAATCGACGATCTATCCTGAGGAACTAGGGCTTCCCCTTTCCAAGATGGAAGACCTTGTTGCGAATGACCTGGGACAGGCAACAGCGTTTGTTCGAGACACCCTCTCTGGAGCTCTCCATGGCGGCGTGAGGAACATGGTTGTCATTAATGTGTCCCTAGGTCTTTTTCTTGCCGATCGCGTTCAAGACCTCTCTGAAGGGGTGGAAATGGCAAGGGAAACAATCAACTCCGGACGAGCAAAAGAAACGTTATCAAAGTGGGCGAATATTAGTTTTACTTCATGAACCATCTACACACCAAAAGAACATCTTTGTAAAGAATATATTCGCCTTCTTCGTTGTATGTATTGTCGATATGTGGACGACCCAATCTCTGGGCGCTTAACAACACTGTTCACAACAACTTATAAACCCAAACAGGTCTTAATAACTTGTCAACAAGCCTGTTGCACATCACACACAACCCACGCTAGCATAGTGTAAAGCTCGTTTTTATCGCTGCGATTTGAGATGTAACCGGCCTACAACTAATAAGATATCCACCACTTATCCACACAGGTGTTGCGCATCAAAAAGACCCGAAAAAACAGATTTATTCTATGTCTAAAGAGAGTTGGTTTTGAAGTTTTATAAGATCTTGATCAAATTGATCATTTGTAGTTTTTTTTGATTCTACACTCTTGATCGCGTGCATGACAGTAGTGTGATCTCGTCCCCCAAAATAACCGCCAATTTCCTCGAGACTGAACCGTGTATGGTGTCTTGCGAGCCACATACCAACCTGTCTCGGCATTGTGATGGACTTATTTCTTCGCTTTGAGAGCAGGTCTATGAGTTTTATGTCATAAAAAACACTGATAGTATCGAGAATATCTTGTATTGAGAGATGTTTTGGGGTGTTTTTAAGTCCAGTCCCGCTTGAAATAGCCATTTTTGCCATTGCTAAATCAATTGGAGATCCATCTAACAGCGATAATCCTTGCAACTTTGTCATTGCACCCTCAAGTTGGCGAATATTCTGGTCTAGTCTCGCTGCGATATAGTTTGAAACACCGTCTGGAATATCTATATGGCGAAGCGCAGCTTTCTTTTTAATAATTGCAACGCGCGTTTCAAATTTAGGAGGGCTAATACCCGCAACGAGCCCACAACTAAAACGACTGGTAAGCCGATCTTCAAGATTTGGAATCTCGGTTGGTGGTGCATCTGAACTTAACACAACCTGCCTTCCGGATTGAAACAAAGTGTTGAATGTATGAAAAAATTCTTCTTGTGTTTGTTCCCGATTTGAAAGGTCGTGAATGTCATCAATAATGAGCATATCAAACGCTCTAAACTTGTTGCGAAAATCAGCCATTTCACCATCTTGCACAGATTCTAAAAACTGTGTTAAAAAACCATTACAAGATACATAGTAAATTTTCATTGAGTTATTTGATTGCATGGCGGTTTGGCAAATCGCCTGCAATAAATGTGTCTTCCCAAGACCAACACCACTATGAATAAACAACGGGTTATATGCCTGAGCAGGTTTTTTTGCCACTGCAACTGCTGCTGCGTGGGCGAGTTGATTTCCTGGACCAACAACAAAATTATCAAAACTGTAATCAGGACTAATTAACATATCACCAAAAACATCATCAGTAATAACCGATCTCAATGAATTAAATGGTCCTGGAGATGTGTTTTGATCAATCTCTCTGCTGTTTACAAACTGTACACCAAGTAGATGCCCAGTAATAATTTGCGCGGCTTCAACAAATTGATTTTTACACCTTCGTTTAAGATAATTTAGTTGAACTTCTTCTTGTAAATAAATGATTACAGAGCCGTTTGAAATTCCTAATACATCTATGTCCTCAAACCATTTTCGACACATTCTTGGGTACTCTTTGCGCAACCGCGCCAATAAATCTAACCGTAACTGTGAGGAATCAATGTTGTTTGTTGGCATAGAGAAAAAAGTGTAATCAAAAAAAACAAAATAAACAATACTTTGCTTTATGAAATAGCAATAATTTATACGACCAACATTTCAACCATCTTCGCAAATAATGTTAGTTTGTTTTTCATACCGCTCTCGGTTTGTTCGGTGGTCCATAAGAATGTGAATTCTATCCAAGTCACCCGGTTTTACCTTTTCAGCAATCGCTGCGCGGGCTTGCTCAATTGTTGTTCTTCTACTCATGTGTACAAGAACAACATCTTTAGCACTCCATATTGTAAGTAACTCGGCAATATCATCTATATGTAGGTGTTTTCCAACAGACGCCCTTGGTCGGTGTTCTTTTTTAAAGAAGGTGCATTCGCTAACAACAATTGGAGAACGAACAAATTCTTGCCTACACAAATGATCACCCATTTCAGTATCTCCAGTGAAAGCAACAACAGGCAACTGAAGCGTGTGTGTTATATCCGTACCCGAAAGTTTAATTTCACGAAGTTTAGACTGTGGAATATCACGAAATTCTTCCAATAACTTTTTTCGATATTCAAGCACCACATACGACATTGCTGGAACACCGTGGTTCGCCTCAATGCCCTTGAGCATAATATTTGGCTTGATTTCATACTCCCCGTTTGGTGCAAGTGGAACAATGTTATGAGGCGTGTTTTGTTGTTCTACATCTACCCACCCGCCCATCATTCCTTGAATTGCAGCGGCAATTTCTTCATGACACACACAAGTACCTGTCCCCATCTTTTGGAAGGATCGTTGGCTGAAATAATAAGGAAGTCCGGCAATATGATCCATGTGCCCATGTGTGATCGCAACAACCGAAGCCGAAAGAGCCGGCCGTGGGCAGAGGCCAATATCAAAGGCAAGATCTAATTCAGGAATATGAATAACGGTTTGTTCTCCCGCAACACTTATTCCTTGAATTCGATATGGTGGAACATATAAAAAACCTATTTTTCCGGTCGAGAAAGGCCGTCGCGGTAACATATCAAAACTCCAAAAGCAACACTTTCGCGTGACTTGGCTACATGAATGTTCCGAAGGGGAATCGAACCTCTACTTCTGTTGCTAAAAATGAAACACCAGCTCCTCAGCCTTAAGGTGAACGGAACGTTGGCAATAGTGTATCCTAAAAAAGAAAACACAAGCACCAATCAAACAGGCCGAGAGAGTTGTTTTGCCAAACGGACCAACAATTCTCCACACATATTGTTTTGTAGGGAGCCAATAGATCGAACAGCGTCGTCCACAAGTTCGCAAATAACATTCTCAGCCCGATGAATAGAAGAACTTTCAATCAACATCTGTTTAAGACAAGACAAGTTGTCGTTTTCTAAGGCTTTTTGTAATTCTGGCAAACAATTTTGGTTGTTTTTTAACATTAAAATTGCAGGTAGTGTCATTTTACCCTTCGCCACATCTTTTCCAGTCGGCTTTCCAGCAGCGCTTGCATCAGACAGAATATCAATGAGGTCGTCTCTAATTTGAAACGCTGTTCCAATTGAGTTCCCAAAGACCCCAAGGTCATGAACAGTTTTATGATCACCACCACCTAGAATTCCACCCAATTTACACGCTGCAGAAATAAGCGAAGCGGTTTTGTCGTGGATGATTTGATAATACTCAGATAAACCAAGTTTTATATCGTTTCGGTGATATAACTGAACAAGTTCACCCGCGCAAAGTGTGTTTGTGACTTCACCGAGCAAAATATTAAGATCTGGATTTCGAATAGTTGAACACAGATGAAACGCACTTGATAAAAGATAGTCACCAAGCATGACAGCACCCTCGTTTCCCCACAGGGAATTAATGGTTTGCCCACCCCGCCGAATATCTGCCTCGTCAAGAACATCATCATGTACAAGTGTTGCGAGGTGTATTAGTTCCACAACACCCGCCGCGCGGTGTACCTTTTCAGGAACATCAGCGTCTCCACACACCGCTCTCCATGACAATAAAACAAGGGATGGTCTCAGCATTTTTCCTCTGTAACCAGAGAGATACTGGCAAACTTCATTTACCGCATCATGTTTACTTTTGAGATGATCTTCTAAAAGAGATTCAACCGAACAAAGTTCACCAGAAAGCCAAACTCCCGTTTCGGTCGTCATATTCAACAAAGTGTTCATGTTTATTTAAGCGCAGCCATATATACAACCCACCCCGCGCACGCCTCACCACGATCATCTATTTTCCATTCACCATTCCCATCACCATCCTCATCGGTTCCCTCCCAATACACCACCACACGACTAAACCCAGCTTCAATCAAAACATCTTTTATTTCTGGAATAGTCCAAAACCGCCACTCATATGTAAATGCGTTTTTAATTTTAGAACCATCAGGAAATTCAAAGTGAATATGGTTAACAATATCGCCAGTAATGGGATTAACAAGGTGTTGGTCCCAGATGTAAGTAAAACCATCCATGTCTCGCTCTTCGTCCATTTCAAGAAACGAGTCGCTTCCACCATAAGCATCTAATAAAAAGACACCATCATCTTTGAGACCATTTTTTACGCTTTGAAAATACCGAAGTAATTGTTCGCGTTTTTTAAACCCGTAATAACTAAAATTCATTGCGAGTGTACAGTCAACAGGCGGAAGATCAACGGTGAACACATCGTGTTCAACAAGATCAATCCTTGCCGCTTGACCATCAGTTAATTCAGAATTAATTTTGTTGTTTGCCCAAGCGAGCACGGATGGATCAAGGTCAACCCCCACAACAGTATTTGTTTCATTTTGTTTTACCCATTCACGAGCAACCGCAGATGTACCACAAAAATCTTCACGGATAACAACTGGGTTTCTTCCACGCAACTCTTTCCACGTTTGATAAATAAGTTCAACCTCCGATTCTGGGCATTGAACAGAACGCTCATAGAGATCATTAATATCAGCGGTTTTTGCTGTAATCCAGCCTTTTTTTACAGGTCTAGCCATAGTTTGTAAAGGATAATCTTTTTAAGCACTAATGGTTGTAATAAAACACATTAATTATTCAATTGGTTGTAGAGAGAGAGGATCTCGTATTGGAAGCTCAACAATTGACCCGCCAATAATTTCGAGAACTTCATCCATTGTTGCTCGATCATTTCCTTCTGAAATAACACCCCAATCTCCAACAACAACCATAGCCATATTGTTTATGTTCAACAACTTGTTTGCGACACGCATGACATCTTCTGCTTGAACTGCATTAATTCGGTCTTTGTACATAGACCAATATTCTGGATCTCGCCCAGAAATATCATCAGAAACAAAGAGCCCAACAGTCTGCGCTTTTGATTGGAAAACAGACGGAAACTGCTCTATAAGCGCGCTTTTTGCTAATTCTAAATCATCATTTGAAACCAACTCTGTTTTAATTTTAGTAATTTCATTAAAAACAAGATTAGCCGCAAGTGCAACAGTTTTGCTTTTTGATTCATATCCCGCACCCCAAAGACCATCCATATAGACGCCAGCGATTAAATATGAACCTGCGCTATACGCAAGACCCTCATCAGATCGAACGGTTTGAGTTATACGACTACTAAAACCACCGCCACCAAGAATATAATTCATAATTGTGGCTGCTTCTAGATCTGGATCACCTTGGCGTAAAGAACGTAATCCAATTCGAACACCACCCTGTGAAACATCTTGATCAACATAATAAATACCGGGATTAAAACTAGAAACAATATCGGGTGGAGACGAAACTTTGTCACCAAGCGGCCAATCACCAAGCTGATTTTCTAAGGCCTGCAACATTTCGCTTTTATCAAAATCCCCACTCACAGAAATAATTAAATTAGACGGGTTAATAATTTTATTGTGTATCGCACGTAAATCATCTACTGTGATAGAGTTAACCATATCACCAGTTGTTCGTCTGCCCTTATACGAATCCCCATACAAAAGAGAGGATGTTTCCCTTTTTAATATTGACGAAGGTTGATCGTTTCGCTGTTTTAGATTTTCAATAACGCTATCCCTACTCAAATCAAACCGCGATTGTTGGAAACCAGGGTTTCGCAACATGTCAATAAACAAAGGTAAACTTTCATCTAAGTTTGAAGAAAGTGTATTAAGTGACGCACTAACGGTTTCTCCAGAACCACCAACACCGGCACTTGCGGCTAAAAAATCAAATTTTTCATCAAGTTCTTCTGCCGAGAGAGCGGTAGTACCACCATCCCGAACAAGATCAGCCATCATCGCAGATAGCCCAACCTTATCTACAGGATCAAGGTAAGCGCCGCCCTTAAAAGTAAATGAGATATCAACAAGAGGTAACTCTTTGTCTTCAGCAATATAAACAGGTATACCACTTGAAAGTTCATGTTTATATTCGATAGACGAAGGGGGTGTGAAGTTATATTCAGGAAACCGAATATCATCAGGGTGAGTTGGAACCCCAAGAATAGTTGAAAGTAAAATTGATTGGATAATTATCATTGTCATAACCTTATTTGTGTTGGATTATTCGTTTTCTTGTTGCTCAAGTTCAGCAATGCGATCTGCTATCTTTATGAGCATAAACTCAATAACCGCACGGTCTTCGTTTGGCACAGATGTAATAATGCCCTGCATTGCGCCATAAATTCGCGTTAAATCACTCAGGTTCTTGGTTTTTATGTTTTCGGTGAACACATTTACTTCGATTCGTTGATCCTCTGTTAATCCAGAGTTGTCAAATTCTTCTTCAACAGAAACAATTTCTTTAATTTCATCGAGGTTTGTGTCTGTCTTGTTTTCTGTGACTTCTGAACCTGTGGGTGTGCCACCCTCTTCAGCAACCCGCTCTTCAAGTTTTTGCAGGAGATAATCAAACACAGGTTTAAACTCTGGGGGAACCCCAGTGGACTGCATTCGCATTCCGGCAAGGGCGGGACCAAGTTCTTCTGCTGGAATACTTTCAAGTTCTTTTAAGGCTTGTTGGATCATTGCGAGTTGTTCCGGAGAAAACATCTCTAACTCTTCATCAACAGGCGGCGCGTCTGTAGAACGATTGTAAATAGCAATCGAACTATTGTTTTTATCAAAGTATTTATGAGCAAGGTTTTTAATATCTTCACTTGTAACAAGGAGTAATCGATCAGAAGCAGTGTTGATGTAATTCCAATCGCCAAACATTTCAAAGAATCCAAGTTGAATCATGAGATAAAAATTACTCTGAAGACCCCTGTATTGGTCTGCAACAATATTATTTTTTACTTTTTGCAACTCATCTTCTGATACAAGCTCATTTTGCAGAAGGTCGAGTTCTTTGTACCAAGCAACTTCTAGTTCTTCTGGAGATGAATCACCCTTTACCGTTGCTTTAAAAGAAAACACGCCCGCATATTTTTTCCCATCAAACCCAGCACGAGCACTTGCTGCAATTTCATCTCCCTCAACCATACTTTTAAAAAGACGACCAGTTCTTCCGTTCAATATTGCCGACATCACCTCAAAAACGTAAGAATCCCTGTGTCCAAAAGGAACGGCGTGGTATCGAATTTCTACCTGCGATTGCGCATCAACATCCCCAACAAGTCGCTGTGGAGCCTTTTGGGCAGGCTCAATCGTTGGAACAGGCGGCGGTGGGCTTCCTTTTTCAAGCCGACCAAAATATTGTTCAATCATTTTTTTAGTAGCAGCTAGATTAAAATCTCCAACAACAATTCCTATTAAATTGTTTGGTCTGTAGTAGATATCGAAATATCGTTTTGCTTCTTCAAGCGTGTAACTATTTAAATCACTTGGCCAACCAATAACGGGCCAGGAGTATGGAGATGCCTCCCAAAACATAGAGTTAAACTGTTCATCAAACTTCCCAGTGGGAGAAGAATCTGTTCTCATTCGTCTTTCTTCATGAACAACATCCCGCTCAGAGAAAAACTCTCGAAACACACTATTTTGAAGGCGGTCGCTTTCCATCCAACACCACAGCTCCAACTTGTTTGCAGGAAGCCCATTGATATAAAACGTAATGTCCTCAGAAGTAAATGCGTTCATACCAACCGCACCAGCTTTTTGATAGATAGATGAGAACTCATCCTTCACAATGACCGATCGGTGTTCTGTCATTGTTTCTACTATCTCTTTCCGGAGTGCAGCAAGTCGTGGTGTGTCGTATTGTTCGTCCCAAGGATCATCTATTTCACCGGATCTGTATCTGTCATACTGTTCAGTCCAAACAATTTCAAGTATTTGGTTTCGAAGCGAACTTTCCTTTTTAGTAAACTCTGCGTCTTTAACAACATCACTAGTCCCAATTGTGTCGGTTCCCTTAAACATTAAATGTTCAAAAAAGTGACTAATCCCAGTTATTCCCGGGCGCTCGTTTACAGACCCAACTTTTGCTACCCACCCAACAGCAACATTGTTTGGTTCTGCGGTACGTTGCAATAAAATAAATTTCATTCCATTATCAAGCGTGAAAACCTCTGGATCTACTTGTTGGGCGATAACAACCTGTGTAAAAAAGAGTGTTGTAAGTAGTGTAATAAACCGTTTCATAAAAGTGCTCCAACTTTTCAGTTGTCGTTATTGTGTGTGATAGATTTTTGCAATCTACAATTGATTAGTGTATCAAAATAATTATATTTCAATGAACCACCAAGAAACACAAATCACCCTAGAGGTTAGAACGACAGATAGTATAAGGCTTGCGGAAGCAAAAAAAGCCGCGCAACTTGGTGTTTTTAGAGATAACCCAAATACTGGGATTGTGTTGTCATTTCTTGATTCTCATACCGAACTTAGGCGACCAGATACAAAGGTTGGAAACGGATATTTTGTTGATTTTTCAAAAGTAGATCGCCGGCAAGGCGCGGGAAATCTATCAAGAAAACAACCTCTTCCAAAAGCAATCGATGCAACAAACCAAACAGTGGTAGATGCTACAGCTGGTTTTTGTGGAGACGCAATTTTGCTTGCTCTTATGGGGTTTCGGGTTATCGCAATCGAGCGGTCGCCGATCGTTTCAATTCTTCTTCGGGATGGCATGAGGCGAGCAAAAGAAGACATGGAACTTTGGGATGCACTAAACAATAATATGTGCATTATTGAGGGTGATGCAATACAACTATTACAAACGCACTGCGATGTTGATGTAGTGTACATTGACCCAATGTTTCCCCAAAAGAAAAAGAAATCACCATTACCACCAGGACACATACAACTCCTGAGTCAAATTGTTGGGTCTGATGTTGATGCGACTGTTTTGTTTAGCGAAGCGCGAAAAACAAAAGCAAAAAGGGTTGTTGTAAAGCGACCAAACCACGCAACACAAATGGGAGAAAATCCTGTTGCTGTGCACAAAGGAAAACAGGTGCGGTATGAGGTCTACGGTCACGATGTATAAAAAAACAACCCACCAACGCGGGTTGTTTTTTAATGGAGCATATCGGGCTCGAACCGATAACCTCTGCCTTGCAAAGGCAGCGCTCTCCCAATTGAGCTAATGCCCCGATTGTTCCCAATAGAGGGGAATGGGGGGCAAAGGAACTTCCAACGGGAGTCTATAGGTCGTTCCTAAGCAAGTCTACTATTGTATATCACTCGGCACTTCAGCGGTAGTGGGTGCAAGAAGATCAAATCCCGTAGCCTCAATAACATGAACTCTCCACGAAGCATCCCAATCCATATTTCCATTAATACCTACTACTTGGCCTACCATTGAAGAGAGATCCCAAGCGGGGTTTGCGGGTAAATACCCAACTGTTCTGCCGGAATTGTTTTGAATTCGGTACATAAATGGGCGAATTTTTCCATTAAACGTATTTGAGAGGGCCAAACGGCCAACCAGCGCATAATCTCCATAGGTCCCCATGACTTCAATATATTCTCCAACAGCACCAGATTCTGCCCCCAATTTTGAGCGGAGTGCAGCAATTCTCTCTTTTTGCGATGTAAGTTGCTTCCACACATCAAGTTGTTTCATGCGGCCAGCAGAAATACGCTCAATCACAATATCACCAATATTTTCTTCTAACAACTGACCATAAAGATCGTGCAGCGGAGCAATTTCGGCTCCCATGACAGGCTCTTTAGAAATAGCGGTCCACGCTTCTTCAAGTTCAGCAAGCGTGAGTGTTTGTAATTCTTCTTCTACTTCATTTGCGGGTTCCATAACCACATCAGTTGAAGGAACTGTTTCTTCACCCATCCCTGTTTCACCAACAACTGTTTCATTTTCAACATCTGTGTTTACAACAAATTCTTCTAAAATTGGTTTCTCTGTTGCTAGTTCTTTTGTTTTTGTGACAAACGAAGCATTAATCCACGCAGTCGCTTCTTGCGGAAGCGCAACCGTGTGCACAATATATGCTTCTCTATGAAGCGTACCCGGCTCTTTTTTCTCTGTACTTATTACTTGCACAGTGTCACCACCAACTAGGCGGTAGACAGGTCTCCAAGATCGGTACATTTCGTCTGACTCTACATTTTTTGCAATGATTTCTAGTTCACCATCAGATGTACCATTGGTACCCTCGACCATAAAAACAGATGAATTTTTTTCTGGATATTTGATATACCCAACAACACCATCAAAAGATGCTCCTTTGGTAATAATTTGATACCAGTCCTGCCTTTTGCCAACAACTTGAACAACATCACCAGCTGTTAAAAATGAGAGTGGGTAATAACTCTCGTTCGCTCCACAACGAACAGCTGTGGAATCAGTAGTGATCTCACCCCACCAAGAGTTGTCGGGTGCAACTTCTTGGGCATACATTGAAAAAGTAAGTGTTGCGGCTAATACGGCTGCAGATACATCCGCGGTATTCCAGAGATTAGATTGATTTGTCATGTTTCGCCTCCTCGACATCCATGTTTGGGGGTTTCTACCAAGTACTTTATGTGAGAATATCCTCAACGAGAGAATTGAGCAACCTAAATACAGGTAGATATTGAGAAGATTGGTATTCTATGGGACATGAAATACACGCAACGAGGCGGCTTATCTCTATTCACAGCAACCCTGAGCACCACTATGGTTTTTACGGGGTGCCAAACCCCCCTAGATTCACATTCAAACAGTGGACAAATAGGAAACCTTCACCATCTTCTTGGTGATGCATTTGAAATAGAGGACGGGTTGTCGGTTTCTGTCCAAGGAATTCCAAACGACATTGAGCCGGCTCTAATTCAGAGAATGGATGAACTCGACGCGATCACACCTATTGGCGTTGAAATGGTTTGGCCATCTGGTCTCAGCACAAACATTGGGGACGAGACTTTATCAACTACCACAATACATATAGAAGACGCGGTTCGATCAGCTGTTTCAAACAACCTTGACCTACATATAGCACGGCTTGAACCAGCGATTTCAAAACAAGCATACATCCAAGCAGAAGCAGTGTTCGATTTTGTATTTTCAGGGAGCGCGACAGATAGAAAAACAAAAATTCCACAACAACAATCTTTGGTTGGCGGTGCACCATTTGGCGCATCAGAATCAGTCAGTAGTGTACAAGATTACGAAGCTTCTCTTGCGAAAAAATTAGATAGTGGCGGAATACTCACACTTTCTACTGGCGCGACAAAAACAAACGCCGAAACTCCTGGGTTCACTTTTGTTCCAAACCCAAGCTGGGAATCTGTTGGAACACTTGATTTTAAACAACCCATCCTTCGAGGCTTTGGAGAAAAGGTTGTGTTGTCAGACGTAAAACTTGCCGCAAATGCAACAGAAAAATCAAAACAAAATTTTAGACAATCTCTACACCAAATTATTACTGAAACCCAAACGGCATATCTACAACTCGCACTCCAATGGAGGGTTTTACAAGTACAAGAATGGTTGTTTGGAAAGGGCGAATCTGTTGTTGATATTTTGGAATTACGAAGAGCGTATGACACAAGCGAAGCGGACTATGCACAAGCTGTTGCAACAGTAAAACAACGTGCCGCAGATGTCATTTCACAACAAGCAGTTGTTCAAAATGCGTCCGACACACTAAAAGTGTTGATGAACAACCCAGAACTACCAATAGAGTCAACAACAGTACTTTGTCCAGTTGGTGAAATAGAAGTAGAAGACATTTTTCTTTCGTTACGCGATACTATTTTGGCTGCCGCAGAAAACAGACCAGATCTTCAAGGGTTAAAAATAGCCGTTGAAGACCAAATGATTCGTGTTGAAGTTGCTAAAAATGCAACGCTTCCACAACTGGATTTACAAGCACAACTTTCATACTATGGTTTAGACTCTGGTGTGGGAAATGCATATTCAGAAGTTTTCGATGGCGACTACCTAAACCATCTCGTTGGTTTGTCGTTTGAACAACCTATTGGAAACAGAATGGCGGAAGCTGGATACACATCTTCAAGACTACAACGAATAGCGGCAATTACCGCATATAACAAGGGTTTACAAAAAGCCATTCTAGAAGTCAAGGAAGCGATGAGAAATGTTGCAACAAGCGCAGCGTTAGTTTCCGCAAATAAATCATTTAGGATTGCGCAAGCCGAAAACCTTCGCGCGCTTCAAGTTGAAGAAGAGACACTAAGTGGACTTACCCCAACCTTTCTTAACTTAAAACTTCAAACACAGGCAGGTCTGGCGAATGCGCGCATTGCGGAGTTTACTTCTTCGGTTAATTTTAATACTTCACTAGCATCACTTTATTTGGCCGCGGGCACAACACTGGAAATGCACCAAATATCTCTTGATGATGTTATGTTTTTAGAAGAGTAAACATGGCAGTTGTTGTGGCAACAGAAGAGAATATTGAACAAGCTTCGCGTGTTTTGCAAAGCGGCGGTATCGTCGCGTTTCCAACCGAAACAGTATATGGTCTTGGTTGTGACACAACAAACAAATATGCAATTTCGCAGGTCTATGCACTAAAAAACAGGCCAAACAATAATCCACTGATTGCACATGTTCACGGAGTGGACGACGCAAAATTAATTACAACAGGTTGGGACGAAGGGTGCAATCGACTCGCCGAACAATTTTGGCCCGGACCGCTCACAATTATTTTATACAGATCATCAGGTATTCCGAAAGAAGCGAGCGGTGGTGGAGAAACCATCGCTGTTCGCTGCCCAAAACACGAGATCGCAAACAAACTCCTCACAGCGTTTGGTGGTCCAATTTCTGCACCGTCTGCAAACATGTCTGGATACACATCACCAACCACGGCAGCGCATGTGCACGATGATTTTGGAGACGAACTTTTAATATTAGATGGCGGTGCGTGTGATAAAGGGATTGAGTCAACAGTGTTATCAATGGTGGGTACCCCAACAATTTTACGGCTTGGGTCTATTAAAATAGATGAAATATCAAAAGTAATTGGCGAAGTTGATGTGCAAAAAACCAATAACCAAAACGAATCACCTGGAACATCGGATAAACATTACGCCCCAAAATCAAAACTTGTTTTACAATCGACGGCCGAGATCCAAAATCAACCAGAAGAAAAGATAGTGTTTTTGGTGATTGAAGCCACGCCACTGTTCGGCATCCAGATGCAAATGCCAACCGACCCAGACGAATATGCGAGGTGTATGTACGGTGCAATACGCGGGGCAGATGCAATGAGTCCGGTGAGAATATGTGTGGAACAACCACCAAATACACCGGAGTGGGAAGCAGTCAATGACCGGCTATGCCGCGCGTCGTCGTAATCATCTTTTTGGGTCTTCCCCAATAAACATAAAGTCCGCAATTTTCGGCGACCCGTCCCACTCCTCTTGTGGCATTTCTTTTTGAATAGAAATCGAAAGAATGTTTGCATCCGGAAGCATCTTTTTTAACTCCTGGACAATTCCGCCTTCATATTCAATATGAAACTGTCCAACAAGAAGCAAAACTTTTATATCTACACTTGGTTTTTGTAAAGCAATAGACTCAGCCATCGTCGAATCCCACATTTGTTGGCTTCTAAACACAGGCAACATTGGGTCGTCAGGATCAATAGTTGTTACATCAATTTCTTCTTGTTCCTCCTCATCATCACTATGAAAAGCGAGTTCCCAAAATCTTTGCCGGTATCGCCCCGAAGAAAGTTCGGCTGGGTAGTGGACAAATTTGCTTCTAGAATCAGGTAATTCATCTATTTTTTCATACCCATTAAGTCTCGCAACCCTTACATATCGCCTTGGTGCATTCGCAGCAACTACACCGCCTCCCGAATTTTTAACAACATCAATTATGGGTTGATACCATGCGTCCCAACTTCCACTCCCAGCCCAAGACGTAGACCCAGTAAGTGTTGCAAAAGTTTCCGCGTCAATAAAATCATCCATGTAATCATCAACAAGCAACTGCTCGTCTCGTTCAAGCATCTCAAAAGCAACAATACTTGTTGGCCATCTTTCTAAAACATCTTTAGTGATTGCGAGTTGCACAGCATGTCCAACTGCGTGGTCGTGCAATTCTCCAAGGAGAATGACCTCTGCGTCTTCAACCCGTTCCATCACACTTACCCAGTCAACACGATCACCGCTACTGGTTTCTCTGATTGTTACGAATTCTCGTACATCAAACCCTAGATCACCAGCAGACATGGGACCTGGTTGTGGGGTTGAGCAACCCATGAGTATGAATAGGCAAAATAACACAATGGCGACAAATTTCATCATTTTTGTATGCTGACACGAAATTGACCCGCGGTCAACTTGACCCGTGGTCAACTTGACTACGGGTTGGTTATGAGCCCAAAAACACACAATCCTTTAATTGACTCCGAGTCAATGTTTATAACATGGAAAAACACCAAAAATCACTGTTTTTTAGATAAAAACAAATATTTAATTGACTCCGAGTTCATTAAAACTAGGCGTTTTAATGAACTCGGAGTCAATTAAAAATAAAAAACCAATTGAATCCATTGGTAATAGGGCTGCGAACAGTCATAATGAGGAATATATGATGATTACAACCATTCTTTCAGTAGTAACAATTCTTTGCACCCAGTCTCCAAGTTCGTTGGCAGACAGCAAGTACGAGGGCTGGGTGATGGCAAATGTAGAAATCGAGTGTCCAGAGGATATTCAATATCTACGCGACCTTGGCGCGAGATCACTCGCCTGTTACGACCACCCAGGCCAAACACAGATGTTGATGACGGAAAAAATGGTAGAAAACGCTCGCTTACACCATATTGAAACAAAAGTCACAGAACGAGATATCGCGGGCTACATCAAAGAGATCGATCGGGTTCGTGCGGAGGCTAGAGGTTCTAGGGTTGGTGGTTGGTACAGCGATTTTAAAACGTGGCCAGAAGTAAATCTCCACCTCCAACAATTAGCGAGCATCGATCCTGAACTTGCATCTGTTTTTGAAGTTGGCACAAGCCATGAAGGCAGAACGATCTGGGGAATTAAAATTACGTCTCCCGGAGACTCAACCGACAGAAAACAAATTTTGTTTAATGGTTGCCAACACGCTCGTGAGTGGATAGCAGTCATGGTTCCGGTTTATATCGCAGAACATCTTATTGAAGGTTGGCATAACAACCCAGAAATTCAATCGTTTTTAGACACGACAGAAGTAGTAATTGTTCCAATTGTAAACCCCGATGGATATGAATTTACATACGCCGCCGGTGGTGATAGGTTTTGGAGAAAAAATAGACGGAACAATAGTGGTTCATGTGAAGGTGTTGATCTCAATAGAAACTGGGACATTGATTGGAACGGTGGGGATAGCACAAGCACCTCAACATGCAGTGATGTATATGTTGGACCAAATGTATTTTCTGAGCCAGAAACACAGGCCATGCGAACACTTATTGAATCACTTCCAAACTTTGTGACACACATTGATTTTCATTCTTATTCTCAACTTATTTTAAAAGCATGGGGATATACATCTACACCTCACCCAAACGATGACATTATTCAAGCACTTGGGGAAACAATGCATGACGCATATCAATCGGTACACGGTGAGCAGTACACTGTTGGAACTCCTGGCGATGTGTTGTATTACGCTGACGGAACGTTTCAAGATTGGACAACAAGTGTTGGAGCGCTTGGGTATACAGTTGAACTTAGACCAACGGGTTCTCCAGGATTCGATTTACCACCGAGCGAGATAATCCCAACCTGTGAAGAAAGTTTTGAGGGCATTTTGGCAATGATGCGATTTATTTCAAATCCCGTTTCTGTGAGTTTTCCAAACGGTTTACTTTCATTTGTAAACCCCGGTGTTATGCACGAACTTTCTGTCAGCATGCAAACACCTCTTGGTGGATCTGTTGATCCCACAACTGCAAACATTCATATTCGTTATGGCGCAACTGGAACAGAAGCGACCATTCCACTACAACATATGGATGACGATTTGTTTTTAGCAAACATTCCTGGATCTACATGCGGTCTTTCAACAGAATTTTGGTTTGATGTAGAAACCATAAGTGGCCAATATCAACGGTTTCCCGCAGGAGATTCTGTGTTATCCGCCGGTGTAGCACAGTTGATCGAACAAGTCACAATGGATCAAAATCCAAATTGGTCTGCCGAAGGCCTGTGGTCTTGGGGACAACCAACAGGAGGCGGCGGTCAGTATGGAAACCCTGACCCAACAAGTGGTGCAACTGGCAACAATGTCATTGGATACAACCTGAATGGTGACTACGAGAACAACCTCTCAGAAAAACACATCACAGCAGGCCCGTTTGATCTTTCTGGAAATCAAAACACTCAACTTCAATTTTCAAGATACTTAAATGTGGAACAACCCCAATACGACCACGCTTCAATAGCGGTGAAAACCGGCAGTGGATCATGGCAAACAGTTTGGACGAATTCCTCAGAAATCACAGACAATCAATGGCAATCAGTTTCATACGACATATCTCAACAAGCAGACAACAAATCTTCTGTATGGGTACGCTGGACTATGGGATCTACAGATACCGCCTGGCAGTATTCTGGTTGGAACATAGACGATGTTTCTATTTCCTCATCTATTGAATCTGGAGTTGTGGGTGATGTTAATTGTGACGGGTTGGTGAATGTTGAAGATATACTCACAGTTGTTTCATCTTGGGGACCCTGTGGTGATGTTTGCGCAGAAGATATTGTTCCTGACCAAAATATAAATGTGTCAGATCTTCTTCTTGTGATTGCAAATTGGTAATCTACACATAGTCTTTACACAAAAGGAGAGGCATGATGTCATTATTAATTATTTGCGCAACCGTTGCACTTGTATCACCAACCCCTAAAGAGTGGTTGGATCCAAGGCTAGACACAGTCGACAGAGAAGCAATAGAAGAAATGATTTCGTTTTCTGTTCCACAGTTTTCCAACGATGTCGAGTGGGTGTTGCAAGAAGACGAAGAACCACCCGTGTGGGAAAACATTCAAGGAAAAGTTTTAGTTATTCAAACATGGTCAAACCAATCTGCCTCTGGAAGGGTCGCGCCATTTGCATCACAAAAAATTATTGACGGCTTAGACCAAAAAGAAGATGTTGTCCTTGTTACCCTCCACACACCACAAGGTGCGAACAAAGCGAAGCAGTTTATAAAGAAGAGGAAACTTACAATACCAACCGCAATCGATACTTCTGGCAAAACCTGTAATTATTTTGGCGTGTATTACGATCCAGTGACAATTGTTGTTGATAAAAACGGAGCAATTCGGCATGTTGGGTTGAGAACAAGGGGACTATCAAAAGCGATCGAGGCTCTTCTCGCAGAAGAATTTGATCCATCAATAGAAGTTACAGAGTTTGTTCCAAAGAGCAACCCGGTAGAAGTGACAACAGAATATCCACCAATGAGCGATAGTTTTGGCAAGGCAACAAATATGCAGGGAAAAGATGCGCCGGAATTTTTTGTTGAAGAATGGGTTTCTGAACCACTCGATGTAGAAAACAAGGTTAGGGTAGTAGAGTTTTGGGCGACGTGGTGTCCACCATGTAGAAAATCAATTCCACACCTCAACGAACTTGCTGCGCATTTTGGTGACAAAGTAGTTTTTGTGGGCGTTTCAGGGGAGAGTGTTGAAAAAGTAACATCTTTTCAAAAGAAAACACCTATGAACTATGGCGTTGCAGTAGATTCGGGTAAAAAAATGCAGAACGCAATTGGTTGTAGAGCAATTCCACTTGCAATGGTGATTAGCAGCGATAACAAGGTAAGGTGGCAGGGAAACCCATCCCGATTAACCGAGTCAATTATTGAGCAAACCGTGCGTGCTGATTCTGGTGAAACAGAAACAATGGATAGAGGCAGATGGAAACTGAACAAAAAATAGATCCATCCAACAATCATCCAACTAATCCATTCATAGAAGTTTGGTCCATTGCATGGCCAACTATTCTTACGATGGTTAGTTTTACATTCATGCAGTTTATTGACAAACTGATGGTGAGCAAGGTTGGTCCACTTGAGGTTGCAGCCCAAGGAAACGCTGGCACATGGTCATTTGCAATGATTGCAACTGTCATGGGGGTTGTAACAGTTGTCAATACGTACGTGAGTCAATATCTGGGATCTGGAAAACCAGAAATTGGTCCAAAATATCCATGGGCAGCCACGTGGATATCTTTTGTTTTGTGGGCAGCATTGTTGGTTCCATGGGCGTTCATACTTCCTTGGGTTTTCCAAACAATTCATGTTGGAGAAAACATAGGCAACCCAACAAAACTTGTTTCACTTGAATCAAGTTATGCGGCAATCACAATTTTTGGCAGTGTGTTTTTATTGGTCGGCAGGGGATTTACACAATATTTTTTTGGCATGCATATGCCAAAAGTGATTACCGTTTCAACAATTATTGCAAATGTTATTAACATAGTTTCTAATTATGTTTTCATATTTGGTGAAGATGGGATTCCTGGTCTGATCCCAGGCATACCGGGAACACCAGCGCTTGGTTTAACTGGCGCAGCATATGGAACGGTTGTTGGAATGTTTTTTGAAATGGCCATCCCACTCGCTGTTTTTTTAAGTGCAAAATTTAATAATGCGTATCAAACTCGTCGTCCGTGGCGACCCTGTTTAAAAACATGTAAACAATTATTATGTTTGGGTTGGCCGGGTGCAATTCAGTGGGGGAACGAAATTATTTGTTGGGCAATCTTTATGACCGTGTTTGTTGGACATTTTGGAACAGATGACATGACCGCTGGTTGGATTGCTCTGGGGTATCTCAATTTGAGTTTTATGCCGGCAATTGGTTTAAACGTTGCAGTAAATTCAATCGTTGGAAAATATATTGGCGCAGGTAAACCTGACATAGCCGTGTCTCGTGCTAGGGTTGGAGTTTTTCTCGCGATGGTGTACATGACGCTATGTGCAGCGGTTTTTATTGTTTTTAGAGATGAGATGATTTCATGGTTTGTTTCTGGGTCAGATATAGAACCAGCTCGACGAGCATCAATTATTTCCCTTGGCTCAAAAATGTTAATTCTTGTTGCCCTCTTTCAAACCGTTGACGCCCTTGGCATTGTGTATTCCGGAGCACTTCGAGGAGCAGGGGATACTGTTTGGCCCGGTATCATCACAGCCATATATAGTTGGGTATTTATTGTTGGCGGTGGGTGGGTTGCAGTCACATATTTTCCCAAACTCGGTTCAATAGGACCATGGATTGCCGCAGCAATCTATATCGTTCTTATTGGTATAACCATGGTTATACGCTTTGAAAAAGGGAAATGGAGAGAAATAGACCTTTTGAAAGACCCGCAATGGCTCGATGCGGCGAGATCTGCGCCGATTACTATTGGTCCTCCTGTTGCCGAGGCAGACGCCGCGGTCGCTGACCTTGGAGACCACAACCCAAGGTAAGTGTTTGCGAAAAGTGAAAAGTTCTGTACAATAAAACGTTGCAACTCACAAAAAGATGGAGAATTAATAAGTGGTAATAGAAAAAAGCAATAACAACCTCGAAACTGTCATTGGTGGCGGTGATTCTGCAGCAGCAGATCAGCACCACAAGACAGCCCTACAACTCGAACAAGATGGTTTTCGGGTTGATGCAATTGATGAATTACGCAAAGCAGTAGCAGCGGGTTCAAACCCTGACCACTTATTCAAACTGGCTTACCTACTAGATTTGGTTGGTGAAGAAATGGAATCAACGGCTCTTTATGAAGAAATTGCTTCCGTAGACCGACCAAACATAAATGTCTTGCTTAATCTTGCTGTCGTCTACGAAGACCGCGGAAGAATTAACAAAGCTGAAAAATGTTTGAGACAAATTATCGATACTGACCCAACACACAAACGAGCACGTTTGTACCTTAAAGATGTTCAATCATCCGCGCATATGTATTACGACGAAGACCTTGCGCGTGATGCAGCAAAAAATCAAGCGCTCATGAACACACCGGTTACAGATTTCGAATTATCTGTTCGCGCAAGAAACTGTTTAAAGAAAATGCAAATTAGATCACTTGGTGATTTGTTAAAAATCAGTGAATCTGAACTACTTAGTTATAAAAACTTTGGTGAAACATCACTGACTGAAATAAAACACATGCTCACAGCACGCGGCCTTCGACTTGGTCAAGGTGCAGATGGACCATCAAACCAAATTCACCAAGATAGATACGAAGAATTGTTGGCACACACGTCCGAACAAGTATTATCAAAACCAGTTTCTTCACTCAACCTTTCGGTTCGCGCACGCAAGGCGCTACAAATGTTGAACATTCAAACAGTGGCAGACCTTGCAGTTCGCACAGAAGCAGAACTTCTTGGTATTAAAAACTTTGGTTCAACAAGCCTTGTGGAAATTCACGACGGATTAGCCATGTTCGGATTAAAACTTCGCGAGATAGATTAACAACGTTTCTTTCGCACGACACCAGTGTTCGAACTTCGTTTGCTTCTAGTATCCTTGTTGCGTAGTAATAAAATCGGTTTGAGTTCATCACAAACAATTCTCAATAGTTTGTTTTTTTGAAATGTTTATGACGGGGTAAAATTACCCAAACATTGGTATTGGACAATCAAGAACATCCCCAATTGCTCTAATTGTCTCAGCTTCAGCAACGGTAACATGTGCATCATGCTCAACACACGCCTCACACGCACGTAGGAATTTTTCTTTATCAACAAAACGAAGTAATTGCACCCGTTCGAGCGATTGGTGCACACGTTCCATCGAGCAATTTTTTATATCACATATATTTTGATCTTTTAGCCCCATTCCCCGAATCGCGTGATCAAAAGCCCAGTTTGCTTGTTCTTGGTTCTCAGCCCCACCGTACGCAAGTGTTGATAAAACAACAACAATGTCGTTTGAAAGAGAACGTATTTTTTTATTCGATTTTTTTGTAATTTTTTGTACCTGATTGTTTGCCAGATGTTTTTTGACGACAGAAATAAGAACCCACTCAAACCGGCTCACAAAATTATCACTTGTAGCGATCGTTGTAAGAATCTTTACGAACGCCAATTGTTGTTCGTGGCTAAGTTGTTTGAGTGCGGGCGCAGCAAGATCAATCATTGGAAGTCTTGAGGCCCGGTTTTCTTTATAAACAAGAGGGAAAAGTTTTCGCAACTCAACTAATTCTTCAGAAGAAAGAAGGTGTACAAGAGTTTTTTGTTGTTCCTTGTCACCTAGATCAATTAAAAGTGAAAAAACAACAAGCCTTGCTGACCAACCATTAGACAACGCATCTTTAATGATAGGAGAGATGTTTTTTAACGCCCGTTTCGATCGGACAAGATATTTTCCTTGAATTGACGAAGCGTCTTGCACACAAATTTTTACATTTGTTGAATAAAATCCAGACACTCCTTCTGTGACGACACTTTTTTGCGTATCCACTGGGTTGGGGAGTGTTGATGCGTCGATCCCCTCAACGCGTGCAACTCTTTCGGCGATAGGTGGATGGCTTGCAAAAAGTGAGTTAACTGCCTGTGAAAAAAACATATGGTTACATTGGCCCGCGTCTTTTGCGAACGTGGATTGTTCTGGTATTCCACCAATTTGTCTCAGCGCACTTCCAATACCATCTGGGTTTCGTGTGTATTGCACCGCCGAAGCATCAGCGAGAAACTCTCGCTGTCTTGAAACAGCCGCTTGGATTAATCTTCCAAAAAAAGTTCCAACCGCGCCACAAATAACAAGAAACAAACCAAACACAATTATTGCCAATCCAATTCCAGCACCACCAGCCCCTTCTTTTGACCGAGATCTCGAAGAAGAATATAGAATCATTGGGCCAATGTGCCTCACAAATATCCAACCGGTAATACCAAGCGCCATAATTCCGAAAATGACTCCGATGAGCCGAATATTGATTCGCATGTCTCCATGTGAAATATGACTAAATTCGTGCGCGATGACACCTTGTAATTCATCTCTACTTAGTTTTTCAATACATCCACGCGTGACACCAATTACAGCATCGCTTGGAGTCCAACCAGCAGCGAACGCGTTGATAGAGTCGTCTTCAATAATATAAACAGGTGGCACGGGCATTCCACTCGCAATTGCCATTTCTTCAACAATATTGTTTACCTTTCTTTCCGAGGAGTTGCTGCCTGTTCTTTGTAACTCAGTACCACCGAGCATTTCAGCTACAACATGACCACCATCATTAAGTTGTCCAAGTTTTACAAGAGCAGAAATACCAACAATAAGCAAACAAAACACGGCTGAGACAACGATGGCACTACTGTTCCACTCAGAGACCAATCCAACTGGTACAACAACCATTGCCACGATCATAAAAACAGCAACAATAAACAAAAATACGATGATCTTCGTTCGCTTTCGCGCCCGATCTTGGTGCTCGTAAAAATTCATCTGAACAAAAGGTTAAAAACTCACCTTTGGAACATCACGAGCGGCCTCATCATCAAGTTCCCAGCTTTGTGCAAATTTAAAACCGAACATGCCAGCAACAATGTTTGACGGGAACATTTCACGCTTGTTGTTGTATGACATCACAGCATCGTTATACGCTTGTCTTGAAAACGCAACCCGGTTTTCGGTGCTTGTTAATTCTTCTTGAACCTGCATCATGTTTTCATTTGCTTTTAAATCTGGGTATGCTTCCATCACAACCATTAATTTGCCAAGCGCACCCGTGAGTGCTCCATCCGCTCCCGCAAGATCCGAAATTGCGCCGGCAGCAGTTGGGTCCTTTGAGGCAGTAGAAGCCGCCGATGCCGCTTGGTTTCTCGCATTGATGACCGCTTCAAGGGTTTCGCTTTCATGCTTCATGTACCCCTTAGCTGTATCAACAAGGTTTGGAATCAGGTCATATCGCCTTTTTAACTGGACATCTATCTGAGCATACGCATTTTTAACCCTGTTTCTTAATCCAACAAGCCCATTAAAAATACCTACTACAAAGATTACTAACAATAAAACGAACCCAACAAGGACACCAACGACAAGTCCAGCAGAAGCAAGTATAGGTTCTAAACGTAACATAATTTTCATGATAAAAACTCCTTCACAAGCAATGTACCACCGATACACTACGGAGCGTGATGCCAAATAAAGTTTTCCAACCAGATTCCTGCAATCGCCGAGATTTTATGACTGCAACGGGGGTATTGGTTGTCGGTGGTCTGTTTTCCTGTACAAGGAAGAGCGAGGATACTCTTCCTGTATCGGAAAAACAACTCTTGATTCCATCAGAACTAATCACAATGCGTGTTCGGGTTGGAAAAATTAGAAACAAAAACGGTTTTGAACTCGACAGTGATCATGTTCTGTTAACAAAAGAAGGCTGGAAACTCTCTTCTTCTCACTCGCTTACTCCAGAAATAACAAATCAAGAGTTGTGGATTCATAATAAAAAGACCCACACAATGATCACACCAGAAAAAATAAAGCGGTGTGCCGGAAAAATTTCACTGCACCCAAGACAGGAAATTTCACCATACGCGTTTGACATCGTGGTACACGTCCCAATGGAGGAATATCTACCCGGAGTTGTTGCAGGAGAGTTGTATTCCCATTGGCACCTCGCTACTTTTGCAGCCCAAACGGTTGCCGCGCGGAGTTACGCTACTGCGCAACATCTCCAGCGAAAAGATACAAGTCATTATGATGTTACAGACGGACCGTCTTCTCAAGTATTTTTAGGCGACGTGACGTTAGACGTAGCACATCGCGCCGTGAACGATACAGAAGGGGTGTTGCTTACATGGAACAACACGGTTGTCCCTTCGTACTACAGTGCGTGTTGTGGTGGGATGGCAGCGGCGGCAAGCGATGCGATTAGCGCATCACACTTACACGAAATTCCACCTCTTCAGGGTCGCAGTGGAAAAGATGTTTGCACATCACTTGGCATTCACCAATGGACGGTGAAACGCTCACATAAAAACTTTACAAAACGACTTGTGCAATGGTCTGGTGGACGAACAAACCATCCACTTCATCAACTCGGTTCAATAGAGTCAATCATTCCTGTCCAAACAAACAAACACGGCAGACCAATTAAACTAGAAATAATTGATCGAAAAAACACCAAACATACAATGAGTGCAAAACAACTTGTGCATGCAGCGAACAAGTCCTATCCAACAATTCCAAAACCAGCACCTAAAGTTCAGTCTTCTTGCTTGGTTGCTTCAAGATCTGGTTCTGACCTTGAGTTACGCGGAGTTGGCATGGGGCACGGTGTTGGGTTGTGCCAATACGGAGCGCAAGTTCTCGCTGGGCAAAACATGTCCTGGGAATCAATTTTAGAGTGGTATTATCCAAACGTCACAGTTGCGGGTGTTTTATAAACAATCAAAGTTAAAACACCCCCATCTTGCGATGAGGGTGTTCTAAAAAAATCACATTGTCAATATTGTTAGTTGTTTTGACTTTCTAACCATTCCACAACTTCCAAACATTTTTCAAGCTGCAAACTACCAAGGGGAAATCGGTTAAGACAATCCTGCACTGTTTTTGGGATGCCTAGCCCAGCTAATTCGCAATCTGGACCCCAGTTCCCAATCACTTCAAGTAAATCAAGCACATCAACAACTCCGTCGCAATTAATATCTCCATAGCAAGGTCCCGTTCCGGGGCAGGTCAGGATCCTGAAATTTGATCTTCTGCATTCGAATCAAATACATACTGAATTTTGAGTGAGTCGCCCGCCTGCGTGTCACTCCAAGGTTCCTAGGGGGTGCCCTCTACTTCTGTCACTTCGCCTGTAAATGTAAATTGGATGTACTCAGCGTGTGTTTCTGTTTGGAGAAACAAAGCGCACGCGAAAACTGTTCCCAATATTGCACTTAATTTTTTGTATGCGTTTCCACACATATCAGACCTCCGGTTGGTTGATGTACTACAACCTGCACTAATCGTACGACTTTGGATGACCGAAGTCAAGAATAAAAGGATCTAATTTTTGCTTACCATGTAACCAAAACGCATAAACAGAGGCCCTTTTATGTATTTTGGTTACACGGTAATGACCATTTTCATACCAAATTGGTCACTGTAAAGCGATTACTCAACAAAAACCTCTTTTCGAATTCACTAAAACTGTGACATAAAAGTATGGGTCTTCCTCAGCACCAATGTGACGATGTATAAAAAAGCGGCGACCGAAACAATCGATCGCCACCTGTGCCTACCCCGAAAAATGCGCCAAGTTACAACTTAGGTTTAATGCGTATCTTCCCCTCCAAGCAAAGCGTATGATCCCACGTCTTCGCTTGCACGAACAGGTTTTGTTTCAGCAAACGGATTTTCGTTCGCACCTTCACTCATTGCAAACCGCGCTCGCGTTTCATAATCTGACCCACCACTTGTTTCAGTGAGTGCAAGGATTGTGCTTTCTTGGACAGTGCGAATTTCTGCGAGCTTCGAGCGCACTTGATCCAAGTTGTTTCCAGAACCAAACTGATCAAATGATGACAATGTTTGTTGTTGCCGCTCTACCATTGCAATAATGTGATCATTACGTTCGATCGCGTCAATTTCTCGATCAAGCTGCCAGAGTTGTGAACGGTATTGTTCGTGTTCGTGTTGTATTTTTTCTAAAATTGAAGCAAGACGAGTTCGTTGTTCACACATCAATTCCATTTGTCTGCGATCGGCCGCAAGACGATCCTCGTAATTCGCTCTCACGGTTCGTATTCTCCTAGCTTTTGTGTACGCACTTTCAAGGTCGTATCGCACGCCTTCAAACCAAAAAGAAACAGGCGTTCCACCTACACTCCCTTCATTTTCAGCAATAGCAACAAGTTCTTTTAGAGCATCAAGGTCGTCTGTTGTTAGTTTTACAACATTTAGAGCGATTGATTCATCTCGTTCAAACTGACCCATTTGGTGATCAATTTTGGAAACCTCTCCAGTAATATCTGCGATTCTTTTTGGATACTGCTTTGCTAGTTCATCAAGTTGCCGGCGGAGTGCAATTGGATCATCAACCATCTCGTCAACGATTGATGAAGCTTCTTCTCGTAGTTGATCGAAGCAAGCAACGACCCGTTTTGGCCCAACTAGCAAGGTGACACCACCTAAAGCAAGACCTCCAATTAATCCCCATCGAACAATAAATCGTGTTGTGGCGCCCATGGCAACCTCCTTTTGTTACTGTTTTGCACAGAACAGCCCGTGCGTACCAAGTATTTGGGGAAATATCATGAACTATTTCATTCTGACCCTAAAATCTCACTATGGATTGTCCCAATAAGGAAGTGTGCCAATGAATGCCCTGACAACCACCTTTGTGCGCAGGCTCCGCGACCGCGATGAAGCGGCGTGGTTTGAATTGTGGCAAGACTTTGGTCCCGCCATACGGTTTCAATTGTCAAGATGGGGCGGGGGTCGTATTGGTTTTGAAACAGTACAAGACCTCACCCAAGATACATTGGCTGCACTTTCTCGGTGTATAGAGAGGTACGATCCAGAGCGGGGTGCGAGATTTAGTACATGGCTTCTATCAATTGCAAAGCACACACTTGGAGACGAATTTGATCGCCGTAATGCGCAAAAAAGAAACGGTGGTGTAAAACCACTCTCGCTTGACGAGCGAATTGACTCGAGCCAGGCAGCACTTGAGGTGGATGAGGTTTTTGAACAAAGAATGTTTGCTGCAAAAATTTGTGCTGCAATCCGAAGAACAGAATCAGAAGTGGATTTTGTTCAGTTTCAAGTATGGCGAATGCGAGCACTCGATAACCACACAGGCAAGGAAGTTTCTCAAGCACTAGGAATCAGCGAACCAACTGTAAGTAGACACATGGCAAAAGTACGAGACCAACTTAAACAACGAATTGCAGAAGTCGTTATGCAATACAGTTTTACACCAGAAGAAGAAGCGGAAGCGCAAAAAGCGGGTTTGTCTGGAAGCGAATCTGTGTTTGATGATGCGGTAAGTAATTTGTATCACGCCCATCAAATATTCTTGGGCGAAGAAGCAGAAGGGCGAACGTAATGGTTTCGTTTTCGATTGGATTATTATTCACATTGGCGATTCTTGTTGGGGGACTCGTTTTGTTTATCTATGTTGTTCTTCCAATCATAGGCCACGTGTTTTTATTCATCGGACGACTTTTCCGATTTGTTTTTCAGGAGTTTCGAGATGTATTATTGATTCCAATCACATTGTTTGTCGGAGTAGTAAAACTTTTGCGCGCCGTACTTTGCATTGTTCTCGCGCGGTGGGATATTGCAAAAACAGAAATACACGCAGCAAAAAAACGATTTTATGAAGTGTGGAATCGACTCGTTGCAATTCTTATCGACAACCCACTCCGCGTGATTGGAATTGATTCGGCAAAACAAAAAGAAACTCCAGATTACGCGAAGCAAGTCCGATCTGAAGTAGAAGGCGTGATAGAAGAACTAAAACATGTTTTTGGTGAAAACAAAAAATCGGAAAGCAAATTCAAAGGATATACCATTGTTGGAACTCTTCCACCAGGAGGGAGTGGTGCAAAAATGTATATTGCCAAACCACACAACGGATCGACGAAGGTTGTCATTAAATGTTTTGACATATCAGATGGTTCCGCACTACCCCAGATAGTCAGAGAATCAAGATCGATGGAGGCGGCAAAAAAACTCGGTTTAATTATTGAGCACCATCTTGATAACGAACGGTTCTGGTATGCCATGCCGTTTCACGATGGCGATCATTTGGGTGTGGTCACAACATCACTACACGGTTCATCTACAAATCTAAACAATAAACAGTTGCGAACTATTCTTTCATATCAACAAACGCTCCTCCAAACATTGCGAGAATACCACCTTGCTGGTTTGTGGCACAAAGACGTGAAACCAGACAACATCATCGTGCACGACGAAAAGGCGCACCTTGTTGACCTTGGCTTGGTTACACCCCTTGCTTCTGCAATGACACTCACCACACACGGAACAGAGTATTTTCGAGACCCAGAACTTGTGCGGCAAGCAATGCGCGGCGTAAAAGTGCACCAAGTAGACGGATCAAAGTTTGACGTGTACAGCGCTGGAGCAGTTTTGTATTTCATGTTGGAAAACACATTTCCTCCACACGGCGGGCTTAGTGGATTTAGCAAAAATAGCCCCGGGGGCGTTCGGTGGATTGTCCGGAGAGCGATGTCAGAGTATGACAAACGTTATGGTTCGGTTGAAGAAATGCTTGCAGACATAGAAACTATTTTGCACGCGAAAGATGTTTCGAAAGTGCGTCCAGCAGACTTGCCATCAATGACAAACAGGTCTACTGTGTTAGACGATGACACATACAAAAAAAGTGTTCGGCACCGAACCACGCCATCAACAGGCGGTGGCCCCTTTAAACAAGAAAACAAAAAAACGAAACCACTCGGTTTGTTGGCTGTGTTTATTATTGGTGCGATAGTAGTGTATACAACAACTTCTTCAGACAATCCGTCTCTTCCACAACAAACAGCGATTGAAGAATCATTCAAATCTATTTTCAATCACCCAAGACCAAGCGGAAGAGTTCTTTTGCTAAACAATTGTGCATTAGCGTCTAATCCTGAGATGTGTAACAATCAAGTTACAACTGTTGTTGAAAAACTAATTGAGCAAGGGTGGGATATTGTGTCTGACCAACACCTTGATGCACGGACCCGTGTTTGGCTTCACGAAGACTTAACTACCACCACAGAAGTTGCAGTAAAATTGGAGCAAGAACAACTTGTTGGGGTTCTCATTTTCACAGAATCTACAAGTAATACATTGGTTGCTGAAATTGTTGAACCAACACAATCAGCATCATTTTCCACTAACACTCAAATCAATTAACCCGCGTACAATACGCTCGTGTTTGACGAACAAACGCTAATTATTGGAGTCGCGGTTCTTGTTATGGCGGCCCTGTATTCAACAGTAGGGCACGGTGGTGGTTCTGGTTACTTGGCGGTGTTGGCACTATCAGGCATTGCGCCAGAGGAGATGCGACCAACAGCTTTATTATTAAATGTGGTTGTCTCGTCAATTGGCACGTGGAAGTTTGGCAAAACGGGCACGTTTAGAAAAGACATTTTTGTTCCACTTGTTTGTGCAAGTATTCCTGCCGCATTTATTGGTGGATATGTTGAGGTGCCATCATCCATTTACAAACCAATTGTTGGGATTATTTTACTTTATGCGGCAATTCGGCTATTCGTGCCAATAAAAGGAAATGAACAATCAAAACGAAGACCTGTTGTACTAATTTTCATTGTAGGAGTACTTATTGGTTTTCCAAGCGGTATTATTGGTGTTGGCGGCGGCATATTTTTAAGTCCATTGGTTTTATTATTAGGTTGGGCAACCGCTAAACAAACAGCCGCTATTAGTGCTCCGTTTATTTTGGTGAATTCAATAGCGGGTCTTGGGGGAATAACTATTGACCAAAGTGGTATTCCAGTTGATTTTTCTTTTGTATTGCCACTCGCCATAGCGGTTGTAGTTGGTGGGGTCGCTGGTGCTACGTTTGGCTCGCGACGGCTTGGTCACCAAGGGTTGCGAACAGTTTTAGGTGTTGTTTTACTTATTGCTTCGGTCAAAATGTTTATCAATGCGACACCACAAGAAGTGCAAGTTACAACATCTTTAAAACACGCCACTGAGATTTATTTATATTGACCCCAGTTCAATGACGGTGCACTCTTGGCCTCGGTTAACGGTGATCTATATGTCCCCACATCTCTGTAGCAAAAAAAAACACAAGTTGCACATCAAACAGCAAAGTCACGTAAAATCTACATAATGACCCACACCGGTGCAATTCTTAGAAAAAAAATGGCTGAAGGTATTGTGATGTGTCCCGGTGCATGGAACGGACTTGTCGCAGCAGCAATAGCAAAGACCGGTTTTGAATCTTGTTATATCAGCGGTGGCGCGACCGCAAACGCATCGGGATATCCAGACATTGGCCTGATTACACTCACGGAAATGTGCCGCACAATCCGAGAGGTAGTTTCCGCAAGCAAACTTCCAGTTATCGTAGATGCAGACACAGGGTATGGAGAAATCGAAAACATTTCTCGAACCGTGAAGGAATATGAAAGTAACGGAGCGGCTGGTTTACACATAGAAGATCAAGAGTTCCCAAAAAGATGCGGGCACCTTGATGGAAAAACACTTATACCTCAATCAGCTATGGTTGAGAAAATAGAATTTGCAGTAAAAAACAAACAAAACAAAGATTTTTTATTGATCGCGCGAACAGATGCTCGTGGAACCGATTCATTAGACAAAGCAATTGAGCGAGGGTGTGCATATCGAGAAGCTGGCGCTGACATGATTTTTCCTGAGGGACTTCGGTCAGAAGATGAGTTTGAAATATTCTCAAAGGGGTGCCCAGGCCTTCTTCTTGCAAACATGACCGAGTTTGGAAAAACTCCCCATATTTCAGCGAAACAATTTGAATCAATTGGGTACAACTTGGTTATTTATCCAGTCACCATGCAAAGGGTAGCCATGGGTGCGATAACCAATTGTCTAACCCAACTACACGATACAGGATACGCCGAGGGGTTCGAATCGCAGATGCAATCAAGACAGGAGTTATATGACCTGCTTGACTATGTTCCAGGCGAGGCTTGGAAATTCAGGGGCACATAAACAGTACTTTTTCAGGTAGAATATGGGGCGCAGACCACTTCAAATGGTTGATGGTGGATTGCAGGAAAAATACTCATGACACAAACAAAAGAAACAACAAAACCTACCGATCAACGAGGTCTTGCGGGCCAAGTAATCGGTGACACCTCTGTCTGCGCAGTGAATCAAACCCAACTAATGTACAGGGGGTACGAAATTGCTGACTTGGCGGCGAACGCAACATTCGAAGAGGTTGCATATCTTCTATTAAATGGAGAGAAACCAACAAGTGATGAACTGTCAGAGTTTAAGGCACAACTTGTGTCGATGCGGGCAGTTCCCCAAAGTGTGAAAGAGTCAATTGTTCAAATTGCAAAAAACTCTCCAGACGCACACCCAATGGGAGTTCTTCGAACCGCGGTTTCTTTGTTATCACACACATGTCCGCTGTGTGAAGACAATTGTGCTGATGCTGATTTGCAAAAATCAATGCACCTTCTTGCAAAAATTCCAACATGTATTGGCATTCACCAAATGGCTCTTGATGGTAAAGATCCAGTAGACCCAGATCCAAATTTAGATCATGCTGCCAACTTATTGTGGTGTATGTCTGGTGAAAAACCACACGAATCTGCAGCAAAAGTGATGGATGTTTCTCTTGTTTTATACGCGGAACATGACTTCAACGCTTCAACTTTTACAAGTAGGGTGATTGCATCAACCAATGGTGATCTACACTCTTGTGTGTGTGGCGGTATCGGCGCCCTGAAGGGGAATTTGCATGGTGGGGCAAATGAAGCAGCGATGGAAATGCTGCAAGAAATTATGACCGAGGTTGAAAACGGGTCCACCGCAGACGAATTTATGCAGAATGCTTTTGAAACAAAGAAAAAACTCATGGGCTTTGGTCACCGTGTATATAAAAACGGCGACCATCGAGCGGGAATACTTCGCAAATGGGGTCTTGAATATTGCGACCTCGCAAACCCAGAAGCAAAAAAATGGTTTGATCTTGGTGACGAAGTACAAGCAATTATGTTGCGGGACAAAAACATTTTTCCAAATGTTGATTTTCCTTGCGGCATGACATATTACGCGCTGGGAATTCCCGTTCCACAATACACGCCCATTTTTGTAGTTGCAAGAATTACGGGATGGTGTGCTCACATCATGGAACAACATCAAAACAACAGAATTATTCGTCCACTTACCAAATATACAGGCAGCAAACTTCGAAACTGGAACGATTGACCAATGTCCACAAAAAAAATAGCAGTGATTGGTGGGGGAACAATGGGCAGTGGTATAGCATTTACTGCAGCAACACACGGGATTGATGCAGTTGTTGTTGATATCAGCGAAGATCAACTCGGCAGAGCGAAGTTGTACCATGAAAAACAATGCGTGCGAGCGGTTTCAAAAGAACGCATGACACAAGAAGAGTCAAACGAAGCACTAGCACGCCTATCCTACGTTTCTTCCATGTCAGAGGCCGCTGGTGCAGATTGGGCAATTGAGGCGGCAACCGAAAACATCGACATCAAGAAAAAAATATTTGAGCAAATGCAAGAAACATTTGGCAACGAAGTCATTCTTGCTACAAACACCTCATCTATTTCAATTACCGATTTGGCATCCGCTGTTTCAGGGGCAGAACATCGCGTGATTGGAATGCACTTTTTTAATCCAGTCCCAGTAATGAAACTTGTTGAGGTTGTTAAAGGGGAAAAGACAAGCGAAGAAACAACCGCAGCGACAATTGCACTTTCTGAATCAATGGGCAAGATACCTGTTCCTGCAAATGATTTTGCGGGTTTTGTTTCAAACCGCGTGTTGATGCCAATGATCAACGAAGCGTTTCACGCGTGGTCTGATGGTGTGGCGGAACCAGAAGATATCGATTCAATCATGAAGCTTGGTTGCGCGTTTCCAATGGGTCCGCTTCGTTTAGCAGACTATATAGGTCTCGATGTTTGTCGAGACATTATGATGGTGATGTATAAAGGTTTAGATAAAAACCCAAAATATTTACCAAACGAAAAACTTGTTGCATTAGTTGAGGCAGGGAGCCTTGGTGACAAATCTGGCCAAGGTGTCTATAACTACGAAAAAGGTTAACAAATGTCACTAAAAACCCACCCGTTTTTTAAATGGCCAACCAGTTTGCTTTGGCTGTTACCAGCGGCAGCCTTGGTTTTGTTGTTCTGGAGATCTGGCGAGATTGGCTCTGTGTGGTGGTATCTCACTATTCCGACTTTTATTTCCTTAGCGTTGATGGGTTTGTTTACAACAATTTGGCTTGGCGTGATCACTCTTTGTCTTTTATTTGTTTATTGCTCAGTCGGTTCCTCGGGGATTCCGGTAAGTTTTGCTATTTGGGAACCACAAACTTGGGTGAACATCAGAGAGTCGATGGAAATGACAGAGTTTGAATGGTTTCATTGGTGGCCATTCAAATGGTTGGTCGCGTTCCTTTGTTTGAACATGTCAATTGTGACACTTCGAAGAATCCCACTTAATATATTAACAGTTGGAGTGTGGTCAATTCACAGTGGCGTGATCATAATGGTCATTGGTTGTGTCATTTATTTTGCAAAAAAAATAGAAGGCGATGTTGTCATTTCTCGAGGTCAAGTAGAAATAACAATGCCAAATCAAGAACCGGTCTCTATGGTTGTAACTCCCGCAAACTCAATTTGGATTGGCGATTGGTCTTTTACAATTTCTGATTTAAATCCGAATTGGGAATTGATGTCTGGCGAAGATGATGGAAAGAAAGCGTACGCAGTAACGGTTTCGGTGCGGGGACCAGAAGATGTCCATTTTATGCGACAACTTATTTTGGGATACCCAGAATATACAGAAGATGTTGTATCTACTGGGGATGAATCCAAGCCAATGGCAAGGGCTAAAAACGTTCTTGGCACAGCACTTGTCGATGAATCTATAAACATGCAACTGATTCCAGACGCAAAAGATAGATTTTTTGTGACGCAAAGCGCAGCAATCTACATGAGAGAAATATCTGGGTCTGGAGAACCACTCAGTGGTTGGGTCGAGCGACCAATTAAAAACCTCCCGCGCTTTAACGACCGCATACCAACATTGAACGACGTGTGGGGCGCGCCGTCGTCTGGCTTACACCCACAACCACTTTCTCTACACCTTTTACCAGCGAGTAACGAGGACCCACTCCAACAAGATGTTGTGGTGACGGGCTATCTTCGGTACGCATTTCCCGGCACTAGAATTGTGGCGGGTGAAGAATTATTCCCAGTGGTGTGGGTAACACTCCGTAAAAGTGACGGCACAGAACAAGATGTTGAAATGTATGCATTTGACAAGTCGTTAAACACCGCAGACGCAACGCTTATGTCGTTTAGGTGGTTAGAAGACGACGCGGAATTAGCCGTGTTGAAAAAAAACCTTAAACCATTAATATTGTGCACAGTTGGTGGTACGGAGTACGCGATCCCTGTTACAAACAAAGACACTTTTATACGGGTTGGTGATACGGAATATTCATACAAAATTAAATCAGTACAAAACAACCTTCATATTTCTGGCATGGTGGTTTCCCTTGCACAAGTAGAAATTAAAAAAGGGGATCAACAATGGGAACGTTGGGTGTTTGATAACCCAGCAATGAACCGTGATGTGATCGAAGGTGTTGAGCACGAGGTTGGTGGCCCTAAATATATAGACGATGCGATCACCATGCGATATTCATCGGGTGGATCGCCCATCACCATCATCGGCGGTCTTGATGGTGATACGTATGGCTTACTTATGGGTATTGGTGATGACGATCCTCAATACCACAACATGCTAGTGGGCGAACCAGTACATCTCACAGAAGATGTAACCATCACTCTCGCTCGAGCAGAGTCAAAAACAAAAAACGAAACACGACCATCAATTGTCCCCCCATCCCAGCGCGACCCAAGTGCTAGTAATTATTATTCAATGGTAAAACTTGCAATTCCAACACCAAGTGGAGCTGCCACATCTTGGCTCTCGTTTCATCAATATCCATTCGAGTCACAAAAAGAAACAGTTCGACGTTTTCGGTATGATCCAACGGTGATGCAATTACCAGATGGCAGATCGTTCGAAGTGTTGTTCTCTAGAAAAAGTGCACCTCTTCCAGTTCCGGTTGCACTAGATGCGTTTGAAATAGATTCCCACATCGGAGGATTTTCTGGCAGAACATCAAGTGTGTTGAACTGGAGAAGTATCGTTCGGTTTATGGGTGACGAAGAAGTTGAAGCCGCCGTGAGCGTGAACGATCCAAAAAGTTATGGAAATTACTGGTTTTTTCAATCCCAATGGGACCCACCAGATAGTAATTCACCGGGACTCAATTACACGGTTTTAGGGGTTGGAAACCGATTTGGTATTTTTCCAATGTTGTTTGGTTGTTGCCTGACCGTTGCTGGAATGATTTGGGCTTTTTATGTAAAACCAATGATTAAACGCAAGCGACAACAAGCCATCTATGAACGGACTGCAACATGAAAAAAATGATTACAATTTTATTTTTGCTTGTTGTGACAGGAAAATCACTCGCCTCGAATCCAGCCACGTTTGAAGAACAGGTTGACATGACTCCTTGGGGTGATCAGGTGGCTGTGTTTACAGAAGGACGTGTAAAATCGTACGAAACGTTTGCCCGTTCGTTTATGCCATACATTATGGGATCAAAAAAGTTTGATGGGCAGAGTGCAACATTTACATATTTTGACATGATGCTGCGACCAGATCGGTACGTTGATAAAGATTTTATTTATGTAAAACACAAAGGTTTACGGGCGAGTATTGCAAGTGAACTTGAATCATTAAATCCAAGTTTGCAAGAACGCCTTGTAAACTTTATGAAAACAGGTTTGATTTCAAAAGAACTGCTCCAAAGCCCCATGGTGCAATCCCTTTTGGGGCGTCTTCGCCAAGACAACCGTCGGTACGCATCGCCAATAGAGGTTATCGACTCGGCGATCGGAGCAAGCGATCCACGAAATCTTTGGGCAAGTTTGAAAATTGTACCCCCAAGCTCGGGGAGTGAGAGCGACCCATGGAAAACGCTTGACACACTTGAAAACGAAGAGATTGTAAATGCTTGGCAACGCATGGTTGTTGCGTGGCAAGCAGAAGATGCGGAAACAACAAATATTGAACTTGCAACCCTTGCAACATTAATTCCAGCACTTGGAACTGGAACAGAAGTGTATCCAGAAGCCGGAAAACTCAAATTAGAGAGCACGTACTTTCGGCTCGGTAACCTGACATGGGTCTGGTTGGTATATCTTGTGAGTGTTGTGTTGTTACTCATGGCATTTGTCTACAGATTTAAAAATATTGGTCGTGTTGGCATAACTATTTTCTTTCTAGCGGTTTTGTTGAATACAGTTGCGGTTATTTGGCGCTGGTATGTTTCCGGAAGATTTCCAAACGCGAACATGTTTGAAGCAATAACGACATCAGCGTGGATGGGCGGTGTGTTCGCTGTTTTGCTAGAGTTTTATCTACGCAAAACAGCGATGAAATATTTACTCCCACTCGCAGCAGCGATTACAGCAATGGTTGCATTGCTTGCAGTAAGACTGTACCCACTTGAATTGAATCCACATATTTCAAACAAGATGCCAGTGTTGCACGACGTGTGGCTGTATATCCACGTGAATTTCATCATTTTTGCGTATTGCCTTATTTTTGTTGCGGCAGTTACAGCTTTCTTTTACTTGGTTCGCAGGGGCATACAAAAACTTAAGGGAATAAGTGGAATCAAAGACTTTGCAAGAGCGGGTGGTGTTGCGTCTCTTGTAGAAAAACGAAAGGGTGGTGAATCTGCTCTTGGAAACAATGTTGGTGCTGTTCTTGATGGTGCAACGATGATTCTTGTAGAAATCTCCTTCATTCTCTTGTGGGCGGGAATTGTTATGGGCGCAATTTGGGCCGATCACTCATGGGGCAGACCGTGGGGCTGGGATCCAAAAGAAGTGTTTGCACTGAACACTTTTTTGATTTTTGTTGTGTTGATTCACACTCGCATTAAAGTGAAGGATAAAGGCCTTTGGACGGCGTGGCTTGCATTGGTGGGCTGCGCTGTGATGCTCTTTAACTGGATTATTATTAACTTTACAATTTCTGGATTACATTCGTACGCGTGAAAAAATAATCCCATTAAAAGACGATGGCGATTTGATAAAAAATGCTGCCACCACATTGTTTTACAGCAATCGGAGCTCTGGTTATATTACTACAAAGAACCAAATTCGTAAATCACCCCAACCTGAGGACAAAGAAATGATACAAAATTTCATAATAAAGGCAATTACTCTATTCATTTCTACCCTATTATTAAATTCTAATTTTCTTCATGCCGACTTTAGAGTCCCAGGAATGTCGGCAGAATATGATGGGTGGAAATATATCCCAATTCTAGAAGATGAGGAAATTCATTCGATCGTTGTTTTATCTACAGACCGGTTTTACGCCGAAAACATTAGAGTTGTTTGGTTTGTCCAACTTGAAAACACGTGGCAGGGGTATTCTTGGAATTTTGCGGATATAAGAAGTACATTACAAGAAATTAAAAACACCCTCACCCTTGACGATGAATCAGATGACGATTGGCCAATTGAAAAGGAAAGCTGGCCAAATGGAACAACTCTTGATGTGCCTAGGGAAATGATAGAAGTTGGAGTATTTGCGGACGATCCACTATATCAAGTAATCGCATCGCTGCCCGACCCGATCAATTTTTTAACCTCTCTAGTCGAATTGGGATGGAGCGCCTCAGATGCGGAGCCGTTTCGAAAAAGTTGTCGCAAAGACACTATGTTATCCGAGCTCTCGTTGGGCTTTTTGATGGAATTGATTGAAAGCGGAAGTGGGTTTGAAACAATCAGTGACGTTTTTGAAGATTCCGTTTGCCAGGGCGGCGGCGGAGGAGGCGGTGGAACTTGTACACCTTCGCTTACTGTAATAAGTCCTAAAAAGGGGGGGTTGTCTAACACTTACTAGTTGGGTACATGTATCTTCCGACATAGTAGTAACTAGTGCAGCTTGCTTTCCATATAATTGTTGGGAAGCAACTGTGTTAGAGTATGAAACACGCTCAATTAGAATATTGTGTTCGAATTGCTCCATTTATACAACGACCCAACGCAGGTCTAGAAGCCGTGATGTTCGACAATGTGATGTTGATCCCACTACACCCCTGGGCAACTTGTGCACTATCCCAATAAACTATACACCGCCTTCTGGTCCTACGGGATGCATTCCTTGCCATCCCTGTGCAAAGAGAGAGCACTGTGATGATTGGTTAGACTGGTTTCCTCAGATAGATGACATCTGCCCTTAAGTGAGTTCATTTCAGTTGTTTTTATCTAAACCCAAAACAACCGCATTTCTTGTCTTAATTGCACTATTCGTGCCATCCATCTTGTTAGTACTCAAAATAATTGATTCGGGTGTTTTTTCCACTGAACAGTTAACAACTCCATTTGTGTATTTGTCTACCTTGCTGTGCCTTTGTATTCCAATCAATGTTTGTCTGGGATGGCTGCGAAAGAATACACTTTCTTCGTTTTTATGGTTATTGTTTTTTGTGAATGTAAACGGAGGAGCAGTGCTTTTGTTAGCAATAGTTGCGCCAATTTTAATGCTTTACACTAACTCTGCTTCACTCAACAACACGATTGTTACACAACAAAAAGAATTCGACGCCATAATTAGTAAAGAGATTGGAAACGCTTTAAAGAATAGCGAGCGTATCGCAAATTACTCGTGGGCTGTAGATGATTATTGGTATGTGTATGACCTAGAAACTAACTTGAATGTTTCTACATGGAAAACATCTGCACGGTACGAAGAGTTAGGTTTACCTTTTCGGTGTTTTTATTCAAACATTTCAATAATGAACACTGGGCTATATATAAAGGAGATGGTTCCAGTTGTGTTAGACGCGATTGCAGATATAAAAATCCAGCCATTACGATTTGCATTCAACACGCTTGTTTTCATGGCAATCCCACTCTCTATATTCTGTGTCATGAAAAACTTTTGCCGCAATGCGAACGCGCAAACTTGTAAATCGTGTGGATATATTCTTTATGAAGAGGGTAAATGTTCAGAATGTGGTGCTGAAAACACTATTCCAAACACCTCCAAGGCTTCAAAGATTGGAAATATTTTCAAAGATATCTTTGTTCCCACTCGATCTCGTCCCTTCCTAACAATTTCATCAATTTCGACAATCATTTTGATACCAATTGCATGGCTCATCGCCCAAAAACTCATTACCCACCAACAATTAACACAATTCTCTGATGCTTGGTTGCAGCCACTGTATTTATTTATGTTGATGTTACTCCTCCCCCTTGTCGCTGTTTACCTCGTTTCTGTATTTAAAAAGGTAACAAGACAAGAATTAACATTTATTTATTCTCTGTTCTCAATTGTATATATAGCAGTTCTGTTTACCACTATTGTTTCACCTGTTTTTCTTACAACCAGCCAACTACAACAAGCACCAACCGTGCCAAAGGTCGAACAAAAAATATTTACTGACATGTTGAATAATGTCTACGAGGGACTGCCAAATAGAACAACAGAACACATTGGTCTATCTACCTGGGCTATGGATGACCATGTTGTTGCAAGTGCTGACACCCACAGTGGAAAACAACTCGTGGCGGGATGGGAAGCATACGGCATACCCTATCGTTGTATTCTTGCTCCATTGTACTTTCGCCCACCAAGACTAGAACGAATAGCTTATTTCGAATCCATCACACAAACATTCACCTTTAGCCTTTTGTTACCGCTTCCGTTTGCACTGAACACATGTATTTTTGTGTTGATTTTTCTCTCGTTGAGGATATTACTTAGCCACAGGTGTCCAAACAAAAAAACTACAATCTCGTGAGTATTCACCAAAATATTTAAAGGCGTTGGTTAGAGACAATCAATTTAACCGGAGTACCATACACCTATGCCCCCACTTGTAATTCAAACAGAGAATCTCCCACAAGAATGCAGTGATTGGTTAGCGCAACGTGTTGATTTGCATATTTGCCCATCCGACTCACTTCGATTTAAGGAGTTGCTTCCAGAAGCCGAAGGTTTGGTCATTCGAACGTACACAACAGTAGATGTTCCTATGATTTTGCGGGCAAGCAACTTAAAAGTTGTTGGCAGGGCGGGTGTTGGGATCGACAATATCGATCTTCACGGATGTAAACAACACAACATTCGTGTTGTACACACCCCAGACGCTAACAGCGAAGCGGTTGTTGATTTCGTTTTATCTACGATGCTTGCAAAACTTCGACCGGCACACAAAATCACAACCCCGCTCGATATTGACGAGTGGAAACTGCATCGCGAAGAATCAGTGAGCCCGCTCCAGTTCAATGAAACTACTCTGGGAATCATTGGATTTGGCAGAGTTGGGTCTCGGTTGGGCAAAGCTGCTCGTGGGCTTGGGTTTCGAGTTCTTTATACTGATCTGAAGGAAATTAAAGAAAAGTTTGGTTGTCAGAGCGTCGATATGAAAACGCTTCTTCGAGAGAGCAATGTTGTTTCTCTGCACGTAGATGGGCGGGATGAAAACAACAACCTCATCAACACAGACGTGCTCGTTGAATTGAAGAATGACGCGTTGTTTATAAACACCTCTCGGGGATTTGTCGTTCACCCAACCGATTTGGCTATGTATCTCTCCAAAAATCTACAGGCGTTTGCGATTTTAGATGTTCATGATCCCGAGCCATTTACAACAAACTATCCATTGTTTGGAATGGAGAACGTAAGTTTATATCCACACATCGCTGCAAAAACCGAAACCGCGATGAAAAACATGGGCTGGGTCGTGAAAGATGTAGACGCTGTACTTTTCGGAAAAGAGCCAGTGTTTGAAGCGATTATTTCAACCCACTCACATAAATAGTGAATAGTGTAGAAAAATAAGCGATAGGAAGTAATATCGCGCAAATAACAACTATAGTTTTAATAGTTTTTGACCACAACAACGATTTGTTTCGAATTCTCCACCAATAGAATATTGCAGCTAGAAAAACAATAAACCCAATTCCTTCGGGGAGCATCAAATAGAATGGCATGGGGTTACTGTTAAGGAAAACCGATGGGGCCGTAAACCAACATATTTGATCAACACTAATACCAAGACAAACAATAAAACTACAGATTCCGACAAACCACACAAGTGGACCATAGTGATCGAGAGTTATTTTGATTTTTAAACCGCATTCTGGGCACCTGGGGCGGGTGACCCCAATGAGCGAGTGGCAACATCGTGGGCAACTTGATTTGGTGGTTGTTAAATATGCAATTGTGCCTTTTTCAATTGTTGCTTTGTCCGCGTCCATTGTATGATTCCTTTTTTTGCGAGATTCCACCATGACAACAACTATATCGAATATTCACGCAAGGCAAATACTTGATTCAAGAGGAAATCCAACCCTTGAGTGCGAAGTCACCCTTGGTGGAGGCGGTTTTGGCCGCGCTGCAGTGCCATCTGGTGCGAGTACTGGTGAAAACGAGGCAGTAGAACTGCGTGATGGCGGGTTATTGTGGGGCGGGAAGGGCGTATCAAAGGCGGTCTCACACATTAACAATGAATTATCGAGCATCGTTTTGGGAAAAGACGCGTTGGATCAAGCGGGCATCGACCACGCCATGATTGCACTTGATGGAACCGAAAACAAAGGCAACCTGGGCGCGAACGCACTCCTTGGAGTATCCATGGCTGTTGCCCACGCAGCGGCTAACGCAACCAAACAACACCTGTACACGTATTTGGGCGGAGCAGAAGCGTGCACACTTCCTGTTCCTATGTTTAACATTCTCAATGGCGGAAAGCACGCCGACAACACAGTTGATTTTCAAGAGTTCATGATTCAACCATGGGGATTTGATGATTTTATCGAAGCCCTTCGGGCGTGCGTTGAAATTTATCACACGCTCAAAAGTGTGTTGCACGATCGCGGTATGTCTACAGCAGTAGGTGACGAGGGTGGATTTGCTCCAAATCTCTCCGACAACGAGGAAGCACTTCGGGTCATTGAAGAAGCCGTTGACAAGGCGGGATACAGTTGGGGAGAACAGATATTCGTTGCTTTGGATCCAGCAACAAGCGAACTTGTAAGCGAGGCAAGAAAATTAGGCAAGGAAGGGTATTGCTTCTTTAGCAGCGACCCGGAAAAAGTGATTAGTTCTGAAGAGATGATCGATATTTGGGAGGACTGGTGTAATCGGTACCCAATCCGTTCCATTGAAGATGGTCTTGGAGAAGATGATTGGTCTGGTTGGAAACTATTATCAGAACGACTTGGTAAAAAAATACAACTTGTTGGAGACGATCTGTTTGTAACAAACCCATCGTTTTTAAGTAGGGGGATCAGCGAGGGAAGCGCGAATTCTATTCTTGTTAAAGTAAACCAAATTGGTACGCTCACCGAAACATTTGAAGCGGTGAACCTCGCGCACGAAAATAACTACACGGCAGTATTAAGTCATCGGAGCGGTGAAACCGAAGATACTACAATTGCAGATATTTCTGTTGCGACAAATTGTGGACAAATAAAAACAGGCGCACCATGTAGAAGCGATCGCACTGCAAAATACAATCAACTCATCCGCATCGCAGAGCAACTAGGCGACCGCGCAAAATTCGGTGTGTGATGTACGGTATGCAACAGTGAAAAAACTTGTTGTATGGAGATTGATTCAACTACCAATTATTTTATTGGTGGTGTACACAACCACATTTGCACTCGCGTGGCTCATTCCCGGAAACCCACTTGAAAAGGATGGACGCAGACCACCCCCAGAAGTGATGGAAGCGATGGCTGAAAATTACAATTTGAACGATCCGGTGGGTTTTTATGCGGGCTATCTCTGGAAAGCGAGCGGTGGTGCGTGGTTAGCCGGCGAACACGATGGTCCCATCTTTAACTTCGGGCCAAGCCTTCGCCACGAAAACTGGACGGTAAACGAAATACTTGCAAGCCAACTTCCTGTTTCTGTAATTTTAGGGTTGAGTGCAATAATTATCGCGATTGTTTTGGGAATCACGGCGGGTGTTTTGGGTGCACTGTGGCCACGTTCTTGGATAGATCTGCTCACAATCGCAATTTCTCTTGTTGGAATAAGTATCCCCGCATTTGTAGTTGGTGTTGTATTGCTTATCGTTTTTTCAGTGTGGCTTGGGTGCTTTCCGGTAGGTGGTTGGGGAACATGGAAACACGTAGTATTGCCAGCGGTTGCGCTTAGCCTTCCATTTGCCGCGTACATTGCGCAGTTCACAAGAAGTGGCATGGTTGAGCAACTCGCAAGTGATCACATCAGAACCGCCCGCTCCAAAGGCTTACCAGAGCGAGTTGTAGTCATGAAACACGCACTCAAAAACGCATTTTTACCCGTGTTGAGTTATCTTGGGCCCGCAACCGCGGCGGCAATGACAGGGTCGTTTGTCGTTGAAAAAGTATTTGCAGTGCCCGGAATTGGAACGCATTTTGTCGATGCGGTTCTTGGGAAAGACATCACGGTATTAATGGGAATAGTGTTGGTCTACGCAACAATGTTGATCCTCTTCAATTTACTAGTTGATGTGGCGTACCGTTTTGTTGATCCTCGGGCGAGTTAATAATGACTCTCCATAACTGCTGCGTTAACCTTGGGTGGGTTGTAAGTCCACTCACTCGATCAGGTTCATACATGTATAGCTGCAGTAATTGACAAACAACAAGCATTGGAACCTCTTGTGTAAACAATGTTTCTTCAATGTCATGTAACATTTGCATTCTTTTTTTTGGGTCTAATTCAAGTGCCGCAAAATCAAGCGCGTTGTCTATGTCTTTGTTTACAAATCCACGATCATTGTTTCCACTATCTGATCTAAACACATCCAAAAAAGTAGTTGGGTCACCATAATCTCCATACCACCGACCCCTTGCGATCATAAAATTCCCGCTTCTTAGATCAGCACTAAAAAACTTATTGTCAGTTCCACGAAGTTCCACGCGAACACCCAATCTTTTCTGCCATTGATCGCGTAATTCCAACGCAACCCACTTATACCTTGGCGTATTTGTGGTGTACAACACATCTATAACAGGAAACGGTTCGCCCAACTCATTTTCAACAAAACCATCTCCGTCTCGGTCCATCCACCCAGCAGATTCAAGTTCAGTAGTTGCCCTGTCTGCATCAAATCCGATTCCAACAACAGTCTCATACCCATCAATTGATTGCGGAGGCACAAAACTTGAAACCGTTGGTTCAAACAATCTCGTTGCGTGTTTTACAATGGCTGTTCGATCGGTCGCAAAAACAAACGCCCTCCGCACCGCCGAATCATGGAACGGGTTTACGTTTCCGTTATTCAGATTTTCTCGACAATTAAAGGAAAAAAAGTCAGTTCCAAATGTTGGGAACGCATGAATATTTGTTCTTTCACCACGGGATTTTTGCTGCAACATATCTGCTTGATAATCCGCGTTCACGCCATTGAGCCAATCGGCGCCACCAGATTCAAATGCCATAATCGCAGTATTTGTATCCGAGATCGTGATCGCTTTAATCGAATCAAGGCTTGTTTGGTCGGGCGAATGAAAAAATGGGTTGCGAATAAGTCGCATATCTCGTTTGTATCTCCAGCTATCGAGCATAAACGGCCCGTTGCTGACAAGGGTGTGGGGTCGCGCCCACATATATTTTTGTTTCAATCGCCCAGTGGTTTTGTCAACACTGATCCACTTTCGTTCACTCATTTCCGGAGGATCTACAGCGTGCCATCCTACAGTACGTATGTTTTCACTTTCGTTTTGATCAACATTCCACCCTTCAACACAGGGTTTATAAACAGGGCTGCAGACCGCCAGTGCGAGTTGGTCAAGAAAATAGGGTACCGGTTGTTCAAGTTCAACACGAAGTGTGCTCGCATCAAGAATTGTAATACCAACCCCTTCCCCAAACACAACCAGAAGTTCTTCAACAGACAAAGCTGTTTTGTTTGCAAGTTGCTTCGTTCTCCAATTCCAATATGCACGTGCCCCCTTAACTGAAAAGAAAAACCCAGAATAATCTGAAGCAAAATCTGGGGTCAATAATCGCATCCACGCGTATTGAAAATCATAAGAAGTGAGTGGTGCACCATTACTCCACTTTGCATCTTCTCGAATATGAAACATATAAGACAAACCGTCTTCACTTTGTTCAACCGAATCTGCCGCAGCGAGTTCAATTGAAAAATCACTTGGGTTCCACCTCACCAAACCCTCATATAAACAATATGCCATTTGCATATCGTTTAACCAACTCATTCGTTGGGGATCGAGTGTAAACACATCACCGCGATTGATAAAAACAAAATCGGATTCTGGATATTTCTCTTCAAAAGTGAACACTGCAACAACAACCACAAACAATATTGCGATTGGTAAGAGAAACCTCATCATCGTGTCACATCAATTTGAGGCAATTTTATTTTGCCAATAAACAATGGCATCAGTTAATGGTTGGTGATCGCCACTTTCCCATGCGCCACGAACATCAATTACTTTATCACCATCATTACCCGTAAATCGTTGTAACATTGTAGTAGCGGTTTCAATTACACCACCATAAGCACGAAGCAAATCCTCGCTTCTTTTTGCACCACCCGACTGCTCATCTGCAACCTCAAGAACCCGCACTAAGACCGGCATAAGGTTGTTTATTGTTTCTGTTTTTAGTTCAGAATCAACACCGGGTTCAATCAACTGCAATCGCAACGAAGATAATCCTGAACGAACTGGTCGCATTCGAAGACTTGCTTTTTTATCTGCAGCGACATCCTCAACAATGTTTGAAATCGTTTGCACCTGTAATACAAAAGCAAGTTCTTGTAGTTCTGCTAACTCAGATCTTCGCAACCCAGGTGTGTTTCCAAGTATGCTTAAAGATTGAAGTTGCCTTGAGGCAACATGCCACACCGGTTCTTTTGAGGCTGCATCTGCCAACAAAGTAGCGGCGCTGGTGATTCTAGTAAGCGGTAACCGACCAGTTTGGAAACTGTTTTCTAACCCAGCAGACGCCCATTGTCTTAATGCGACCCGATCTTCAAAAGTGTCGCTCGCATGTCGCATAATTGTTGTTACGCTTCGTTCTGTCCCAAGAAGAGAAAGAATTTGTAAGGCGTTGATGGCAGCTACTTCATTTTCGTTTTCTTCTGAAAGAAAGGATTCAAAACATGTTAGAAGCGCTTCCCCATAATGCATTCTGGCAGTGTTTGACATTGCCCATCGCTTATCTAATGGGTCAGTAAGCCCACGCCGCGCTTCTGCAAGTATTTTTGCATCATCTGTAAGCATGGCACCAGCCCATCCTTGTGTATACCGTTCAATGTCAGCTTTTTGTTGATCGGTAAGATCTCTGTGGCTGATGAAAGAAGTAATTCTGAATGATGGCTGGGCAAAGGCAACAGTTGCGGTGATCAGAAGGGCGGGTAAAAATATTTTATTTGTATTAAACATGGCAAAAAAGGGTTCCAGTATTCTATTGAATCTCAAGGAGAGATGACGAAATAACCAATGCTACCATATGGCGTCAACGCCTTTTGGCAATTCTTGCCCCACATTTACGCATGGGACACAAATTAGAGATCCAAACCCCCAAAAATAGACTACTGTGCAGCAAATAAACCCCCATGAAGCCCTATTTTCACTATCAATGTATCCCTACATTCGCCTTTGTTGCGATCATATTATCACTGTGTAGCAGTTCAGGTTTTGGGGCAGACAGCAACCAGGGCGGCAATCAAATTCAACGTGCGGGTGCATCTCATCTTTCGAGCGAACTCGTTCGTGTCGCCCGAACGGTTCTTCAGACCCAACCCCTTGACGTGAATGGGATAGAGGTCGGGGTTGCCCTCATTAAAACGGCTGCCGAAACAGACCCACACGACCCAAGTGTTTGGAGAGCGTGGGTTGAAATGGCAACAATTTCAGATAATCCAAAAATGAGACACCGTGGTGTAAAAGAGCTGCTTCGGTTGTTTCCAGAAGAATCACCCCTTCAACTTGCTCGTCTGCGTGATGCAATAGATACCCTCAATACAGCAACGGAGCGCGTGGCTTTGTATGAACAATTGTTGTCTCCGGAAAACCAAACTAAGTTACATTCGAGCGTTGCGGCAAGACTTGCTTTTGACTCCGCAATGTTGCAGAGACAACTAGGTAACACACAACAATTTGCAAGATGGCTAGCAGAATCTGTAGCACTAGATCCGTTTTTCACAGACGCGACGGCAGTCGCGGTTGGTTTTTTTGGTGACGAATCAGCCGATGCATATCGAAGAGTAGAACTATTAACCTCGTTGATGCTCGCGAATATGCGAGATGTTACAACGCAGGTTTCACTTGCAGAATTGCTCATGTCTTTTGGTGCCTACAAAGGAGCGAGTCATATTTATAACATCGCTCTTGCCGACAATGCAGATAACCCAAAAGCAATCAACAACAATTTACTTTCTGACATGGTAATGGCGAACTGGGCAGCAGGAAATCGAGATGCCGCGCTTGATATTCTTGCAAAAAGACAAAGAGTTGTTGATGAAAAGTTTAGACAAACCATTCGAGAACAACAACCTAGGGTAACCCCCCTTGAACTAGCAAGAATCCACGCACCGCTTTCCCCAAAGTTAGCAACCGTAAAAGCAGCCATCTATTCGAACGCTGAACAAAAAGAAGCAAAATGGGCACTATTACAAGCGCTCGATTCATTTGCATCTGTACTCGTTACTCTTGAAGACCAATCTAATTCTTCCCACACGACGCATATTCTTGTTGAACACTGTTTGCAAGCAGCCTGGATTTCAGTCTGGCTTGGTAATCTTGTTGAGAGTGCTGATAACTTTATTCAAAAAGCAGAATCTTATACACCAATTACTGAATCACAAAAAAAACATATTCAAGGGTGGATAGCACTTCGTTCCAACGACACAGAAACCGCTGAAAAAATATTTGTTTCACTTGGTGAAGATAACGATTCTGCAGTTGTTGGTTTGGCTTCAGTAAAACTATCACAAGGCAAGCACAGGAAGGCCGCTCGTTTATTTTTACAAGTTGCACGAGATAGTGCAGGAACACTTGTTGGCATTTGGTCTCGCAATCAATTAGAACAACTTCTTGGTCAGGAGATTGTTGTCCGCGATGGGGTTAGTGCCATAGAAACACTGATTGATAGTATTCCAAATTCTATTGATGAGTATGCAACAAACCCAACGGTCACATACTCCATTCGAGCGAACGTTGTTTCAAAGAGTACCGGACCATACCAACCAATTTTGGTTGAAATTGAGTTGTCCAACAACGGGCTTCTTCCGATGCAAATTGCGCAACAGGGTCCAATCCAACCAACTGTTTTGCTAGAGGCAAAAACCCAAATTGTGAACACGTCAGTGAACAATCAAATTCCGATCATTATTCCAATAGATCGAAAACTAATTTTACTACCCAGAGAACGGTTTACAGTAACAGTGAACTTGAGAAATTATTGGGTTGGCGGTGTGTTTAACGAGTGGCCCACAAGCGGCGGGTTTATTCAGTTCCACGCGGTTTCTAATTTTTCTATTCGAGCCACAAAGAAAATAGATGGTGGGGTTGAATTGGTTTACGAACCATCATTGCTTGGATCAAAATCAAAAGAAGTTGAAACGCGCATTGAGGGAATACGACCAACAAACCTTTGGCTTAAAAACGCAATTGCAAAAGTTAACGAAATGGATAGTCCCGATGACCTCATTGCATTTGCTCTACTCACCTGGGTTGTTGGTGATGACACACACATTCATGTGGTTGAACCGCTTATTACTCCTCCACCCGGGGAAGAGGTAGAGCAAGTTCCAGAAGGTGAACGCCACCCATTGCAAGATGAGGCAACGACCACGTTGTTAATGAAATTCCCCAGCCTTGATGTTGCATCAAAAGCTTGGATTCTCTCTGTGATGTCAAAAGACCCATCCTTTGAATCCCTTGTTGGCATGGCAGATGTTGACGAAAATGACATCACCACAATTGGGTGGATGTTGCGATTTATCTCACCAACAGTTGACGATGTTATACTTGATGACGTTCGTTTACTTTCGGCATTAGAGGATAAAAGTCCACGTGTCCGCCTCATTGCAAATTGGATTTATGAGTGGGTTGAAGAGAAAGTAAATCAAAGACGCGAAAAGGCACTTGGCAACACTGGTGATGAGTAGGTTACACAATGACCACCAAGGGCAATAATCGAACACGAATTATTGGGTGGATTGTTAGTGTTGGGTTGTTGTCCGCAGCTTTTTTTACAATTTGGAGCAGGTGGGATGATCTTTCAAAAGCAATCAAATCGATTGAACGCCCGGATATAGGCGTTCTTCTTTCATTGATAATGATCATGATTTTGTCGCAAGGTTTTGTTTCTGAATCTTTTCGACAACTCTTAAATAGGAGTGGAATTGCGAACAATGGGAGCGAGCCAATCGAGAAGAGCGAGATGTTTTGGCTGGTGATGATGAGTGGTATGTTGAACTGGCTGCCAATGCGTGCGGGTCTTATTGGCAGAACGGTGTACCACAGTAAAGTGAACGGAATACCAACCACAAAATCACTTCGAGTTCTTTTTGAATCCATTCTGATTATTGTTAGCATGGCTGGGGTTGCTCTTTTGATGGCCATCATGAGCAACCTTTACAACGTGCACACTCTTTATCTTGTTTGTGCTCCAATTGTGATGTGCCTTCCTTTTGTTGCACGGGAAGCAACAAGGCGGTGGTCTCTTGCAATTACATATCGTTATGTTGACATACTGTTATTCGCCACCCGATATTGGTTGATTTTTGATTTGATGAATTATGACATCACGCCAAAAACGGCAATTCTTCTGGCTGGCGCGGGCTCAATTGCATCATTACTTCCACTTCCAACAGGTGGACTTGGTGGTCGGGAATGGATCATTGGCTTGGTCTCCTCATGGGTAACTGTTTTTCCCTCTGCAATCGCACTGGGACTCATCGCCGACCTAATTAACCGCCTTGTTGAACTCATTGTCGTAATCCCATTTGGCCTCATGGGGCAACACTTCATCCAAAAAAAACAACCCCGCGGGTAGTTTCTGCTTTCCATGATCCTTAACCCGTTGGTGCGGGGGCTGTTTCCACAAGAATGGTAGAATGCCCATATGACAAGGGATGAATTAGCCAAACGGATTTCGGACACTGCGGTTCTTTACGGAGAATTTACACTTCGAAGTGGCAGAAAATCCACTTGGTATATAGACAAGTACCTTTTTTCAACAAAACCAGACATTCTGAGGGGAATTGGTCCTCTCTTTGCCGAGTTGCTTCCAGAAGGAACAACGCTTCTTGCAGGAGCAGAACTTGGTGGCATTCCGCTTGTCACAACAGCGTCTATGGCGAGCGAGCTCCCGTGTATCTTTATTCGGAATCAAAAGAAGGAATACGGCACCGCCAAACAACTTGAAGGCATGTTGCAACCAAGTGACCAAGTAGTGATTGTCGAAGACATTGCAACAACGGGTGGGCAAGTGCTTGAAGCTGCGGAAACAATCACAAGCCTTGGTGCGACAGTACTATCTATCATCGCAGTCATTGACCGATGCGAAGGCGCGCGAGAAAATGTAGAAACCGCAGGCTACAACTTTCAATCTATCTTTACAACCGTAGACCTTGGAATTACAGAGACCGCGCAATGACAACTATTATTTCGTCCCGTGTTCTTATTGGCATGGAAATACACGTTGAACTTGCAACCGAAAGCAAGATGTTCGCCGCTGCTCCAAACGCCGCTTCGCCCAAACAATACGACGCACAACCTAACACACTTGTTGATCCGGTTGTCATGGCGCTTCCTGGGTCGCTTCCGGTTATCAACAAGCGCGCTGTCTCCATGTCGATGCGCGTTGGATTAGCACTTAATTGTACGATTGCAAACTTTACAAAATGGGATCGAAAAAACTATTACTACCCAGACCTACCCAAGGGGTATCAAATAAGCCAGTTCGACAAACCAATTTGCATGGACGGTGTTATTGAAATTGGCGAAGATAGAAAACCAGTCAACATTATTCGAGCGCACCTTGAAGAAGACACTGGAAAATTGGGGCACGAACTTCCGGGCGGAGAACATTACGACGGGTCGCTTGTCGATTTAAATCGCGCGGGAACACCACTCCTTGAAATTGTTTCCGCGCCCGATTTGCATAGTGTAGAAGACGCGGTTACGTATGCACGGGAAGTACGTGACATTTGTAGATATCTAGGTGTTACCGAAGGCATTATGCAAAAAGGACACATGCGTTTTGAACCAAATATCAACATGATTATTACAACAAAAGACGGTGTTGAACACGCTACCCCAATTGTTGAAATTAAAAACCTTAACTCCTTCAAAGCCATTGCTGGCGCAATTGAATATGAAAAAACGCGGCAAGTTGAAGCGTGGCTTGAAGATGGAAAAGAAATGGGACCAAACGCAAAAAGTACACGTGGTTGGGATGATGATAAACAAATGACAATCATGCAACGGGAAAAAGAAGATGCACACGACTACCGTTTTTTCCCAGACCCAGATCTCGTGCCGTTGACAATTTCTCAGGAATGGATTGACGAAGTAAATGAAACGATCCCAGAACTTCCAGCGTCAAGAAGGTTGCGATATCAATCTGTGTATAAACTTTCTCTTAAAGATGTGATGGCACTCACCGCCGAACCCGACATCTGTAATTTTTATGAAGAATGTGTAAAACAGAGCAACAACGGTACAGAAAGTGCAAAGTGGCTTCTAAATGCAGGTGCAAAATACGCAAACGAAAATAAGTGTGAAGTGAACGAACTTGGCATTACCCCAGAACAACTCGCTGGACTCATTGTGTTGCGTCAAGAAAACAAAATCGGCTCTTCGGCAGCAGACAAACTTTTTGGGTTGCTCTGTCACTCAGATAAAACTCCAGAAAACGTAGCTGAAGAAAATGAACTCCTTCAAGTGACAGATGATGGGGCAATAGATTCGTGGGTTATAGAAGCAATCGAAGCCCAGCCCCAAGCAGCTGACGATGTTCGTTCCGGAAAAAACGCAGCTATTGGCAGGCTTGTCGGCGAAGTAATGAAACGCAGTTGTGGGACGGCAGACGCTAAATCTGTTCGAGAAAAGCTACTTCTACAACTTCAGGGTTGACGGTTCACACAAACAACGCGACCATGCAGGGATGTTTGAACTACTTATTGCCTACAGCCTAATTGCAACATCTCAAATTACACCCGATCATCTTTACAACGGCGTAGGTCGAAGCGTGATGGCACAAATTGATTTGCCAGAAGGTGAGGACATGGCACACGTTGTGTTGCTTGACCAAAACAACAACGTTGTTTCCAAAGCGGCGGCAGTTACCAAGGGACAACACGACCTACTTAGAAGGTTGCCAAAAATAAATGAATTGTCACGGGCTGCGTGGGTACAATTGCTTATCGCAGGTGTACCTGTTGGATCACCAATTGTGATAGAGCCACTTCGTTCTCGTCTAGTTCCTGTTGTTGAAGAGGTTTCTAGGGATGAAGGAAAAACGACGTATACAAAAATAGTTGATTGGAAAGACGAAGCAATTGATGACGAATTTGAAGAATCAATCTTGAATGGGTGGCGGGTGTATGAAGACAGGAATGCAATTATTGAAACAAGTGAAGGTGAAATTCACATTAAACTTCGCCCAGACGTAGCACCAAATACTGCTTGGAATTTTCGCGAATTGGCGGATGGTGGTTTTTACCACGAAACAATTTTTCATAGAATTGTTCCCCTTACCAACAAAGGACTACCATTTGTGATTCAAGGTGGCGACCCCACTGGAACAGGTTCAGGAAGTTCCGGTTGGTGGTTACCAATTGAGCCAAGTTCACTTGAACATGATTTTGGAGTTATTTCAATGGCAAGGGCAAGTGACCCAGATTCCGCGGGCTGCCAATTCTTTATTTGTCTTTCTCGCGAGGGAACAGCCCGGCTTGATGGGCAGTATTGCGCTTTTGGGGAAACGGTTCTTGGCAACGACATTATCAAATCAATTGCCGCAACCCCAATTGCCGATCCAAAAACAGGTCGACCCAAAAACCCCCCAAAAATTCACAACATCAAAATGGTCCCCGCCCCGCCACGTCATCCATCAAGGTGATCAGCAGTATGGACCCTGCGCCAAGACCGCAGCAATAAAAAATCATGACCGTGATATGTGAGCACTTCGCCTGAAATTAATAGTGGAATTGTAAATCCACCCTTGCTTGCATATGTAAAAAGTTTTGCAGATGCAGTGCTTGGCAATACTGTACACGGTGGGTCAGAGAGACCTGTTGCGTCTGCAACAAACACAAACACCCAAGCACCCCCATTGTTTCGAACAAGGTGACCGCGACGGTTTGTAATTCGAACACCTTCTGTTCTCGTTGACGATCGCTTGATTGGGTTTGTCGCAGCGTTGTGAATAGATCTACTAAGCGAACCGGTTGCTTCTTTAAGATCAGCAATAATAGATTCAACAGAATCTTCTTCGGAAGAGCGTGAATCATCATCAACGTCAGGCGAAGAGGGCGCAACTGTTGGTGAATTGCGCGGGGAAAACGAACCCACAGCGGTCACATCTCGCACCAACAGAAAATTACCCCTGTCATACGTGAACACTTCACCACTTATGCGAAACTTGGTATGTTGTTTTTTGGAAGCCTCGCCCTCCATTTCAGCAAGTCTTGCGTTTGGGAAAACAATTAACTCACCGCCCCCGTCTATGCGCACCTTGGTGGGCGATCCATCATTAATAAGGATAAGCGCTGCTTCTGCATCAACAATTCTTGATCCTTCTCGCATCAATGTGATCATTGGTGTCTGGGCAGTCGCCAGAAAACTCAGAAAAAGAACTATAAAAAGTCTAAAAATCACGCGTTGCAACCTCAAAAAAGGAGTGTGAAGGCCGAGGTGGGATTCGAACCCACGAATGACGGATTTGCAATCCGTTCCCTTA
>CAYYRP010000003.1:0-116832 GCA_964474235.1 uncultured Isosphaeraceae bacterium
TTGGAGTCAATTGACTAACATACGAACTGGTACAACTAATGGGGGCAGGTCAGATGATTCAGATGATGAAGAATACGGTGGAAACGACGCTGGTGGAAACGACGATAGCGACGATGACGATGATGAACATAGCGACGACGACGAGGACGAAGATAGCGACGACGACGATGATGATGAATGTGAAAATGAAGACGATTGCGAATGCGATTGCGATTGCAACATCCCATCCGCTGATCTTATTTACGATTGACTCGGAGCCAAGTTGACTCCGAGCCAACTTGGCTCCGAGTCAAATAGTTACTCGATCATGGGTTCCACAGCAACTGACGATGTTCGCCAAGCATCAAACGAGTACAACATCACTGCAACCCAAATTAATCCAAATACAACCCCTTGCGTGACACCGAACTGCTCATGAAACACAAAGGTTGCGAGAAGTAATTGACCCGATGGTGCTATATATTGCAATACACCTAACGTTGACAATTTCAATCGAGATGCTCCGCTAGCAAAGAACAACAATGGAACGATCGTAACAAAACCACCGAGAAGTAGCCCAAAAGTTATAAACCAATCCCCAGCGATAATTTCTGCACTTTCTGTGGAAAACAACCACCACTGCAACACTATGCATATCGGAAGAGTAAATGTCATCTCAACTGTCAACCCCTCGATTGAACCGACACCCATAATTTTCCGCATCAAACCATACATTGCAAACGTACACGGTAGCGTCACAGAAATCCAAGGGAGAGAGCCTTGAGATATTGTAAGAAATGCAACACCAATGAATGCGATGAGCACTGCAACTATTTGAAGTTTACGTAACCGTTCCCCTAAAAACAAAAAACCAAAAGCAACTGTCACAAGTGGATTGATGTAATACCCGAGACTACTATCAAGAAGGCGGTCCGTCACAACTGAAATAACGTAGACAATCCAATTCACCGAAATAAAAAATGTTGAAGCGAGCAAGAGGAATAATGTTTTTTTATTTCTCAGCATCTTAAAACATGATGCAAGTTTTTTTCTAAAAAACAATATAAGCAACAACAGCGGCAACCCAGAGAGGACGCGCCAAATCACAAGTTCGACAACTGGGACTTGCTTGAAAATTTTAAAATAAATTGGCGTAGCAAATGCCCACCATAAGTACGAACCTATAGCGAAAAGTGCTCCCGCCGAGGACTTAGAAATCTGACTCAAGCGATCAAGTACCAGAGCGGAAAGAGGAAAATCCAAATCACATCAACGATGTGCCAGTACAAACCGCCGCATTCAACAGGTGCGTAATACTGTTTATTGAAATCGCCTCGCTGCAATCGCCACATCAACCAGATGATGACCAACATGCCAATAATCACGTGAATACCATGCAAACCGGTCATCAAAAAGTACAAGCCGAAGAAAAGATGTGCATTTGCAGGGCGATGTTCATCTGTTTGTGGAACTGCAGGCCGCTCGTACACTGCCATTCGCTGAGCCTCCGAAGCACCTTTCGGTGCAAGACCCTCAGGAGCATTCATCGCGTTTGGTACGGATGAGCGAGGCAACGAGGAAAGAAAGGGTTTCTCCTCTTCGACAGGAGGAGCGACAACCACTTCTTCCACGATTGGTTCTTCCTTGGTTACTTCTTCGGATACTTCTTCACCTGTTGTCAGTGCAATTTGCCAGGTGCGAATATAAGAAACAACATTAAGTATGTCGCCCTCTTTCAACATTGGATTGCCACCATTCGGAGGCATCTGCAGTTGCAAAATACTATCGGGTGCGTTTGCGGCTCGACCGACCATTACAAATTCGATAAGCTCACTATCAGTATGGTCGAGAACGTACGCACTGTCATTCAGTGCTACACCCTGCCCGACAACACCTTCACCAGTGACGCCATGGCAAGATCTACATGTAGAATCCCAAAGCTTTTTACCTTTAGAAACATCACCGGTTGCAGCAACAGCTGCGCCCCCACTGCCTCCTTCGCCACCATGATCCGAGACTTGATAGAACGCAATATTTGGATATAGATTATCGTGGAATTTATGTTCATATTCCACAGATTTAATTGCCATAAAGATGCATGCACAAACAAAAGTGACGCCAAGAGAAAGCATTGCCATTCGACGATTTTCTCGCTGCACAAATGTAATCGCCATCGCCATTGTCAAACTACTTATCAGAAGAACTGCTGTATTCGCTGCGCCGTAGCGTTCATCTAAAAACTGTTCACCCCAGACAAAAAGCGCTGGATGATTTGCACGAAACACCGCGTATCCACAGAACAAACCACCAAAGAGGAGGATTTCAGTTGCGAGAAACAACCAAATACCCAATTTCGCAGCATCGTGCTGTTGCGAGATATCTCGAAAGTGGTGTTGTACATTCGGTGCGTGGCTTTGCGACATAAATCAATACTCCAATAAATCAATTTCGCCAGAGTTGCTGACGACTAGAAAACGGGGATGATACCGCTTTTAGCACTTGATTTCGGCGTTTTTCCGAGCATAAAACCACCAATTTACGACCAAACATGTCAAGTAATAGCCTGCAAAGCCATAAAGGGCATATTGTGGAGTCCCTGCCTTGATTTGGGTTGCAAAAATCTTAGGAATGAGGAAAGCACCATATGCTGCAATCGCTGCTGTCCAACCAAGAACTGGTCCTCGCTGATCGCGGCCAAAGATGACACCAATCATTCTAAATGTAGAGCCATTACCAATACCGGTCGTCGCGAACAGCAATATAAAGAGAAGCAAAAATGGAATGAAGTATTGCTTAGGAGTTTCTGATTGCATGGCAAGGGAAACAAAATAACCAGCACCAATTGTTGCGCCGATCATAATAATCGTGTCCCAGTGAGTTACGCGAGCACCGCCAATTTTATCGGAGAGCCAACCACCGACCGGGCGAATCAATGCTCCAACTCCAGCACCAATCCAAATAAATCCTGCAGATGAAAGGCCTGTGGATTCTCCAGCATGTTCGCCAACTGCAATCACACCAAACACGTCGTCAATCAATTTCGGAAACGCGTTTGCATAACCAATGAATGAACCGAAAGTCATCACATACAGATAGGTCATTACCCAGTTATGTTTTTCCTTAAAGATACTGAACTGTCCTTGTAAGTTTTCCTTTGTTTCCTTTGGTGTCAAGAAACGCATTGCAAGAAGCGTCAAGATTACCGCAACAACAACTACAAGGAATGTTTTAATCAGGACTGGGAATCCTCCCCATGGAATAATCAAAAGGAAAATACCAACTGCTGCTCCAAAATAGCCAAGTAGTGTCAACCACAAATGTTTTGCGACTGCAACTGGCGTTGATCCGCATTTGTGGAAAGGCATATTATTCATCATCACGAATGCAAGAATCGCAAAGAATGCAAGGATAGGCACCCAAACTAGACCTGCATTTGCAATCCACATTGTCGTCTGTGCGCCTTCAGGACCGTATGTATATCCATCACCGCTCAGTGAACCAAAGATTGGGAAAGTGATTACAAAAGGAATCAAAAATTGCATCACACTCACGCCAAGGTTACCGATTCCTGCATTCAAACCAAGCGCAAGCCCTTGGTATTTTTTAGGGTAGAAAAAACTAATGTTGGACATGGATGAGGAAAACGCCCCGCCACCAACACCAGAAAGAGCTGCAAGTAAAATAAAGACATAAAACGGAGTCGTATGATCTTGCAACGCAATGCCCGCGCCAAGCGCTGGCAACATCAACAAGATAGTTGTCATGAACTTCACGTTCCGACCACCGCAAATTGCAATCATGAAAGAGTTTGGTATTCGAAGCGTCGCACCCGCTAAACCAGCAACCGCTGGTAACGTAAAGAGAAGTGCTCGATACCCATTGTTGTCATAGAACTGACCATCATTCATGAAAGTAAAGTTAAATAAATCCCCTCCACTTCCAAAGTGGATTTTCTGAATGTATTTAGCCACCATGCCCCAATAAATCCAAACAGAGAACCCAAGAAGGAGGTTTGGAATTGATATCCAAAGGTTTTTGGTTGCAATTTTCTTGCCAGTACTTTCCCAAAAGCCCTGATCTTCTGGATCCCAATGTTCTAATTTCGACATGGCGTGATTCCTTTAGTAAATAATAATTAGAGAATGATTTCCGGTTCTTGTTCGGAGTCAATACGAAGTAAATGATCGATTGAGAGAGGACCAGATCCTCTCCATACAAAGAGTGCAAGCGTAATAAATGTAAAGAGTGTGAATTGGAAATCGACGTTGCTGCCAAGGAGCGTTCCCTCTGTGACCACCAGTGCAGAGACCACCACTGCCCCTCCAACAATGATGGCATTCGCAGCAGCCGCAACGCGTGTTGCAAGCCCTAGAGCAAGCGCTGAGCCGCCGATCACATGAGCAAAAACGACTGACCAAGCGATCAATGTTTGGCCTTGGCCAAACTCATTTGAACCTAGTGTTTGTTCCAATTCAGCCATATTCATAATGAAGTAGACACCTTTAATCACCAAAGCAACGCCAAGGTACATTCTGAGGACATCCATTGGACGTAGGTGTTTCAAGCCGGGAAGAAGGTCGTGGACAGACTTCCGATCTTTGCGTTCTTCGCGTCGACGTGCCATAGCAGCATCGAATTTTTCTTTTGCATCTGCTTCTTGTTCAGGGCGGAACTTCACAAGGAGTGCAAAGAACGCCGCGCCGCAAACTGCAAATCCGAGAATGAGTAGTGCTTGTTGATATGACGTGCTTTCAGATCTAACAAGGAAGCCTGCGGCAACTGCGCCCGCATTACCACCAGCGCCAACAATGCCAGAAACTGAACCAATAAACTTTTTGTTCACAAATGGAACGATGGAGTACGTTGCACCCTCTGACATTTGTACGAACAAACTAAAGACAATCATCATTGGGATTGCCAGTGCTAGGACACGCATTTGTGAGAAGAAAATAAGTGCAATACCTTCAACAAAGAGTGCGATGAAAAGCCATTTTACACGACCTTTTAAACCACCCTTCTTTACAAATCTGTCGCTGATAAAGCCGCCTGTTGAACGAGCAAATATATTCATTAAACCAAACAAGCCTGCTACGAGACCAGCTGTTTTGATACCTAGATCAAACTCATCCATGTAGTAAATTGCTGCGATATTGTTGATTGTGAGTTCAATACCAAAACACGCTGCGTACACAACAAAAAGTGCCCAAACACGATAATCCTTGGCTGCTTTCCAAAACGCACCTTTTATTTTTTCCGGTGGATCATACTCGCCCTTTTCTCGTAATTCTTTGATATTTCCATCAGGAAAGTCCGTTGTAAACAAGTAGTATGCAAGTCCCGTTAGGAAACAAACACCACCTGCAAGAACCATTGCTAATCGCCAACTTGTAGCATCGGTAAGGCCAACCCAGATAAAGGCACCAAACACAAGCGGCATAACCATTTGGGTTACGCCGCCGCCTAAGTTACCCCAACCAGCAGATGTAGCATTTGCCGTACCCACGACGTTTGGAGCAAACATCACAGATGTGTGGTATTGGGTAATAACAAATGAAGCGCCGATCACACCAATGCCTAAACGGAAAAGCATAAATGACATATAGTCATCCGCTAGACCAATTGTCATCACAGGAATCGACCCGATAAGCAAGAGACTAGTATACGTTATTCGAGGACCAACCCGATCACATAGCCAACCGATAAAAAGTCTAGCAAAGATCGTGATCGCAACTGATGCGATAATTGTATTACCAATCTGCTGCTTAGTGAGGTCGAGTTCTTCTCGGACAACAGCCATCAATGGGGCGATGCCAAACCATGCGAAGAAGCACAAGAAGAATGCAAACCACGACATGTGGAACGCACGCATCTGGCGTGTCTTCAATGAGAAGAGATTGATACTAGTGGCTTTGTTTTTAATATCCATTTTTGTTGGACCCTTTATGCAAGCCCTCTGCCATGAGTGTTGAGTATAATTCCTCCGCCAAACGCTGTGTGAATTTTATCACAATACAAGCCGAATTGGCATTAATTCAGATAAATTTATCATTAATTTTTCAAAAAAGCGTATAACTCGATTAAATTAATGTTTAGGAAGGATTTCTTCCATCACATAATGCACAATCGCCCAACGATCCTCTTCGGGCATCGTTTTGAAGGACATCATTAACTCGGAGCCAGCAGCTCCGCCTGGAACGCCGACAGTGATTCGAGTAAAGATATCCTCAGCACTTGAACCAAATTTGAGTTCTCCATTTGCAAGATCTGCAGCCGCGATGATTTGAAACACTTCTGGAGAAGTTTCACGCCAACTGTATTTAACTTGCTCACCATTACCACTGCCATCAGCACCGTGACAAGATGCGCAATTGGCTGCGAATAAATCCGCACCACGGGTCACACTCGCTTGTGTTGCTTCTGGAGCTTCTGCAACATGAATCGCATTGCCAGGTTTTGGACCCGCTGCTCTAAACTCGTTCAGAACATCAACGAGCGAGACGATTTGGGCAACTGTAAGATCAGGGAAGGCTGGCATGCCCGATCCATCTAGACCCTCAGCAATCACTCGGAAGAGGTCATCATCTGAAGCAACAGCATTGTCTGTTGAAACAAAGTGGTATGTTGCATTTCGTTCGCCATTTGCAACGAAGTTTCGCGGCAATGCATCGAATGTAGGGGAATCCATTCCAGCGCCATCTCCATATCCATCTTCGCCGTGACACCGAGCACATTGACTTACATAAAGAGGGTATCCTGCAAGCACATCTCCTTCTGGAGAAGCGATTGATGTTGGAACGTCGGACGCCGTTGCAGAACTTGGCGAACCGAGTAAACCACCTGAAATCAAGAAACCAAGTGCAACGATCCCAAGACCGTAGACGAGCCATGATTTATCAGATCGAAGTGCGAACTCCCACTTTCGTTGGAAACGGTACTTTTGTGTTCGCATAGATTGAGGAACACGGACAAAATAATTCACAGGGAAGGTCCAGAAGTGAACGAGTTTTGTAAATGGGAAGTACGCAAAGAACACCAATGCAAGGAACACATGCAATTTTGTAAGAAAACTTGCTGATTCCATAAGTTCCGGCTGCGGTGTCAAAGTCCACAAACTTGCAGCCCATGAGGAAGCTGTGTATGCGATACCAAAAATTTTATCCACAACAACTTGGTATAGAGCAATACCAACAATTGCAAGCAACAAACACTGAATGATGTAATCTTCTGGTCGACTCATCGCGCGAACTTCGGGCACGCGGATTCGACGCATAAGCGCCATAAAACAACCTACTAAAACCAGGAATCCACCGATGAGCGCACTCCAAAAGAAGAAGTCAATTGCAGATCGCGAACCCATCACGCCACCTATCAGACCAACAACATGACCTGCCAACAGGAGGACGAGCCCCCAATGAAACATGGTTGATGCAACTCCAAGGAGTTGTCTCCCAAACAATCCACTTGCTCTTGTACTCCATGAATAGGGTCTAGTCGCCATTCGGATAATGGGTACGATGAAGAACAATACGATACATAGGTAAGGGAATACTCCCCATAAGAAATTGTTCATGGCTGTTTTTGCTCCTGCGTCAGTGTAACTTCGTGGTCCATTTGCACCATCACGGTACTTTTGGATTGTTGATTGGGTTTCTGGGGTTTCTACATTCGTTGTCGAAGTGACAACAGTTGTTTCAATTTGAGTCGTCGCTGCAAACGTGGGCGGAGGTGGCACTGTTGCAACAACTTCTGCAACCTTTCCGCCTGCTACTTCATGCGAAGGTCCTTGCGCGATATACCGCACCATAAACCATGACACGATCGTCACAATTGCTAACGAGACAAAGAATGTCGTTGTTTCTGCTTTACTTGCTTTCACGGTCGCACCTCTGGCATGTTGAAATCTTTCAATGATTTTGCGGGTTTTGTGTCATGAAGAACATTCAGGGAGACCTTTCCTGATTGTTCGTCGGGTGATTTCCACATCGGGACATCACCCATTTGTTGGAGATCTTCGGTTGCAACAAGTTCGATCGCTGGAAGAAGTAGCCCGTACACACTGCCGAATTTCTCAAACCCTTTTGCAAGGGGTGGAAGCCCTGGCAATAAGTACCGTTCCACCATCCGGCGTCTCAAACCAAGGGCGTCTACCTGCGCACCTTCAAGACTGATTGCTAAAAAGTTCAACATCACGGGAAGAAAGTCTGGCATTTCTACATTGCCAAGTTCAAATCCAAAATGTTCGTACATTCCGACCAGTTCAAGCATAAAAGCGTTTCGCGGCGAAGTGCTGATACCACTACATGTTGAAGGCTCTTCAAACATGTGAGCGCCAAGGTATAGCGGACAGGGAGGAGAAAGTTCAAGTGTAGAAACATATTCGTGGCTTGACTCTGCACCGTCCGCTTCAAGGAAGCGATCAAGTTGTTGTGCAACATATGGAAGGCTTGTACGAACTTGCTCAAACCATGAAACGATTGCATCTTCATTACGCATCGTAGGGTTGATGAACATTTCTTCGAGCAAGCGATATGCTGCTGCAATGTCACGAGGCGTCGTCATGAATTAACTTCCAACCTCTTCACGGTTTCCATGAAACTCTACAGAACGTTGTGGCATATTCCCTGGAGTCATTTCGCTAAAGCCAGCGTAACCCCGTTCAATAAACGGTGCGTTGTCTGTTCGTTCACGGCGGGTTGTTGGAACAACAAAGCGTTCGTGATAGTGTGCAAGTGAGAGAAGACGGTGCATGTGTTTTGCATCTTTTTCAGTGAGCCCAACTTTTTCTAGAACGTCAAGGTCTGCTTCGCCTTCAACACGAATACTTCTGCGGTAACCGCGAACTGCAAGTTGTCTAAGCAATGCTGTTTCAACAAGACTGTCTTCACCACATGAGAACATCTGTGACAAGAACTTGATTGGCAAGCGGAATTCATCAAGGTCTGGCAAGACTGTTTTGCCGCCCACCATCGCCAGTGAATCTGAGCCATCAGCTTTTGTCTTAACTGGACTTTCAGGTGGAATATAGAAAAGTGCAGGCAGTGTTCTAAACTCTGGGTGGAGCGGCAGTGCAATCTCCCAATCCTTCACCATTTTATATACAGGTGATCGCTGACATGCTTCGAGCCACGCATCACTAATTCCTGCTTCTTTTGCTGCTGCAATTACTTCTGGTTCATGTGGATCAAGAATGAGATCACGCTGCGCTTCAACAAGTTCTTTTTCTGGAAGGTTTGCGATTTCTGCAACACGATCCATATCGTAAAGCAATGGACCCATGTATCGAATTCGACCAGGACAACTGTGGAAACACGCTGGTGGCTGCCCTGCTTCTAATCGTGGGTAGCACAAGATGCATTTTTCCATCTTGCCTGTTTTCCAGTTGTAATATGGTTTCTTGTAAGGACAAGAAGAGACGCAATATCGCCATGCTCTACATCGATTTTGATCGATCAGCACAACACCATCTTCTTCTCGCTTGTAACCAGCACCTGATGGACACGCTGCAACGCAACATGGGTTCATGCAGTGATTACAAATACGCGGAAGATACATAATGAATGAATCACGGAATCTAAGGAGTGCGTCTCTTTCAGAGTCGCTCATGCCCTCGAAGTTAATATCCATTGCACCTGTGCCATCAACTGTTGCACCAGCACCATTATCTTCCCAGTTCACTGCGTATTCAATTTGAATATCTTCTTCACCAGTGATCATCGACTTAGGTCGAGCAACTGGTTGCGAATGCACAGTTGGCTTCGTGGAGTGCAAGTCTTCGTATGTAAAAGTAAATGGTCCCTTGCCGTAGTACTCTTCCATCTGTGGCATCACTGGGTTATAAAACAAGTTCATCATTGTCCAAAACCGCGAACCAATTTTAAGCGTTGGGCCGTGCTTGGAAGATTGGCTCCAACCGCCCTTGTACTTTTCTTGGTTTTCCCATTGCTTAGGGTAGCCAATACCAGGTTTGGTTTCGACATTGTTCCAGAACATGTATTCAGCACCTTCACGGTTCGTCCACACATTCTTGCACGCTACTGTACATGTGTTGCAGCCAAGACATTTGTCAAGGTTGAACACCATTCCCATTTGTTGTTTGACCAGCATTAGGCAGGTCTCCTATCTTGAGTTATAAACTTAATTAGCATTTTTACTAGTTTCATTTGATACTTTCGGGACTATGCATTTGGCACAAGATGTGCATCCTTATCTTGATACAGAACCTTCTTCGGTCCAGCAGCAAGTGGCATTTTTCGGATCAACACTGCACAATCACGTTCGGATGGACTTGGCCCTTGATAATTCAAGAAGTATGTCCAGTTCGCATATCCACCCATCATGCAAGCTGGATTCATCATGACTCTTGTCGGTGCATTATTGTTGCCGCCTCGAAGGTCAGTCATGCCGCGTTTTCGTGCTAGTGGCGAGAATGGAACGCCCACGTGTCGTTCTGAGGAGTGATACATGATGACCGACTCGCGTGGAATTGTTCCACTGAGAACTGCACGCACATTACAAATGCCATTTTCGTTATAAACTTCAACCCAATCGTTGTCTTTCACATCGATTTCTGCAGCATCTTCATCGTTGATCCACACGACTTGACCGCCGCGGAACAAGTTGAGCATCTGCCAGGTGTCCCAGAACATCGAGTGAATAGACCACTTCCCGTGCGGTGTCATGAAGCGGAATACTTTTGAATTTGCTTCTGCAGTACTTGGTGAACAGTCGCCAATTTTAACCATGTCGACCGGTGGTTTGTACGTTGGCATTGATTCGCCAAGTTCACGGTATCCACGATGGTCGAAGTAAATTTCTTGGCGACCTGTCAATGTGTGCCATGGCTTGAGACGCTCAACATTCATTGACCAAGGCGCGTATGTTCGGCCCGGACATTCAATTGCAGACCAGTGCGGGGAAGTCAAACTTCGGCGAGGCTGCGATTGTAATTCTGGATAGTGATGATGGATTTCTCTATCACCTTCAACAAGATCAGCAAGTGGAAGACCAACCCGTTTTTCAAGCCCAAGGAATATTTGATGTGAAAGTTCGCCATCAGATTCAGGAGAGATTCGCAAAATAGTTTCGCACACTTGCTCAGCTTTTTCTAATGATGGACTACCATCTTTTTCACCAACTAAGTAACTTTCCTTGAGACCTTCACAAATTTCGGTCAGGTCACCTTTAATGCCTTTGCAACCATAGCCATCTGGTTTACACACATTCGGACCGAATGTAGTGTATTTGTCAAGAATCTTCGTATAGTCACGCTTAACAATTTTAACTTTCGGGAATGTTTTGCCGGGAATTGCTTCGCATTCACCGTTGTACCAATCGTAAATCTCACCCATTGGTTGGGCCATTTCGTCTGGGCAGTCGGTGATCATTGGTTGCATGACCAAATCTTCAAATTCATCTGGCATGTGCTTCTTGGCAAGTTCGCTTACCTTTGCAGCAATTTCCTTGAATGCTTCCCAGTCGTGCTTCGCTTCCCACGGTGCATCGTGCGCAGGTGTGAAAGGATGAAAGAATGAGTGCAAGTCGGAGCACGTTAAGTCGTACTTTTCATACCAGTGCGCAGTTGGGAGAACAATGTCAGAGTAATTCGCTGACGAGTCCATACGCAAGTTGATGTTAACTACTAGATCAAGTTTGCCAAGTGGCGCATCTTTGTGCCACTTCACACCTTTAACCAAACCTTCAGCGCGATCTTCGCCGAGTACATTGTTGTGTGTACCAAGCATGTGTTTCAAGTTATATTCGTGACCCCGCATACTTGTACCGATGAGGTTACCACGCCAAATCCAAAGCACTTTCGGATGGTTTTCTTCAGCGTCAACATCTTCAATTGCAAACTTATCTTTCTTATCTTGGAATCGCTTGGCAACCCAATTTGCAACTTCTTCTTCAGAATTCGCACCTTCAGATCGGGCTTCTTTGAGATACTCAACAGGATTCTTTTTATCCACTTGTGGATAAAACGGCATCCAACCATTTCTTGCGGCCATGAGATATTGATCCGCAGCGTGGTTGCCACCCTTTTTAGGAAATTTCTCTGCCCATGGTGCCCAAATTGGATCAAGCAACATGCCGTCGTAGCGCCATTGGTCCGTATTAAAGTAGAAGTAGGACGTACTGTTTTGATGTCGAGGTGGGCCACCCCAGTCGCCAGCACCACCTAGGGTGCCAATCGCTGCGTAGGGTCGAATTTTTTCTGTTCCAACATAAGAGTGGAAGCCGCCACCATTGCGACCCATGCAACCTGTAAGGATGCCCATGACTGCCATTGCACGGTGAATCAATGGACCACCGTGGTACCAGTGCAAAGTGCCAGAGCCGGTGATAAACATCGACTTACCCTTTGTTTTTTCTGAGTTTTCTGCCCATTCGCGTGCTACTCGTATTACGAGTTCACGGTCAACACCAGTTTCTTGTTCTTGCCATGCTGGTGTGTATGCTTGGGTTGCATCATCGTAATCTTTTGGATACGCACCACTCAAGCCACGATCAACACCAAGGTGTGAAAGCAAAATGTCAAAAGCAGTTGTTACAACAACTTCTTCTCCATTTGCATTTGTCACTTTCTTGACAGGAACGCCGCGAGAAACAGCAACTGCATCCTTGCCTTTACCTTCGGTTGCTCCGAGAGTTGTATCAAACGTATCGGTGAAGTTAGCAAAGTTCACTTGCACTTCTTCAAACGAACCATCGTCTGCGATACATGTGAGCATTGGATCGAATTCTTCGCCAGCAACATCTTTGTTGTCAAGATTCCAGCGACCTGTTTGTTCTTCTTCCCAACGGTAGCCGAGTGTTCCCAGTGGAAGGCGAACTTTGTCAGTGCCTTGTTCGAGTTGAATCAATTTCCAATCTGCATTTTCTTCGCCTGCGTATTCAGTGAAGTCTGTTGCTCGCATAAATCGACCAGAGAGGTATGAACCATCTTCTTGTCTATCAAGTTGTACAACAAATGGAAGATTGGTAAATTGTTTCACGTAATCGTAGAAATATTCACTGCGACGATTTACATGATATTCCTGAAGAATGACGTGAATACATGAAAGCAAATACGCAGCATCAGTACCGGGACGAACTGGAACCCAAAGGTCAGCAAACTTTGTCATGTCCGAATAGTTCGGAGCGAGATTTACAATTTTACCGCCGTTATATTTATGTTCAGAAGCAAAGTGTGCATCAGGAGTTCGGGTCATCGGCAAGTTTGAACCAACGACCATCCAATATGTTGATTGGTACCAATCTGCTGCTTCTGCTACGTCGGTTTGATCGCCCCAAATCCACGGCATAATGTGTGGAAGATCGTGGTACCACTCATAGAAGGAGAGCATCGTGCCACCGAGCAAGTTACAGAAGCGGTGACCAGAAATGAAACTCACCATACTCATTGCTGGAATTGGCGAGAAGGATGCGATGTGGTCTGCACCATACTTCTTCACAGTATGAATAATGGATGCTGCCCAAATGTCGGTCGCCTTATCCCAACTGCCACGGCGCCAACCGGCTTTACCGCGAGCGTTACGATAAGTTTTCTTCTTTTCTGGATCAGCTTCAATTGCTGCCCAAGCTTCAACAGGGTCTTTGCCCTTTGCAATTTCTTCTTCATACATCTCAAGAAGAACGCCGCGTATATATGGATACTTAGGACGCACCGGAGAATACGGATACCACGATGCAGAAATACCACGCTGACAACCGCGGGGTTCATAGCTTGGAGTATCTGAATTGATCTGTGGCCAGTCAGTCTTTTGAAGTTCCCAACAAATGAGACCGTTCTTAACAAAGACTTCCCATGAGCATGAACCTGAACAGTTCACACTGTGACTGGTTCGTACAGAACGGTCATACGACCATCGTTCTCTGTAAAAGTCTTCCCAGTCACGGGGTTCATCGGCTACACGGAACCAGCGTGATGCTGCTCCATTTGAAGTTCCTGCGCTCATGCTTGCGTCTCCTGCTTGGGTGCTGTTGTGGTTACTTGGTCTATTCCCTCTGGAAGTTGGATGTTGCATCCAATTTGAAAGGCTTCTATAAATGGTCGGAAGTCGCGCGCGGTTCCATAGACTGAAACAACTGCGTTGCGTTCTTCGTCAAAAACTAAATTAACTACGACATTACGACCAACGGGATGCTTTCTCTCTTTATCTTCCGTCGTTTCATCTTCGTGCATCGCTTGAATTGCAACATACTGCAACTTTGATGGGTGCTTTTGCCACCAAATTTCAAAGTGCCAATCTAAAAGTTGCACTGTTGCTTCGCCGCATTCAATAGACGCATCCATTGGATCAATATCCCACTGTAATACAGGTGGATATCCTTCCCATGGTGCGTCTGGAATTTCTGCTTCTGGTGATGTAATTGGATCAGGACCAAACTCGCCGTATCCAATATCTTCAGCAACACCATGCCCCATCGCCGTGTCTGCTTCAGAAAGAATATTGAGTGAGATCCCATCCCGACCGTGGTCTACAACTTCATCGGATTTCTTATCTGGCTTATCCCATGTCACTGAAACTTTTTCAATGCCATCGAGCATGCCGAGTTCACGCTCAATTGCACCGGCGAGTGCCTGATGTTCAAACGCTTCAGTTTCGGGCTGCATAAGTTTTACCATTGCCCTGCCGTCAACGACTGCAACATCTTGCACAGTTCCACTCTCGACAATGTCGCTGCCTGCTTTGGGATCAACCAAAGATTTTAATTTTGACCATACTGTTTCTTCGTAACAAATCATTCTGAAATACTCCTGCGTTTTGAACGCCTGCCAAGCCTCATTAGTGGTGCATAAGATAACGGATAATTAGATGCATGTATCTCTATTCTAGCAACTTTTTTCACAATTCCCACTCATTTCACTAATAATGGGTAATAAAAATGGATAAATCACTAAGTTTTTCGTTAATATGGCGAAGTTCCCCCCGCTCGCATACTATAAATATGTGCTCCTTCACACGCTGGTCATTCTTGTTTACACATTCACTATTCCACCGGAGAACTCAATGCCCCTCTACTCTCGATCTGGATATGACATTACCCCATTAACGCAAGTGCAGAGAGATCCCCTGCTTAAGAAACTCGATGATGAAACGGTTCGAATTACCCAAAAAGCTGGAACCGAGCGACCTTTTTGTGGAACATTATTAGACAATAAGAAAGAAGGGTTCTACGCCTGCGTTGTCTGCGGACTCCCTCTCTTTTCAAGTCAACACAAATTTACCTCTGGAACTGGCTGGCCGAGTTTTTTCTCCCCTTTTGCACCTGAACATGTGATTTCGAAAAAGGATACTACATTCGATTTAGAACGAATAGAAATCAATTGTGCAAGGTGCGACGCACATCTCGGTCATGTTTTTGAAGATGGCCCAGAGCCAACGGGCAAAAGATTTTGTTTAAACTCTGCATCTTTACACTTCTACGAAAAAGGTAACGATATTCCCATGCAGTCAAAACCCGTAAAAACTGAAACAGCCTATTTCGCAGGTGGCTGTTTTTGGGGTGTTGAACATTGGTTTCAAAAAGGGAAAGGCGTGATAAACGTTGAAAGTGGGTATATGCAAGGCAAAACAGAAGACCCAACTTATAAAGATATTTGCACTGGAAAAACTGGTCATGCTGAAACCGCAAAAGTTACGTTCGACCCCAAAGTCATTTCATTCGAAACATTGCTTCAGGCATTTTTTAAGATGCATGATCCAACCGAAGTAAATCGCCAAGGTCCAGATGTTGGATCGCAATACCGTTCTGGTGTTTGGACTACTTCTGCTGAACAAGCGAAAGTTGCAATTGCATTCATCAAGGATTTAACTGCATCAAACGCATACGACACTCCAATCGTTACTGAAGTTGAGCCTGCAGAAACCTTTTACCTCGCTGAGGAAACCCATCAGGATTACATTGAAAACACCGGTAGAGCATGCCACGTTACAAATCCGTGGGAATAAACGACCCCGCGGGTCGTTTATTCTTCTGTCACTGATCGTCGTCATCGTTGTCGTGACCAAAGAAGTAATACAAAACCAGGACGATAAAGGCAATGAATGTAATTGTTGTAGCCAGTACATACAAACCCAGGCCAACCGAAACGCCAATCGTTGACGTGACCCAAATACTTGCCGCACTGGTCATCCCTTGAACCTTTCCGCGTGATTGAATGATTGCACCAGCACCAAGAAAACCGACGCCCCCCACAATGCCCGCGATGATTCGACTCGAATCCAAATTGATCATCTTTGAAACGCCAGACGTCAAACTCTCAGCGCCTGTTTGAAGCATTGAGAACTGAATAACAGATTCAATTCCAATCAATGTAAATGCTGCAGAACCTAAACTGATCAACGCCATCGTTCTGAGCCCCGCGGGTTTATTGTGGCGGCTTCGGTTATAGCCAATCATTCCTCCAAGGACTACCGCCAAAACAAGGCGTAAAATAATTTCTAGTTCGCTTACAACAATCATGCGTTCTCCCTTTGTTCAAGTAAAAATGTCCGTTCATCGAGAAATTCTTTTTCACGTTCAGCTAGGTGTTTCTTGATGCCTTCAAATTGTTCTTCTGCTTCTTTCTTCGCTTTTCTTGAATCTCCACCACGCCGCGGATCCTCTTCTATCTGTTCAAGGTCCATTGCCATTACCAATGCAACGAAATCGGCATCAATAGTTGGTTCACCAGCGGCTGCTGCGACATTATCGAGTGCCTTGAGTTCCTCGACAATGCGCCTTGTCACTTCTTTGACATCTTCTTGTGGTCCAAACATCAAAAGTGATTCACGAGTTGCAATCCTTCGTTGTTCAATTGATTCTTCAAGTGCATCAATCTTTCCATGCAGTTGTTTCGTTTGCATGTCTATTGGTGTAGAAGGTTCGGGTGGATCAAATGCGTCAAGTTCAATTTTTGATCCCCGCTTCATCATTTTGCAAAACCAACCAGAGATTTTGTACGCTTCTCGCAAACGTCGCATTGCCGTTGGCACTGGTGTAGGGCTGCCATGTACCGCTGCATTTCCGTCTCTACGAATTGCATGCATCGTATCTGCTTGGCGTCTTGGAATTGTGCCCGATCGTTCGAGCGCTCCGAGCATCGCGCCAAGATCTTTTGAGATATCACCGCGCATTTGCAGCGACGTAAGTTTTTTCGCCATCGTTTCAACCATCAGGCGAAGCTTAAACATGCACGAATCTGGATCTGTGTGCACGTACTTTTCAGCTTGCTTCGCGAGTCGAGCAACGCGTTTATCAAAGCGATCTAAAAATTGAAAGTTCGTTTCGTTCTTGCTCATGCTGCACCCCCACTGGGTCTGAGCATTGATGCAATGATTCGAGCGTTCACACAACACCGCTGAAAAATATCTGGAGTGACATCGATTGCAGAAGCGAGCATCGATGCCCAGCGAACTTCAAGTGGCTTCATCGAACGGTCTGCATACGCGATCATCATCACGCCAGTCAATAATTTTTCCGACTCTTCTCTTGGCAGTGCACGAACTCCTGCAAGGCAATCAATCAATGTTTTGTTACTGATGTGCTCCGCATCCTTGGCTTTTCTGCACTCCTCTTCAGTAAGCCCAAGGATCGCCTGGGCGTATAAACCAGTTGCAGCCTCTTGTACGGTAGGTAAATCTTCGCCCGCCACAGCCATCGTGCGAGCAGCTAAAAACCAAAGAGTTGGAAGGTCAAGCATGACTGTCATCTGCGATATTGTCCCTTAATGCAGTAAAAGGTCAAGTTGGAAATGCAAAAAATACAACTTGCCTATTTTAACAGAAATAATTTCGCATTTTCTCATAAAATACAGGGTATTCGCTTGACGAGAGAGCAGAAACGTGTAAAAGTACAAATGAAGGCGGGAGTTGTATCTTGCCTCGGAGAGAAATAGGGATTGGATAACGCATGAAAGAAAAGAGAGAGAAATGAAAAAAACACTTTTAGTAGCAAGCGTACTCGCTTCTGTTGCAACAAATGGTGCAATGGCGGACATGATGTACTCCACAAGTTTTGAAGATGTCAACGATCTTGGTGAAAAGTATTATGACACAGGTGATGCCGCTGTTGACCACTGGTTAGCCAACAATGATGGCGAAGCTGCTGTTAATGGTGTTGGTTTTAATGCTTGGTATGGCAACACCCGTGACGGTGTTGGTCTTACAGATGGCGATTATGTTGGTGTTACCGACTACGCTTCTCCCGGAAGCATGTATGACGGCGTTCAAGCATATCAAATGTCTGATACCGACGGCATGATGAGTTTGATCTTCGATGATTTTGGTTCGGGTGTAAACTTCAGTGTTGCAGTCTGGCTAAAAGGCACCGGATATGAAAGCGACGATATGCTAGATATCTCATATGGTGCTGATGTGATTTACCACTTGGGCGATGGAGCAGACAACGGCGATGCCATGGAAGCAGCCGCTGGAACATGGATGCTCATTGAGGGCACAAACGTTTCTGGTCAACTCACAATTTCATTCGACTCAAACTCAGGTTCAGAAGCACTCTATATTGATGCAGTAAACATCTGGACTGGTGCAGTTCCAGCGCCTGGTGCTCTTGCACTTCTCGGTTTAGCAGGTATTGCTTCACGACGCCGTCGACGTTAATCGACAACACGTTATCCAAATTACAAAACCCCACTGCAAAGCAGTGGGGTTTTTTTATTTCGCATTCATAAATCACTTACGGACACATACCCCAAGCGGCGATCAGCGAAAGAAGATCGTTTACGTCAACCATACCATCACCATTCACATCTTCTGCACAACTTGAAGAGCAACTAATTGTTCCACATGTCGCTGAGGTTCCGTAAAACACACCGCCAGCATTAACACATGAGGATTCAGTTGCGTGGACACAATTACCTTGGACGCAGCAAGCGCCTGTTGTTTCTCCACCGCCACCGCCCTCACAAACTACATCTGCACAAGCTGATTCACTGCCATTCCACAAACCTCCGCCATCAGCACAATCAGTTTCTTCCATCACCCAACAAGCCTCACCACCGCAGCATGCGCCGGGTCCACCACTCACTACGCAGTCTAAAATATCACCAATAATAATTGGGTCGTCACCATAAAAATAATCTTCTACATCGCACAGTACGTTGTCACAAATCGTTGGATCTTCCAAGGTGACGAGGCTACTGACGATATTCAAAATTGCTCCACCCCCTATTTCATCACAATCACTATCTGCAACATTTGAATCGAATGTGCATTGCAAAAATGAAACGGTACTGTTCGATCGAACATTTGCTGCACCGCCAAGACCAAGAGCACCATTACTTGTAAAGTCTGAATCCGAAATAGTTGCATTTCCACCCGAGTAACAAAACCATCCAGCACCATCATTTGCAGTATTTAAATCAAAAGTACAAGCATCTGCAATAACTTCACTATTTTTTACATACACAGCTCCGCCATTACTACTGGCTTCATTCTCTCGGAATGTCATACCAGATATAGACAGTTCGCTTGTTGTATCTTTCACATACACACCACCGCCATTGTTTGCACTGTTTGAAATCATGCTGCCCCCTGTGATCGTTGCACTTGATCCCTTCAGATAGACCGCGCCTCCAGCGCCGCCAGCATTATTCCCTTCAATCACAACATTACTGAGTTGAGCCCTCCCACCATCTACATATATTGCGCCTCCAGAATATGTTGCTTGGTTACCCGTGATTAAACAATTTTGAATAGTTGGAAATGATCCCGTGATGGAAATGCCGCCACCATATAAACTTGAGCCCGCACGAATCGTGAACCCATCAAGAATAGATGTTGATTGTTCTCCTGTCTCAAAAGTCACAACTGTACCCGCTGCTGATCCATCAATGATCGTATTGGATGATCCGCTCACACCTGTGATGGTGATCGCTTTCCCTAAAAAATCAATTCTTTCCGTGTATGTTCCGGCCTCAACTTGGATTGAATCCCCGTTTTGAGCAGCATCAATTGCTGTTTGAATAAAGGGATAATCACTTGGCACATTGATTGTGGCTGAAAATCCAAGGGTTGAGCAGGTTAAGACTGCTAGGGTCGATATAGCTCGAATGTGCATGCGATTCTCCTCATGTAGAAAACGGAATTTAAATGGTCCAAGATTGACCAACCTTACTATCGCTCAATTATTGAGTGAAATCAAGTAAATAGTCCAAAAAAAGACATAGTAGTTACCCCCTTTACACCCATATTACGCAGATTATCAACTTGGAATGCCCTATTCTGATACTATCGCCCACTAGGGCAAGGAACGCCCTCTTTCATCCCAAAAAGCAAGAAAGGATTCTGCAAAAAATGGATGTATTCAAAATTCAAGGTGGGCAACGATTAACTGGGACTATTTCAGTAGATGGATCAAAAAACGCTGCGCTCCCCCTGCTCGCTGCAGCACTCCTCACGAGTGAACCGATTCGCTTCAAGTGCATGCCGAATCTTTCGGACATCACAAACATGTCCAAACTTCTTGCAGAACTTGGGTGTAATGTCGAAGAATCTGAAAACGATATTACGTTACAAGTCACTGATGAATCCACTTCTCATGCGCGATACGACATTGTCAGAACGATGCGAGCAAGTGTGTGCGTCCTTGGACCATTGCTTGCACGCCGGGGAGAAGTTCGAGTTTCAATGCCTGGCGGTTGCGCCTTTGGTGATCGCCCAATCGATCTGCATCTCCGCGGACTTGAAGCACTTGGTGCAAAAATAGAACTTGATGGTGGAGACATCATCGCAAAAGCAGATCGCTTAGTGGGCGCAACAATTTTCTTGGGCGGACCATTTGGTTCAACAGTGTTAGGTACTGCAAATGTAATGAGCGCAGCTACATTGGCCAAAGGAAGAACGATTATCGAATCCGCTGCATGTGAACCTGAAATTGCTGACCTTGCGTTGTTGCTCAACAATATGGGCGCAAAGATTTCCGGCGCGGGTACACCAAGGATCATCATCGATGGGGTTGATCAACTTGGTGGCACTACGCACACAGTCATGCCAGATCGAATTGTTGCGGGAACGTGGGCAATTGCAGCTGCGATGACAAACGGCGATGTAAAAATCAATCGTTTTCCACTCGATCACTTGCTTGCAGTAACAAACATACTTTCCACTGTTGGTGTACACATTAACCAAACAGATATCACCCAAGATCCGAAATCATGCACAGTGCAAGTGTTAAGTGATAGGCATTTGAAACCTGTCATGTTTACAACGCAGCCATATCCCGGATTCCCAACAGATTTACAAGCGCAAATGATGGCATTACTCTGTTTATCAAGAGGCAACAACATCATTACAGAGAAAATTTATCCTGAGCGGTTCATGCATGTACCCGAGCTCAGTCGAATGGGAGCAAAACTTGTTCGGCAAGGTGCGACTGTTATTGTTCAGGGCGTAGATCACCTTGTTGGAGCGCCAGTCATGGCGAGCGACCTACGTGCATCGGCGAGTTTAGTACTTGCAGGACTTGCAGCAGAAGGTGAAACAACGATTAGCCGTGTGTATCATCTCGATCGCGGATACGCAGCGATGGAAAAAACGCTTGCTACACTTGGTGCAACCATCCAACGCATTGATGGCTCGACTGTTGTTGACGGATTACCGCTTGTCGAAACTGTTTCGTCGCAAAAAGTCATACAAAACAACAGCTGATGCAACTGAAACGTTAATCGAGGGAACGCCTTTCGACATTGGAATTTCCGCGATGTGATCACACAGATGCAATGTTGCTGGAGACAAGCCAGATTTTTCTTCGCCCATCACAAACGCAATGCGTTCACTCATCGGAACATCCCAAAGTGGCAGCGATTGCTTACCTGTTTCGCATCCAACGATTGTGATGTTCAGTTCTGCCTTAAGCCGTTGTAGGGTTGATGACCAATCGTCGGCAATTGCCCAAGGAATAGAAAGTGTATGACCCATTGAAACTCTGATTGCTTTGCGATACAAAGGATCACAACATTGATGATCAAACAACAATGCGTCAACACCAAATGCTGCAGCATTCCTAAACAAGGAACCCATGTTGTCAACATTTGTAATACGTTCCGCGAGTAAAAGCGTAACTTTTTCTTTTTTACGCAATTTTTCAAACAACTGATCTACAGAATGATCACAAGGGGCTGGTCGGTGTACAGCCGCAAGCGCGCCGCGATGGATGTGAAATCCAATAATCTCAGTCATGAGATTAACGTCTGCAACGTACACCGGCGCTTTACATAATTCTAAAGAACAAGCGAGTTGCTCAAACTTTTTGGGAGACAGAAAAACTGAATGTAGATTCCAATTGGTTTTGAGCAAGCGGCGAACTACCATTTCCGACTCAACCATAAAGAGGTGCTTTCGACCTCGCAAATCAGCGTCTGTCACATTGCGATACGCATCAACTCGTACGTCTGCAAAAGTGCTAACAATCTCAGGGACGATCACGGCAACGTTCTGTCTGGGAAATCAATATGCATTCGTTCTAACAATGCTTCACGAGCAGATTGAAATGATGCTTCGCTTTCAAGGAGAGATCTAGAAAGAGAAGCCGCTTCCTTAATATCGATCGGCGAATTGTCTGCATCCACTAAGGCCCGTAAATCTGCTGCAGATTCTCTTAATTCACTTAATGCTGAAAGAAGTTGCCAAGAGGCATCATTGAGTTGTTCATAAGCAATTTCTCTGTCAGTAGGTCTGTATAAAAGACGCCAGGGACTTGCAGAAATATCGTCAACAGCAGATTTTGCTCTTGCTGTGAATTGATTTACATTTGACAAAATTGAAGTCACTTTGTCTGACCATTTCGGAGATAATTCTTGCAACGACTGCGTTATCGAAGCGAGAGATTTCGATGTTGATTCAAGTGAACTCATAGACTGTTCAACTTTTGGAAGAATAGTTGCACGAATCTCACCAATCAATTCTTGAATATCATTGAGCGTCGAATCAATTTTTTCTGGAAGATCCTTCGTTGATGCCAGAAGACCTGACACAGAGGTTTCCCAAGAAGGCCAGACTGTGTGCAAACTTGATGAAAGTTCTTGAATTGATTGCAACCCGTTTTTTGCTGATGTAATCGCTTGTGAAATCTGATCTGCTTCTTCGTTTCCAAGAACCATGCGAAGGGCATCTCCATCTTTGGCGAGTGCACTACTTATTTTTCGAAGTGCTGCGAGCGTTTGGCGAATATCTTCGTCTGCCTCACTTCCCAAAAATTGCCCAACCATAGTTGTTGACGACCCTGCTAATACCGTTTCACTCGTTGCAAGATCGCCGCTGCCTACATCGTTAATCGCCAACCATGCCTTAGAACCTAGCAGCCCAGAATGCACTTCCAAATGTAGATCTGTGTACAACGAAATATTGGAATTGATATCGAAGTACACATCTATATTTGATACAGGCGAATCTTCTTCAATCATAGGAGTTACCGATGTAACCGAGCCGATTCCTAGGCCACCTAGGCGTACTTTTGATCCTGTTGCGAGCGTACTCACACCATCTTCTACCGAAAATGAGGCGTGGTATCGAGTTGTGTTAATGGTAATTGTTTCCCACAGATTTGTGAGTACAGAGATAACAGCCAGCCCAAGAATTAACGAAAGGAGAACAAACACACCTGCTTTGACGTTATTTCGTTGTTTATCTCGTAATTGTGACATGAAAATATGGCCTCTCTATTACTCTTTCGAAGATTGTACCGAAGGACCATGAGCAAGACGAGGGGCGGATATGCCGAGAAGATCCTCTGCGTAGCTTGATGCTTCTTTTCGCTCAGTCAATGGACCTTCTGCGTCTCCACGAAGAAATTGACGAATCAGTTGCTGTTGTGGATCAAGCTCGGCAATCTTCTCAAGTGGCCAATCACGCAGTTCCTCAAATGCTTCCCGACTATCAACCATAATCATTCTGCCCTTGTCAAGCATCGCCATTCGGTCAGCAATGACGAATGCTGAGTCCATTTCATGCGTGACGACAACACTTGTCACTCCTGCTTTTTTTGCTAAATCTAATATCAACTGATCGATGGTTGCACTTGTCACTGGATCTAAACCCGCAGAAGGCTCATCGTAAAACAAAAGCTTCGGATCAAGCGCAAGGGCTCGTGCTAAACCTGCACGTTTCTTCATGCCGCCTGAAATCTCAGAAGGATTTTTTTCTGCTGCTTCACGAAGACCGACTTGTTCTAATTTAATTTTGACTATGAACGAAATGATGTCCGGATCAAGGTCTGTATGTTCTCGCAATGAAAGTGCGACGTTATCTGCAACACTCATCGAATTAAACAACGCGCCAGATTGAAAAAGAATTCCGAACTGTCGACGAATTTTATTCATACCACGTTCATCGAGTTTGGCCAGATCTTCTCCAAATATTTTTACGTGCCCAGAGTCAGGAAAATACGTCCCAATAAGGTGGCGAAGAATTGTTGATTTACCAGATCCAGACCCACCCATGATGACCAACACTTCGCCTTCATATACGTCCAAATTTACCCCATCGAGAACTGTTTGCTCATCAAATTTGCAAACTAAATCTCGAACTTCAATGACACTCTCTTTGCTCATTGATCACTGTTTATTTCTGTATCTGGTGGATACACGAGATCACCGCGATCTTCATCGTGAATACAAATCCAAGCAAATTTATTTGTGAATTGGCGACGTTCATTTACTTTGTCAAACAAAATAAATTTTGCGGTTACTGTGATCAAAGGTGCATCCGAAAAGTGTAACTCATATTTCAAATCTGCTTGCAATGGCATCATGTAAAAAGCCAATTCTTCACCTTCAACTTGAACAGATTCAATCTGCTTACCTGCATGTAAGTTGCCATACCTTGCATGTAGTGTTGTGAGAAATTCAGTTGCCTCAGTTTGATTTTGAGTTGTAAAGTAAGAAAGAAAATCTAATTCGTTTGACTCACCTTCTTGGATTGCAGATATAGGTCCTTGCTGCATTTGACCGCGGACATTGATGTTCCACCACAACATGCCACCGCCCCAAAGTCCTGTTACCAAACTTCCAATAAAAATTGCTGTCCACGCAAGCCGTATGCCACGTGTGCCTGGTCGCGCTTTGATGTCGACAAGTGCGCGCACACCTAGCAATACTCCAGCAATTGTAAAAAATGGGCACATCCCAACTGAGCAAACAATTGCAACGAAAGACCAGGGATTCAATGGTTCGGATTTACTCTTCATTTGCTGGGATCGCCGACCCGCACTGCGATGCTTGGGGGAAAGCTACATCACCCTTGTCTGAATCATGAACAAGTAAACACTGTAATCGAATTTCTATAGTAAGCAAATTCTCTTTGTTTGGTTGTATGAGAATAGTCACAGTTGCTGGAATTGTTTTCGTTTCAAAGACAAGTTGCAACGGTATTTCCGCTTGATCATTAGAGGATTGTTGTCCGCCTTGCATCGCTTGCATATCAATCACTGCTTCGTCAAATGTTCCATATCGCGAGGTGAGTGTTGCAATAAATGCAGACACTTCTTTATCATTCGCTGAGACTGCATCATGTGCAAATTCTGATCGAAAGCTCTGAACATCGCCACTGATTCCTGCTTTCAACGCTGTTGTCACTGCTTTGGGTGTTTCATCTAATACGCTCATTGCAGCATTCGCTGCGAACACAATAAACAAAGTAGAAAAAACGGTTGCTAAAACACCGACGATAATTCCAGCCCATGCAAGACCTCGACCAGTCATTTGTGATCCACGCATTTTTAAGAGTGCGACGATGCCAAGAATGACGCCAACGAGCGTCGCCACTGGGCAACAAATGATGAGTGAGCAGATAAGCGAAGCTGTTGCTAGCCCACTCCGTGTTTTTTGTAATGATGTATGTTGGGCACCAAGATCAATAATTTGTTCGCTCATGATTGCTCCGCTTTATCTTTCTGCGTTCGATCTTGTTCAATAATTTCTTTTGGAATACTTAAAAATTCAGCCATATAATCTTCATAGACACGTTGATCCTCATCACGAGAAAAATCTAACCTGAGTTCATTGATCACTTTCGTACCTTGCGCAATCCACCCTTCCCATGCATCTGAAAGAATATTGCTTGCGATCCAATCCCCAATCGGACCAGGTAATGGTGATTTTTCAAGTGGCTTACCACCACCCGATGTTGGCGCCGACCCTGCATCCATCTCTGGAATAGGTAGCCCAGCTGCTTTAAGTATCGCTGCGATACCGTCCTTCACCCGCATTTCGCCGCGGCTTGATGCTTGCATAAAACCCTTTCTAAGCAACGTTTCCGCTTCAGAAGCTTGACCAGCTTGCATCAAGGCTGAACCTCCAAGTTCCATCGCGCGGGTCATATCTGCATTGAGTTCTACGCATGTCTGAAAACTTACTGCAGCTTGCACATATTTCTCTGCATCGAGATATGCCGACCCCAAACTAAAATGCGCCATGTCATTGCTTGGATCTGCAGTTGCCATATTTTCAAATCGCTCGATTCGATCAGTTATATCACTCATGCGGGCATTGTACCTCAGCGTCGAAATCTAAGGGTCGTCGCTCTCCACAGCCCTTACACTCGGGTCGGCTGCAACGCATATCATGCATGGAAATAATTGTTCCTCCACTTAGAGGTATAATGGGCTTATAGATGGTCAAGATGGAAGTTGAAATAGGCGGGATCACCCTCAGAAATCCAGTTGTACTTGCAGCTGGAACCTCTGGTGTCATCGGTGAAATTGGAGACGCCATTGATCTTAGAAAACTTGGCGCAATCACGACAAAATCCATCACCGCTGAGCCAAGAGAGGGAAACAAGCCACTTCGAATGGCTGACCTCTCAAAAGGCATGATCAATGCAATCGGGCTCGCCAACTGTGGCATGAATGATTTTGTACATCATTATGCGACGAAATGTACAAACATTGACACAACTATCATCGGATCCATTGCGGGCGATTCGATCGATTCGTATGTGCAAGTCGCAGCGACGATGCAGGACATCGAAGGTTTGGGCCTTGTTGAAGTCAATGTATCTTGCCCCAATACATCTGATGGTCTTGAATTTGGAAGTTGCCCAGAAAAACTTACTGAATTACTGCTTGAAGTTAAACCAGCACTGCAGACAACTCCAATGATTGTCAAACTTTCTGCAGCATGCGGCGACATTCGACCACATGCCAAAGCGGCGATAGATGCTGGTGCGGACGCCCTCACGCTCATCAATACAATCCCTGCAATGGGAATTGATGTGGAAACAAAAACACCTCTTGTCACTCGAGGGATCGGTGGTCTCAGCGGCCCTGCTATTCACCCGATCGCTGTTCGAGTTGTACACGAGGTCTACCGCGACGTTGCAAAAGATGCGAACATTCCAATTATTGGCACTGGGGGTGTTCTTCACTGGGAAGATGCAGCTGAATTTATTCTCGCTGGCGCAACTGCAATTGGAATTGGTACTGCGTCCTTTATCAACCCTGTAATATCAATCAAGGTTGCAAAAAAACTTTCAGCATGGGTCAAGCGTCAAGGCTGTAGTTCCGTTACCGAACTTGTCGGACAAGTGTAGTAACCTATAGGGCGAGTGAACAAAACGCTTTACCGCGTTGTTCGTAGTTTTCAAACTGATCAAGACTTGCGCATCCGGGGCTTAACAATAGAACATCGCCTTCTTTCATTCGCTCTTGCGCAATTTGTACTGCAACATGAAGCGTTCCGCAATTCTCAGTGTATCCATACTTTGCAAGCCTAGTAATGTCTTCAGCAGTTTGGCCAATCGCATACAAACCTGCAACGCGACCTGCTTGTTGAGCAATCAACGTGAGATCAACTTTTTTGTTATACCCACCGACAATCAAGTGTATTTTTGATGGGTCGTCAAACGAATCAACGGCTAACGCACATGCTTCTGGCGTTGTGGATTTTGAATCGTTGTACACATGTTCACCCACCCGTTCCAATCGGTGCGGCAATCCCCTAAACTCGATGATGCCCTGCATCGTTTGTTGCGCATCTCCTCCTATTGCAATTGCTGCTTTGCGTGCAACTGCAGCATTCTGTTTGTTGTGCTCACCAAGAATATAGAGTTCCTCACTAATGGGATCAACCTCAACACCTCGAATTACAACATCACTATCTTTTTGAAACGAAAAAATATTTTCTTTGCACGTTTCGTACGATTTCATTGTCCCATGCCAATCTAGATGATTCGGCGAAACATTTGTCAACACACCAACGTGTGGCGACCACCCTTTTCCTTTTTCATCCCCCAGCCACCAAAGCATCGCACTGCTCAATTCAAGGACAACAACTGTGTCATCAGAAATGGAATCGAGCATTTGTAACATACTCCCACCAATATTCCCACCAAGAACCACTGGCATTTCGCTTGCCTGCAACGCTGCGTGAATCATCGAAGCTGTTGTTGATTTCCCTGCAGAGCCGGTCACACCAATCACCTTACAACGATGCAATTGTTCAACAACAAGTTGTATCTCTGTTGTGACTTTCACATTCGCATCCCAAGCGGCACATAAAAATTGATTCTTCCAAGGCGTGGGGACTGCTGGATTTGCGATGACAAGATCTGCTTGCTCAAAATCTTGTATTCGGTGCCCGCCAAAAACACAGCGCAACTTTTCATGGACTCCAAGTTGTTTTACTTGCGGGAGTAACGCATCTTCGGACAAAACATCTGTCAACAGCACATTCGCACCTTGTTCGAGCAACCACCGAGTCACGCCAAGCCCTCCACCAAAGCGTCCAAGCCCCATCACCAATATGTTCATTCCAGAAACATTCATTTTCCAATTCCAAACGCATCTGTGGGTTGCCGCTTCGATCCCGAGACTTTTCGTTGATACAAACGCCACTCGATCAAGAGAACAAGCAAAACACATCCAATCGCCCATGGCCAAAGTTGGATAAACGAACTTGTTCGAGTTGCAGAAGCATCAACTTTTGCAGCCCCGATTTGTACATCTATTCGTGAAGAAAGAAGTGATTCTTCAGACGGAGCGTTGACTGCAATAATTTTAGAAACACCATCAGTTCGATGCACATAATGCACCCCTGAGAGTCTAATGGGTCCCCACGTAAATCTTCCATCACGATCAGTTGAGATTGTATGCTTGGCGCCATCTGGTTCAACAATTTCAACAGACGTCACGCCTATCGGAACACCGCCAACAATTGCATCCCCAACATCAAGGGGTGTGGTAGCTAAAACATCTCCACTTCTTCCAAGAAAATCTACTGCGTTATACACAAAGAAAGGAAAACTTCGAAGGTACGGCCAATTGCTATCAATGGGATCGAAAGCCACATAGACAATCGACCGCCCTTCACCGCGATAGTGAAGTATTGCTGGCCAAGAACTTCCTTCGAGCAAGACTTCCGCACCGCTCGTTGGAACAATTGCATTGCCTTTTGTTGCAACAATTTCTTCAAAACGAACAAAACGCATCACTGGATGATCTTCATTGCCAACAAGCATCACTTGCCCTTCACCTTCTGCGTACCGACGAAGTGCAGGGACTGGCATAACACCTCCAAAAGCCAAGTATCTTCCGCGAGGAAGATTTTCTAAGGAAACATCACGGGTGACAACAACATCAAACGTTGAGGAGGTACCACTTGCAATCATTTCTTGCATTACTTGCGGTGTCACAACTTTGAGTTCTGCAAGATCCAATCCAGCAAGCGCAGTCTGTATCAACGGCGCGCCATCTTCTGAAACCAAAACGCGCAATTCACGCGGGGGTGGAACAACTAACGAAGCAATGTTGTCAAAATCCAACACATCAGTATGCAAAATATTGGCTTGTACAACGCCTTGCGCTGTGAGTTCAAAAGGAACAAACACTAAGTTCCGAATACCTGCAATTGTATTTCCCAACTCTCGTTGCTTCATTGCGGGTATTGTTACTTTTTCAATTCCAATAGGAATGCCATTAATTGAAAGTTCAATATCCGATGTCACCGGTTCGCTACCGTAATTGGCAACACTTAAAAAAACCTGCACTTCATTTCTTGACTCTGGGTTCCTATCAACTGCAATTGTTTCAATACTGACATTTCCAGTAGTTGCGTTCCCTACTTGGTGATAAATCAAAGATTCACCCTGTTTCAATGCTTGTTCATGCATATCCGCAATATTGCCATCAGAAAACAATTCTAATTGTGATGATTCACTGCTTGAGAGTCCTTGGTTTTCTGGATCAACATTGGTCATGTATGCACGTGCTAATTTTAGAGCGTCACTGATCGTTGATCGTCCATGCGTTGGTTGAATCGACGCAAGTGCATTTGTCAGTTGCTGCACTGAATCAGTGAATGGTGACACAATCTCTGCAGTATCAGCAAACGTAATGATCATTGTTTCGCTTCCACCGTTCGCAAATATTCCACCGCCATGCAACTGCTCGACTAACGATTTCGCTTGTTCCTTCGCATCTTCAAGACGAGTCAAACCCGGTATCTCTTCTGTATTCATAGATGCCGAGCAATCTATCAAAAAAACGTGCCGTCCTTCCCGTTGTTGCTCGCCCTCAATCTGAGGTTGCATCAATGCCAAAACAACAAGAAGCAACGCAAGGAGTTGCAAGAGAAAAAGTGTACTTGGTCGCAATCGTTGGAATGGAGAATTGGCGTGTAAATCTTCAACTGCGCTTGTCCACAATAATGTTGAGGAAATTTGTAAAGGCTGACGGCGGAGTCGTAAAAAATACAGGAGAAGTAAGAGCGGAAGGACGATCGCACCAAGAATCAATCCTGTTGAAAGAGTCACAAACGTCATCGCAACAACCCCCTGCTTCGAAGATATTCAACGAGCAATGTTTCCATGTCGATATCAGTTGAGACTCGAGCAGAACCCACTCCAAGTCGTGCGCATTGTGTGCGGAGTTCTTCACAGTAAGTATGCAGTCTGTTCTTGTACTTTTCAATCAAAGGTGAGGTGACTGTAATTTCACACGTATTCCCTGTTTCCGCATCTTCAAGGCGAATGTCCCCTTCCATTCCTTCTTGTTCTGGGTCTATTTCTTCGGGCGCAAGCGTTTGCATGAGAAACACATCCCAACCACCACCCGCAAGATACTTCAGTCCTTGACTCAATCCATCCGCTGAGAGACAATCGCTAATGACAATGAGAACGCCGCGGCCTTGCCGCGCAGTAGAAAGTGTTTTGCAGGCTTCGACAAAATCGGTTTTACCACTTGGGCTCAAGTCGAGAAGCCACTGCCCCATATCACGAGTTCGACGCCTTCCACGAAGTGCAGTTAATCGATCGACACCACTTTCTGAAAAAGAAAAGAGGGATGCTCGGTTATGACTACTAAGCGCAATGTATCCCAGCGACATCGCAAGCCTTCTTGCGAAATCAAACTTATTTGGATTTCCATATTCCATCGAAGCACTTGCATCAATCGCAATCCCAACTGTCAACTCTTCTTCTTCAAGAAAGATTTTCATAAACAAACGATCAAGCCTTGCGTACACGTTCCAATCAATAAAGCGAAGATCATCACCCGCTGCATATTGCCGGTAATCTGCAAACTCTACGCTCACACCACGCCGTTTACTTCTTCGTTCACCCTGTATTTTCCCAGAAAATATTTTTCTTGCGACAATGTCAAGTCGATCGAGCGACGACATTAAGGAGGAGCCTAAAAGTTCATCCACTTTTGTTGGACGTTCATGCGTTGTTTCTCCAAAGTTAGCCATGAAACACCTTTTCGTCAAGAATTGGAAGCTCGCGTACAAGTTCCTCGATCACATCAATCGAGAGTCTGTTTGCAGTTTGAGCTTCAAACGAACGAACAATGCGATGTTGCAAGGCAGGTACGGCGACTGCTTTAATGTCCCGCATAGAAACAGCGAAACGTCCGTCAAAGACTGCTGCAACTTTTGCAGCTCTGATGATCGCTTGAGCACCTCTTGGACTCGCTCCTACGATGACATCTTTTGCTATCCAACTTGGCGCATGTTCTGAATCAGGATGGGTTGAGAGAATCAATCTTGTGACAAAATCTTGTATGTGCGGTGCAATCACAACTTGTTTTAAAACGTGTTGGGCAGCAAGAAGAAAGGATGCATCTGTTGTTGTGTTTGCATCTGACAGAAATTGCGAAGTCGTTCGTTCCAAAATTTCATTCAGCTCTTTGCGATTAGAAAGTTGCACATCAATTTTGAATATAAAGCGGTCAAGTTGCGCTTCTGGAAGTGGATACGTTCCTTCCTGTTCAATTGGATTTTGTGTTGCAAGCACAAAAAACGGGTCTGGCAAAGGACGAGTTGTTCCATCAACGGAAACCGATCGTTCTTGCATTGCTTCAAGCATGGCAGACTGTGTTTTTGGCGTTGCTCGGTTTATCTCATCAACCAATAATAATTGATGAAAAACAGGACCTTCACGAAAACGAAATCGCCGTTTCGCACTTCCCTGTTCTTCATCAACAATTGTTGTTCCAACGATGTCAGCTGGCATTAAATCTGCTGTGCATTGAATTCTGGAGTTTGTAAGCGCAAGCACATCGCCCAAAGTGCGAACAAGGAGTGTTTTTCCTAGCCCTGGTGGTCCTTCTAATAGAACGTGGCCGTCTGCAAGGATGGCGACAAGCACAAGATCAATCACGCGTTGCTGCCCTACGATGACTTCGCTTATTTGTTGCCGCATTCGAACGAATGAAGTGCGGATTGTTCCAAGCGCCTTGCGAACATCCTCGGGGGTTGTGACTTCATTTGGCAAATCTTTCGCGGTAAGGATCAAGTGTCACCTCCTTGATCACCGCGCTTACGTTTATGTTTGAGTAATTGACCGAGGTTGTCATCGCGATGAACTGGTTTTTCTTTTTTGGAAGCAGATGATGAAACGTTTGGTTTCTCAGCAGAAATTTCCTCATTTTGTTCCTGTTTTCGTGGCTGCATACGCTCTTGGTGTTCATGGACACGTCGAAGCGCTTCAACAGAACTCGTGGTTGCCTGAGAAACAGGTGCGAGCATTGTTTTCATACTTTTGCGATCTATCCAAAGACGGCGAATTGCAATATCAATGATAAGTAAAGACGCAGCGAGAATAGCGAGAAGATCCCAGACAGGTTTTGGACTGACTGGAAGTTCAAGTCCTTCTCGATCAAAAAGTTTTATAGATTCAACTTCATCGAATGATAAAATGCGCCCACCAGTACGATGTGCGAGTTCATGCAAAAGCGGCGCGTTATCAATTGTTGTCCTGTACTCTTCTGGGTATGGAATTGAAACTGCTGCAGGAATTGCACCCGTTGACTCTCCGTCAGCGGACTGAAGTGCCACGTTGACAAGCCACGCCCCCGACTGATCCATGTCGAACTCCGCGTGGTATTGACCGGGACCAGTTTGACGCACTGCAATCACATGAGATTGTCCGCTTGGATCGATCGTGACTGCGTGTGATTGCATTAAATTCAAAAAAGAAGCATGTGCGTCCACTGCTTCTATATCAACGATTCCACGTCCACCCTCAACACGTGAACGCACCATTACATTCGGAGGCATAGAACCTCGCATCGCCCAGCGAACACTTCGCTGCCAAAACGGTGCAAAGGATGACCACGCAGGCCATTGAGTTGTCCATTGCAACCCGAGATCACTTGTAAACGCAATCGATTTGCCAATGCCGTGATGCCACCACGCGTAGAGTGGATCATTCCCTTCGGAAGTCGTAATCACCCAAGGCGTTTGTGCGAAACCGCCACGACTTGCTGTAACGACCAAGCCTGTAATTGGCGGGACGGTGTTGATTCCTTGCAAGGGGCCTGTGCCACTTGGAATGTGCGATGGATCCCACGGACCACCTTCTTGAATAAGTGAACGCGAATTAAGTTGCGCTTCCTTAATAAAAATTTGAGGAAGTTGCGTTGGATCGGTCACCATATAAAACCGGCCGCCAGTTGCAGTCGCAATTCCCTGCATCATCTGTTGATCCATCGCCGAACCATGCCCGCCAACCATCACCGTTGAGATGGTCACACTTGCGTCTCGATACGACTGAATCAATTCTTGGGTAGGCGGTTGTGGATCACCATCAGAAATAATAATGACATGTCGTTGCGCGGCGTCAACAGCGTTTAATCCTTCAAGAGACAGTAAAAGGGCAGAATCAAAATCTTGCATGTCTCCAAGCGTAAGGCTGTGCACTGCGTCCATCGCAGCAACTTTGTCACCTGCAAGTTGCATCGGCAACGTCCAATTACAGTTTGCATTCGATCCGCTGTTCCAACTGTACTCAACTATGCCAATAAAATCCTGTTCACTAAGCGCTTCAACTGCAGCGCCCGCAACTTCTTGGCTCCAGTAATTCCCTTCTAGCATTTCGCACGAGTGCATGATGAGTGCAAGTGCGCCGCGTGGAAGATTCCGCGTTTGTGGTGGTTCGCAGCGAATTGGCATCGCTTGTTCAAGTTGTGAACCAATCCAGCCACCTGCACCAAAAGATGTAGGACCCCCTGTCATAATCAATCCCCCGCCAATGTCATGGACAAAGGAAAGCAAATGCTGTTCTTGCGAGTCATCAATTGCCCACCGAGGAATGTCTGCGAGGATCACCGCGTCGTACGCGGTAAATCCAATGCTGTCTCGTGGAATGCCTTCTGGCGATGAGACAACAACCGAGATTCCAGACTCAATCAATACGTCGAGCAAGTGCGATGTTGTGCGTTCGTTTTGCGTGACTAGCAACACTGTGCCGCCTCGTGCGACAAACGTTACGCCAACTCCAGTATTATTTGCTGCAATCGTGTCAGTGCCTGTATCAGGTTGCCACGTTGCTGTAAATCGTTGCGGACCTCCACGCTGCACCGGAATATCAAACACTACTGCATTGACTCCATTGTGCAGTCCCATTGATGCGCCATTCCCATCCTCATCAGGAGAAATATCTACTGGTGTGTTGTTTCTAAGCAAATGCAAGACTCCACTTGATTCACCTATACTTCGAATCACGACACGGACAGGAATAGTTTGTCCAATCCGTGATTGCGAAGAAACAAGTACTTGTTCAACAATCACTTCGTTCTTATGTTCGTACTGCACAGGCAACACATCAACGGGAACCCCAGCAGTCATAGCGAGATTCGCTGCCGCCAACATTTGTCCATCCGTTTCGTTTCCATCAGAAACAATCAACAATCTCGATGCGGTGTCTTTGGGCAAAATTGCTAAGGCGAGTTGTACGCCACTTGCTATGTTCGTCGCGCCGCCTTTTGGTTCACTCGAAGCAGGTTCAAAAACAGTAAGTTCATTTGGCATCGAACCAATGATTGCATTCTCACCAATGCTGATGACGGATAAGCGATCACCTTTTTCGCGTTGCTTTTGATTTGTCCATTCTGTTAACAGTTCCACCGATTTATCTTGTAAGGCTCGTGGAATCGATTGACTTCGATCAAGCAACACTACAAGTGTTAGCCCCTTGCCAATTCGGTTCCAGACTGGGCGAGCAATCGCAACAGCAAGTAGCAAAATGACCAAACATCTCGTGATCGTTGCTGCGATGACACGACCGCGCGAACCTCGTTTTTGCAACCCACGCCATGACATCATGGCAATTGGAACGAGCAGCACCAACAAAAGGAGCCAGCCGGGGCGATCAAACTGCATCAGTGAAAGCATTATTGTTACATCATAAACCCGTTGAGCAATTGAAGACGATTATTTCCTGTGTCAATTACAAGAACTCCGTCCTCCACACGCACTGCACCCCATGGGGTTTTGAATGTTCCGTCAGAATCACCTGCCATTCCCCATATGCCAAGCGATTCTCCTTCTTTGCTGAATTGTTGCAGGCGGTTATTGCCAAACTCTGTCACAAGTAGTGTGCCATCTTTTAAAACAATAACTGAATAGGGATAAAGTAATTGTCCTTGCTCGTTGCCTACACTTCCAAACGAATGCACCAACTCTCCGCTTGAGTCATACACAGCAATGCGATGGTTCGCCGAATCTGTGATGTACAACAATTTTGATTCAGGATCTATCACGATTGACTGGGGACGACGAAATTCATTCGTCCCCTTTCCATGTGATCCAAATGCATAGAGAAATTGTCCACCATGATCAAACACACTAATTCGATCGTTCCCGCCATACTCAGAAACGAACACCAACCCATCGTCACTAAAAGCAATATCAGTAGGATATAAAAATTGTCCGTCACCAGTACCGTATTCTCCAAAGATCAAAATTTCATTGCCTGATGGATCAAGAACACGTACGCGGTGCCCATGTGTATCTGCTATCCAAATATTATCATCGCTGTCGATCGTGACGCCAGTTGGAAAACCGTTTCCTGTTAGCGGCAACGGAATACTTGAAAGAAATGTGCCGTTTTGGTCAAATAGTTGCAGGCGACCAGTCTTATCAATCACAACAATCACACCATTGTTGTAATCAACCGCTCTTGGTGTCACAAAGCGTCCATCTGCTTTTCCTGTTCCGCCGATGATTGAGATTGGTATCTGTATTTTTGAACTTTGGTGAAACGAATCTTGGCTGCAACTCAATACCAGTACGAATACAAAAAGGAATGATACCTTTCGTGATCCAATGGCAACGACACATCCAGCAATCAGTGCAATCAACACAAACAGGAGCATTACAGAGGTAACAATTTGGGGGCGTTGATAATGCATGGCGTTGAGCAATGCTATTGCAATTGGTTGGTCAGATGCGGGAGAAGATAGTTGCGTTGTCATTGCAACTTCACTCATCGACATAGCAATCACAATCGCAAAAACCCCGAGTGCTGCAACGATGATTCGATCACGAATTGCAGAGATAAAAACAAGAAAAGAGTTTGGTGCATCTGATGCAAATAACATTTGAACGCGACTATTTGAAGAAACCCAACGACCTGCAAGCGATCCTATGAACCCAAAATGTGCAACCTGTGCAAAAACAAGCAGTAAAGGAGAACGGTACAAGGTGCCGAGGAATGGTCGGTTCCAAGCAAGCATTTCCCCATCAACGATGATCGTTGCTGGGACAAGCGCGGCGAAAACCCAACACAAATCAAGTAGTGAAGCGAGCACACGCGCCCGAGACGAAACGGAAGCATGTAAGGCAGCAGATAAAACAAGGATGATGAAGCAACCAGACGCAGTCATGAACGCAGTCGTCAAACTTCGTAAAACATCACCGCCGTATTGAGAAAATAAATGAAAACTATCAACTGATGTAGCGTGCAACGCACCAACAATGATTGGTCCACCACTGAAAATTACCCAAAAAAATGTAACTGGAACTGCTGTTTTTTTTGACTGTGAAATCACTGCGCGTTTCACTTGAATTCTCATTTTGAACAGAACGATTGCGGCAAAAACTGCAAATAGCAAACTAGACCAACCTAAAATCGGTACATCAAGTACTGAACCTCCTGATGCCATCACTGCTCTGAGTTCATTTCCGATCGTTTTAATTTGAGCTAGATCAAAACTCGTCGTATTCGAAGCCGTAATCGCTGCAATCAATAGACAACTCGCAATCAGTAATGAAACATGGGTATGTAGATGGTTTACGATTCTCCTGTACATGGAAACACCGTCGATTCGATGAAGAAGATGTAATGTGTCATCTATTGATGTACACAACGATGACATAAGCGCTGCAATTGGCCAGCTCCACCCAATAAGTGAAATTGCGAGCGTAGTCTTTGTTGCAAACGTCAAAAGATTTTGTTGAACGAAAAAATCATGAAGCAATGAACCTGCCGGCCACACTTGCCACCATGCATAAAAAATGGCATACGATGGAATCGCAAGGGTTAGCAATAAGACTGTTTGCACAACCCTTCGCATTTTTGGTAAAAAAGTTAACACTCGCAGACCAAGTGACCAACCGATTGCAGTTGCAATAATCCCAATAGAAAATGCCCAAGCAAAAGTTCTTATGACTACTACGGGCGAATCAACGTCAAGAGTGACATTTGAAGGAGCAGTAAAATTCAAAAGAAGTGCAATTGCGGGAAATCCTAAGATTACAGTTGCAACGACCAGTGTTAGAAAAAGTACCAATCGACTATTTTGCACGTGCTTCTTTCAGAGATTGCATCACCTGTTCGATCGTTTTATTCCTTCGTTTTGCAGCAGCAATAAAATCAACTTGCAGTGGATCGTGCACGACTAGATCGGGGAATTGTTCTGCGACTGCTTTTTGTAGTGGAATATTTTTCGAACTAGATTCTGCTAACAGCGTAGCAACATGGTCGCTCAACATAAAGTCAATAAACTGCATCGCTTCTTTAGGATGGTTACACCCTGCAATCATCGCGACTGTGTTCGGAATCAACAGCGTACCGCCACCTTTGCCCTCATGGTGCCTTGGCATCAACATTGCAACCGATGCGCCGCGAGCAATTGCCGCGTGCACATCATCAGAATCCGTCATCGCATACTTCGCACTCCCGTCAATCACCGCTTGTACAGTCGCTGCATTCCCACCAAGTAAGGGCGTGCTGCCCAATCCTTGTACAAATGAATCAAAGCGGTTGGCATCCTCTGCCATGACAGCAAGATGCGTCCCTGTTGTACCGAACCTAGGGTCCGCTATCACGGCATTTGTGTACTGCCACCAATATGTTGGCATTTCCTTTACATTTGTTACCGTTGGGTCATACGCAATGACACGAGCGCGGGGTGAAAAAGCAAACCAATATCCAGAATGATCACGATATTTTTCAGGCCATGCAGCAGTTACGATCGTAGAGCAAGATTCAAAAATACTTTCTTGTGCAAGTTGTATTGTTCCAATATTTTCAGAAGACCAAAAGACATCTGCAACTGGTCTCGATGCTTCGCGGCGAAGTCTTGATACTAAGCCTGTTGTTTTTGATGCTTCGGTATCACCAACCCATGCAACTGTAACTCCTGTTTGTGCTGTAAAGTCATCGATGACTATTCTTGCGATCTGTTCATCAGCCGAAACATAGACAGTGATCGTATTCAATTCATGTTTTCCACATCCACAAAGAAGAGTCATGGCTAAAGAAAGACCCGCCACAGAGGGACGGAGGTACGGAGTTTTTTCTTTACTCAATTTTTTCTTCTCTGCGTCTCTGAGCCTCTGTGGCAAAAAAGAACGCACAGGTTGCAATCTCTTTAAGACTCGCCACGGAGACACCGAGACACGGAGAATACAATTTGGTTTAAGATTGCGTAATTGAAACAAACAAAGTTTGCACAAAAACCCTACTTCAAAAAATCTCTTTTCCGATCTCTGCGTTTCTGTAGTTCTGTGGCAAAAAAGATATGCAAGGTGTTTCAGAGCGGAACCAATGCGCAATTTTTTTGGTTTGCGTACAAACAACGCACGAGTTGCAATCAAAAAATGGTTGTTAATCCTGAGAAACTGCATCGTTTTCGTCCGATGAATCTGCAATTTTTTCAAGTCGGCCGAAGTAGTGCCGAAGAAGATCGTGGTATTGACGCGGAACTTCTTCTTGAGCAATCGCTTCTTGGGCACCCCGTTGTCCCAAGAGCACTGTTTCACGGACAGCCGCATTTGTTTCGCCGGCGGTCACTAATCCGCCCTCGAATAATTGGCGTGCAATGATTGATCCCTCGACTGTATGCACTGGTGAGCGGTTTGCTACTTGCGTTGTTTCAGTTTCTTCAATATTGTTCTTTCCGCCACTGCCCCTACCATTTCCGCCCGTTCCTGCGCCCATTCCGTTGCCCGGTTTATTACCCATCCCCATGCCCGCTTTTTGGCATTGTGATTTTGCTGCTTCTGCTTTGGTCATGAACATTTTCATTGCTTCGAGTTGTTTTGCCATCGAAGCAAACTCGCTTGGGTTACCACCAGCGCATTTTTTACACGCGTTGCCTAATTTGTTGCACGCCTTCGCTGCTTGTTTTTGCGCTTCAAGCATTTCAAGCAATTTTTTCTTTTGCGCTTCTGTTAATTTAGTGCTTGATTTTATTGCGTTTTCGGCAGCAAGTGCATCGCTTGAAAGATTTGGATCCATGCCTGATGCTCCAAGCGCATCAGAAAGTGCTGCGTTTGCGTTTTCAAGTGCAGAGAGTTGTTCACCAAGTTTCTTCAAACTTTCTGCTAGCTCCTTGCACTCTTCTTCGGAGAGTTGATCGGACTCAAGTTTTTTTTGCAGAGCTGCTGCTTCCTGTTGCGCCTTAGAAAAGTTTCCGCTCTTCAAGGCGGAAGCCAATTTTGTAGTTTGCTCATCGCGGGGCAACTCAAGCGCTTGCAAGCGGCGAACAGTTTCTTTGTACGCGAGGGCATTTTCATCGTTCAGCAAATTGTCAAGTTTTTTCTGCAAATCAGTCATTTTTCGGAGTGCTTCACGCCGCAACTCCGTAGGGCTCACATCCAACTGCGCTGCCTGATCTAAAGCGGAAAGTTCTTCGGAAAGTGCATCTCGCAATGTTTCATCTTCTTGCAGATCTTCTACCAATGCATCAACCGATGCTTCGATATCAACACGGTCTGCGACAACAACAGGAATTGAACCGTCTTTTCCATCTGGAAACAAATTCCATTGTGGTGTCATTAAGACTGTTGCAAATATAACCCCAAGCACTGCAATCCAAACCCATTGTGATGAAAATGTAATCGGGAAAAAGTTGCGAAGTTTTTTTTCTACTTCTTCTTCTTCAACGACTGCAATTGCATCATCGAGGACAACTGTTGCAAATGCATCTTCCCGAGAATGACAAGAAATTGCGGAACCAATGCGATCGTGTAAATTCATTCGTTGATCAACTTCGGCAGCAGATTGGAATCGATCATGGCGAGATCGCCTCCAAAATAATACGGCACTGATCATCCAACCAAGTGTGAAAACGTACATGAGAAATTCCCATGGAATAAACGCTGCACTCATAATCCGATCAATAATCCCAATAACTGCGAGCGTGCACACGATCCAAAACAAGACAGTTGTTGCAGAAGCCAACGTTTCTTGCAGTTGCATTCTGCGAGCTGCGGTATTAGCAATGTTGATGAGTCGATTCATGGAGAGCCCTACCACCTATAAGTGTACGCCAAAGAAGCGAACAATTACAGTAATTCTTCGAGCAATCTGGCTTTAACTACTTCTAAAGGCTCTTTTACCCTCGCTCCTGCGGCATGCACGTGCCCTCCACCACCAAAATTGCCTGCAAGTTTATTCACATCAATGAGCGTTGATGGCTCATTTGGCATTGCTGGTTTAGATCGAAAACTCATTTTTGTAATGCCAGGGTTTGAATCAGTCATCAAAATTGACGCTTGCACGCCCTCGATAACCATAGGCATGTTGACAAGACCAACAAGATCGGTGCTATCGCCGCCCGTTTCTCCAAAATCATTACTTCGCAAAGACATGATTGCAACGTTGTCAATAATTTCTAAACTTGCAAGCATTCGTTGTAACAATGTCATCCGCGCGGGGCGAGCTGTCTCTTCTAATGAACGGTAAATATCGTATCTATTCAAATCGTGCTGTAACAATTTCGAAGCATCTGCGAAACATCGTGCGTCAGCATTTGAAAATCGGAACCAACCAGTATCTGTTGCAAGACCAACGAACAACGCTTCTGCAATGCAGCCCTTTCCTGATCCAAGATCGATGTTCATTTTTTCAAGCAATTGCATGACCACTTGCGTAGCTGCGGCTGCTGTGACATCGACGATTCGATCTTCTGCAACATCATCACCATTTGCATGGTGGTCAAGTCCAATGACAAACTCAGCGTGTTCGCGAAGCCATGATTCTGCTGCCTCAAGTTGAGACCAAGCACCTGTATCGACAACAATGATGAGATCAGGATCATCTTCGGGGAACCCGTCATCCTCAATAAAACGAATAGGTGTGTCACCAGCAATAAGTGCAAGCCCATGTTCAAGTGGACCAGCAATCAACACTTCGACTTCCTTCTCAATTGATCGAAGCGCTCTGTACATGCCAACAACGGAACCGATCGCATCACCATCTGGTTTGCGATGTGTTGTCACAACAATTCGTTTTGCCCCGTGTATTCTTTCGGCAATCGATTCAAACGTTGTAGTTGTTACATAAGAGATGGACTGTGTTGTCATGTGTTCCTTTCAAGAAGCCGAGTTGTTTTCTCAACATCATCTTGAATTGCGGTCTTTAATTCTTCAACAGAATCAAATCTTATCTGATCTCGAAGCCAATAGTCGAACGAGAGTTCTAATTTCCATCCATATATTCCCTGCTCACCTTCAAATCCGATGAGGTACGCCTCACATGCGCGTTCGTGTTTTCCGAATGTTGGCTTGGTTCCAATACTGATTGCTGCTGGGAATGAAGTTCCATCTTCAAGCGTCCCATGCCCAGCATAAATACCATCTGCGGGCAGCAACGTTTGGACTTGTTCGATATTCGCAGTTGGAAAATGTATCGATCGGCCACGCTGATCACCTTTTGCAACTGTTCCAGAAACGGAGACTGGTCTTCCAAGAACAAGGTATGCATCTTCCACCCGACCATTTTTTATCAGCGTACGAACGAGTGAACTGCTCGCGCGATGGACTGATTGATCTTGAAGCGTGACTTCAACTGGGGAAACTTTGGTAGTTGAGAATTCATATTTTGATCCCAATCGTACGAGTTCATCAAGCGTACCTTCGCGATTTTTTCCAAACCGAAACCCCTCGCCCTCGACAATGAATTGTGGTGAAAGAACCTCGGCAAAATTTGCAACAAATACTTCAGGTGGTTGATGCATCAAATCTGCAGTTGGAACTAATTCCACGACCTCATCCGCGCCGGCTTGAATCAGTAAATCGCTTCGCTTGGAGAACTCTGTCAATCGTTCAACCTCCATTTCTGGATGTAAAAAGGCTGTTGGACTTGGATTAAAACTCCAGATGACAACTTTGCCTTCACAAACTGCTGTTCTAGCTGCTTTGACGATCGCCACATGACCGTGGTGTACGGCATCAAAATTCCCAATTGAAAGTGCAATATTCACAACAATCCATCTTACCAAATAGGCTCAAAAAGGGTAATTGGTACGCTTATTGAGCAAATAATGTGCTCTGTCCCCGTCTCTGTCCCGGGGTCTGACCCCATGTATGACCTCTGCTCTGTCCCCGTCTCTCTGCCGGGGTCTGACCCCATGTATGACCCCTAAAAACAGGATGAAGCGTGGTGCTTGTGGTCTATTTTTGGGTTGAATATAGGCTCTCTTGCGGTTCTAATACGCAAAATGGCAATCAAACCACAACAACCTATTGGCAGCAAACCTGAAAACTCCGTCACGGTAATCGATCAGGTGACGAATTCCCTTCGCGCAACCGCAGAAGAAGTCGTTCCGTGGTTTCTCAACCAGATGCCGTTGATGTACTTTCAAGACACAAGTGAAGAAGAGCAACTTGCCCACTTAAGAGCGATGATTGCAGCGAAAGCTTCAGGGAAACCCATTGAACTTACACTTCGCTCCGAAGATTCTTCGCAATGGACAATGATGCGTCCACGCGATTATCCCGGAGTTCTCGCTGAAATTATGGAAGAACTTCCGTGGGATCAAACGCTGAGAACTGCAAAAATTCACACCGCAACAGACGGTGAGTTGGTCCTCGACACGTTCGAGTTCGGTGAACCTACACCGTTCGCGATTGATGACCCCGATCACACTGACCGCTTAAACGAAATGATCGCGTATGCAGATCAACATATGCAAGCTATAACCGCTGACGAAGTGCGATCCTACTTTGCTCGGAGTTCAGAAGAATACATCATGACCGTTACACCACTTCGGATGGCAAAGCACTGGCAACTTGTGGAAAGCCTCTCCGGAACCGATGGCACAATGGTCGAACTCGAAACAGAAACCGACCCAACGCTCAGCCGAATCATTGTCGCTGTAAGCAATTCCACTCGCCGTTCAATGCTACAACGAATAGCAACAAGACTCAGTAAATCCCGTGTTAATATTCACCGCGCCTACTTAGACAGTGTCGACGATGGGAATAACGGATGGATCACACTTGTCGGTTGCGTTGTCCAGGGACCCGAAGGCGGACCAATAGATCCTTCAAGTGATCTGTGGCAAGAAATTCGCCAAGACCTTCTTCGTCTCAAATGGTACGACCACCGAACACTTGAACTTGGTTACGAACATCCAGACATCGGATTACGCAAAGCAGAAATCATCACTGCCCTCATCGATCTCTCGTATCAAATCCTTGTAAAGAAAAATCCCTACGCATTTAACCCCACACGATTGCATTCGCTCATGACTGGCAACCTAGAAGTTGCTGCATCGATTGCCGACCTGTTCCACCAACGCTTCGATCCTGACAATCTGATGTCTGACGACGCATACGAAACTGCTCGCGCAACGATTCGTGAAACCATTGAAAACACAGTTGATCTCGAAGATGCACGAACGCTCTTTGAAACAATGTTACGTGCAGTCAATGCAGTCAAACGCACAAATCTTTTCCTTGAAGATAGATACGCACTTTCCATGAGAATCGACGCGTCTATTCTTACAACAGACTGTCGGTCAGATTGTCCATTTGGTGCATTCTTCATTCACGGACGTGATTTCAATGGATTTCATGTACGTTTCAGAGACATTGCACGCGGAGGTGTTCGTGCGATCTTCCCACGCGGCGTTGAACAATTCGCTCGTGAACAAGAACGTCTTTACGACGAAGCGTACAACCTTGCGTCTGCTCAGCAATTAAAGAATAAGGATATTCCTGAAGGTGGCTCCAAAGCAGCATTGCTCGTACATCCTCGTGGACGAATCAGTCGAAGTGTCAAAGCATTTGTAGATTCACTTCTCGATCTCATCACTCCTGAAAAAGAAACCGCCGCAAGAGTAGTCGATCGTCTGCATCACGACGAACTAATTTATTTAGGCCCAGACGAAAACATCACACCCGAACTGATCGAGTGGGTTGTAGACCGCGGGCAACGCAGAGGGTATCCAATGCCATCGGCGTTGATGAGTTCCAAACCCGGTGCTGGCATTAACCACAAAGAGTATGGCGTCACAAGTGAAGGTGTTATTGTGTTCCTTGATAGCGCCCTTCGCGCAGTCGACATCGATCCAGACACAGATGCATTTACTATCAAAATGACTGGTGGTCCCGACGGTGACGTTGGCGGCAATGGCATACGAATTCTGCACCGAGATTACGGCGACCGCGCAAAAATTCTTGGCATCGCAGATGGTTCTGGCTGCGGCGAAGACCCAGATGGTCTCGATCACACCGAATTGCTCAGACTCTTCGAAGAAGCAATGCCCATCGCCAACTTCAACAAGGAAAAACTTGGACCAAACGGTTGGATTGCCTCTGTTGATGACCCCGAAGGTGTCCATCTACGGAATACATTACACGACCGAATACATTGTGATGCGTTCCTTCCGTGCGGTGGAAGGCCTGCAACAATTCATGGTGGAAATTGGAAAAATTTCCTCAAAGAAGATGGCACGCCAAGTAGTAAGGTCATTGTTGAAGGTGCAAACCTTTTTCTCACGCCAGATGCACGCAGAGAACTTTCAAACGCTGGTACGCTTATTCTTAAAGATTCGTCTGCGAATAAATGCGGCGTGATTTGTTCTAGTTTTGAAATTGGCGCATGCATGCTTCTCAACACCGAGCAGTTCATGGAAATCAAGGAAGAGTTTGTCGACCAAGTCTTGGTTCGACTTCGCGATCTTGCAAGAGCTGAAGCAGAATTACTTGCTCGCCTTCACCAACACCATCCTCATCTACCATTGCCTGAAATGAGCATTCGCATAAGTAAAATGATGTCAAGAACAGCAGATTCAATAAACGAACATTGGGATTCAATGACAGAGCAACAACAAATCGAATTACAACGACTTGTTACGGAACATCTCCCAAAGATTCTTCTTGAAACTGCTGGTGACAAACTCTGGACAGAAATGCCCACTGCGTACATTCGTTGGATGATGGTAAAATCACTCGCTGCAAGAATGGTTTACCGCGAAGGATTTGAGTATCTCGAAACGATGGAAAATGACGACCTTGCGGGTTTAGCCCTTCGATATCTTGACCTAGAACAAGAACGAACAACGCTTGTGGATGCTGTTTTAGGCTCAAATTTACAGGATAAACGCAGAATCGCATCACTTCTTCAAGATGCGGGTATATTCTCAACCATGGGTAGACGCAATTCAGAAATTTGATCGACGTTTACCTCCCCCCTAAGGAGATCCGCTCATGAAATTTTTATCAACTTCCGTTTTCGCATCATTCCTCGGTGTGACTGCATTTGCTTTGCAACCAGTGACTGTTGAAATGGAACCGATCAATGCAAATAGTTCTATCACTGATATCACGCTGTACAGAGGTCGCGCTGCTATCACTCGATCGACAGAGTTTGATCTTGAAGCGGGCGGGTGGTCTATTTTCTTCAGGGACCTTCCAAGTTCTGCAACCCTCGATTCCGTTCAAGCAAGCGTCCATGGAAACGCCAAACTCATCGCAGTAGACACAACCGCTTTTCCGATTGAAAAAGATACCAATGAGCTTCTTGCTGAAATCAGAAAAGAAATTAAACAAGTAGAAGAAAAAATTGCAATCGCACAAGCAGATGAGAAATCTATCGAGATGCAAGCAACTTTTCTTGAAACACTTGTACTCCGATCATCTTCTGAGAAAGAACAGTCCGTTGATCTTACTGCATTTCAAGAGCAACTCAAATTCATTGGCAAGCAGATGGCAACAATAGAGAGTCAAAAACTTGCGAACAAAAAACTCCGCGAAGAACTTACGAACAAACGAACTACGCTTGTCAAAAGAAGAAATAGCATTTCCAACGAAAGCCATATGCAACGAGATGCAATTATTGATATCGTTGTTTTTGAGCAAGGAACTGTCTCGATTGAGATGACTTATCTTGTAAGCAATGCTTCGTGGGAACCGTCGTATTCCATCCGAGCATCTGAAGGTGGTGAATCAATTACAATTGACTACGACGCAAATGTTGCACAATACTCTGGAGAAGATTGGAAAGATGTCAACTTAACACTTTCAACTGCGCAGCCCCAACGTTCTGCAAGCCCACCAAAACCATCACCGTGGTATGTTGATATTCAACAACCAACACCATCAGAACCAACGAGTACAATGAGAAGAAGTCGTGCGTCTGAAGGTACTCTCTCGCACGCTTGGGCCGCTGATGCAGCTGTAGAAAACGATTCATTTAGAGTAACACTTGGGAAGGCAGTCTCAGCTGCTTCAGTTGTTGGCGATGGCCCAGCAGTGAGTTTTGCACTTCCAAGAACGATTTCCATCCCATCAAACAAAAATGACCTACAAAAAACAGCCATTGCTTCAATAGATACTACTGCGAGTCTTTTCAGGGTCGCAGTACCAATGATCACTGACTCTGTATTTATTCGAAGTGAAGTGACAAACGATTCGCCATTCATTTTGCTCCCCGGAGAAGCATCTATTTTCCACGGTAGTGATTTTGTCGGACGAACAGTGCTCACAACTGTTGCTCCAGGTGAAACATTCCCGCTTGACCTTGGCATCGATCCAAATGTCATTGCGACTCGCACGCTTCTTGAAAAGAAAACTTCATCAACTGGTCTCTTTGGAAGTTCCAAAGAAACACTCTACGATTATCGTGTCACCATTTCCAACGGTCACGAAGCTCCACTCGAGATTCACCTTTGGGATCGAATTCCCGTTTCACAAAATGAGGACATTGCTGTTGAACTCAAAAATGAATCTACTCCCCTCTCAACTGATGCCACGTACCTCTTGGCAGACTTCCCTCGCGGACTCCTTCGGTGGGATCTCACTCTGCCTGCCAACAGCACTGGAGATGCGAGTTACTCTCTGACTTGGCAAGTTGACATTGGGCGTGGAAAAGATGTAGAAATGACCCCTTTGCCTGAATAAACAGCCCTGCTTTCCACTGTTAGATCAATCCACCAACACCTCTGAGAGTGCTACAATGCCCCGTTCCAAGTGAAAGGACTTTTTCCCTTGGTTTGAGGAGCCATTTCAATGTTTCGTACCCCCATTTCCATTTATTCTACATCATTCATAAGATTCGCTCGTAAGAGTTCGCAATATAGCCTTGTTGCTGTTTGCATAATTGCACTGAGTGGTTGCCTTGATGATACATCTTCAGAAAATCCGAATGATGTCTCACAGTTGATGTCAGATCTTAATGTAGCAGTTCTGAGCGAAAGTGAAACTTCGCTGCAATCAATCATTACCAAAGCGAACAGACTCCCTCAAACTGACAGCATCGCAAAAGCAAAAAAACTTATCCTCGCAACAGCGAGAGCAAAGTTAGGAAAAATCCAATACCAAAAAATCTCTGCTGAAACACCCCAAGTCATCACTGGTTTTCAGTCCGCAGCACGAATTGCACACCAAGCCTCTTTGTTGCGGATCGCAGCAGATGCGATGTCGAGGGCCGCAGAGCAAAGTTCCGAAAATTCTGTTGCTGCATTCCAATCAAGTATTGGGCAACTGAAAAAATCGCTCAATTTCCAACTTGATCAGGCACGGGGTGAAATAGCACGCCTCTCTCTTGAAAGTGAAGAAGCGACAGCAACCGCTGAAGCATTATTTAATGAAGCGAACAAGTTACTCGTTGAAGCTGATGGTCTTGACGATGTAGAAGGCTTGAAACCATTCAAGCAAGCCATGCAAGTGATGAGAAAATCAGACCAAGCTCATCTTGTAGCAATTTCAAGTGAAGTCGAATCAGACATCATCGCAACACCAATAGTGAACAACACATCAGCACAACTTGAAGCTATTGCGTCACAACTTAATGGGATTCTTCATTCGATGGAACTCCTTGGTACTTTTAGGCAAGCCTCAAGAGAAGGAGCAGGCCAACTTCGTTCACTCGCAGACACGCTTGACAATGAATGCGCAGAACTACTTACAAGCGCAACGACTAGTGCAAGTGAATTAAGAAACCGTTGGACAACTGCAACCGAATTGCTCTCAAAGTCATTGAGTTCGCGTGGAGGTCGGTCTACAGGTTCAAAACAAAGTAAAGCAGCCTCAGCGTCATGGAAGTTACAAACTTCTTGGAGCCTTGGGCAAATGCAAGAATCACTCGTCCAATTTCTTTCTGAAGAATGTGCTGCCTTAACTGACATTATCCATGCAGGTATCGTGACGGGAACGAACAAATGGGAAACACTCCTGTCGAGTTCTCAATCACAACTTGATTCGCTTACCGCCGCTGCGATCAATTCGTATGAAAGTGCGAAAAACGCTGCACAAGAACTTGGGCGCGACGGCGAAGGTTCAACCTTCCAACTTGATGTTCGTATTGCCAAGTTAAGTGGATCAGAAGCACCTGTGGACACACAGGTCCAGAACCCAACAACTGAAACTGCCGTGGACGCCGCCCCTACTCCGAAATCGAAAGGGTCAGGAGGTGCTTTTAGTACACCCCAGGACCTTGTGGAATTTATAAACAATGCTATGCAGTCACTATCACCAATTCAACTCTCAAACATTTATGAAACAAAATCAAACGAACACAACATTATGCTTGGGAAACTCCAATCTCTCTTGGACAACATGATTGAGTTGAGTAATACTATCAATTCATCCTTTGGTGAAGGAACGAGCAACTCCATCGCGATACTTTCAGAGACAATAATCCCCGACACTATTGATCCAAATTCGATTGTCATGGACGGAGAGGATAAAGCGACCCTGCAAATAAATGCCGTTTCAATAACTTTGATAAAAACCGATCGCGGATGGCTAATTGACTTTGAATCCCAAGCCAAAGCTGAGGGTTTAACTTCAGAGGAGTTTGTCCAAATCGACAAACTAAGCGGCGCGTTCAAAAAAGTGCAAGCTCAAATTGAAAGCGGCGAGATAGCCGACAAAGGCCAGATAGAATTCGCCATCATGACTTCCATGATGTAATTTTATCCCGTAACGCCTTATCGTCATTATGTTCTAGATAATTCTCTGCAGCAATGAAAGCATTTCGCTGCATCATGCCTAGCTTTGCTCGCTTCATCGCAGTCCCCCGAAATGCCTCGCGTCGATCTTCCTCAGTCCAGTTCAGGACTTCTAATAAGTCGAGCGAAGAAGTCTTACTTTCATAGTCTTTGTGCACTTCTGCGATCTTTGTTTTTTCAGTTTGCTGATTGTGCGGACAAACCTCTTGACAAATGTCACAACCAAAAATCCACTCTCCCATTGCTTTATGAAATTTTTGATCTATTTCACTTCGATGCTCAATCGTCAAGTAACTAATGCACTTACTTCCGTCGACCGACCAAGGAGTAATCGCTTCGGTTGGACATGCATCAATGCATCGGCTACAACTTCCGCACGGATCAACTGCAACATCATGCCTCGTAGCCTCTAACGAAGCAGTTGTAACAATCGCCCCAAGCATCAACCAACTCCCAACACTTTGGTCAATAAGCAACGTGTTCTTGCCAATTGCACCAAGCCCAGCAGCAGCAGCAAATTCTCGTTCAAACAAAGGCGCTGTATCTACGCACCCCCGAAACACACTATCACCGTCCAAATCACGAAGTGCGTCGCACACTTTATGCAGCCGTTTTTTCATCACTTTGTGGTAATCACCACCTCGCGCGTACCTTGCAATTTTTCCATGTCTTGGTGGCAATGGCGCACCATCATCGCCTGCATAGCGGTCTGCAACACAAATAACCGAAGCTGCTTCTGGGACAAATGCAGTAGGGTCGATGCGGAGATCAACGTTGTTTGCTAGCCACTGCATTTCCCCGTGTTTTTCTGCTTCAAGCCACTTTTGAAACGCTGAATACCATTTGGATTTGCAAGCATCTGTAACGCCAACAAGTGCAAAGCCATACTCTTTGCAAAGTGAAACTACTTGTTGTGTATCAATCATGGATCAACTTGAGGGAGAGACTATTTCTAAATTCGCGTACTCAAGAACAAGATGCTTGGTACCACTTGGGAAATCAATTGTGACCGTTGAACCACGTTCTCGTCGCAAGACTCTCTGCACCTTTCCAACTCCAAATCGTTTGTGCCGAACAACTGTACCGAGTGTAATTTCGTTTCCATTTTTAGAAGATGTAAGTTCCGGTGCAATTTGTGTATTCCACGTATCAACAACAGTTTCTTGGTGTGTGTGTGGGCCGCTCATTTCACGCAAAAATCGGCTGGGCATTGCTCTTTCGGTCATGCCACGCTGTGTGCGTTTTAAGGTTGAACTGATATGCAAATGTTTACGGGCTCGTGTAATCCCTACAAAACACAACCGCCGTTCTTCTTCCATTTGCGTATCGTCAAACAGAGCACGAATGTGCGGAAGTAATCCATCTTCAAGTCCAGCGAGCGCAATGAAATCATATTCCAAGCCTTTTGATGCATGCAAGGTCATGAGTGTTACAGCGCCAATTCGCGGATCTATCGCATCAGAGTCGCTCACTAATGCAACATGTTCTAAAAATGCGAAGAGTAATTGCAGGGGCGATGCACTTTCATCTTCAGATTTTTCTTCAAAATCTGAGGAAGCTGATATAAGTTCCTCAAGGTTTTGAAGACGTTCATGATCTTCTTCAGTACCGATTCGTTTGAATGAGGATTCAAGCCCTGATTCCCGAACCATACGTTCGACTAAATCGGCAAGCGATGCAGCGGCAGTCAAACTCTGCGTCGAATCTGCATCTAGTCGCCATCTCGACATCATCTCATGAAACGTGTGTAGTGCTTTTGCCGCGCGTGCAGTAAAACCTAGGTTTTTCGTTGCGAATTCTGCTGCTGCAAGCATGTTCAAACCGCGAGTAGATGCAAGTTGCTCAAGTCGAACGAGTGATGTTTTTCCAATGCCACGTGCTGGCGTATTAATGATTCTGCGAAACGCAACATCATCTTTAGGATTCACAAGAAGTCGAAAATATGAAACTGCATCTTTTACTTCTCTTCGATCATAAAATGCAGTACCTCGAGCAACGATGTACGGAACACCCTCATCTCGAAACGCATCTTCGAGCACACGGCTCAATGCATTCACTCGATATAAAACTGCCATTTCCTTATATGGGGTGCCATCTTTGTGTAACCGTTTGACTTCACGAAGAATGGCGTTCGCTTCTTCATGTTCGTTTGGGAATGTCGCCATAACAGGCTTATTCCCGTTTTCAAGATCTGTATAAATTCGTTTTTCCTTACGAAGTTTGTTATAGGCAATTAATTTCGCGGCTGTTTCAACAATGTAGCCTGTGCTGCGAAAATTTCGTCCAAGGGGCACGACAGTCGCGTTTTCATACTGCTTTTCAAAATCAAGAATATTTGATATATCCGCGCCACGCCACGCGTAAATAGATTGATCGGGATCACCAACCACACATATATTCCTATGTTTTGAGGCGATATGATTAGCAATTACAAATTGCGTTCGGTTCGTATCTTGGTATTCATCGATCAATAAATATTGATACCGTTGCTGTAGTTCATTTCGTACTTCGGCATCACGACCAAGCAACTGCGCTGTGCACAACAACAAGTCGTCAAAATCTACTGCATCATTTGATCGCAGAATTGATTCGTATGATCGGTAAATTTTTGCGATTGTTTTTGAGTGAAAATCATTTGCCTCAGCAGCAAACCCTTCAGCGTCAAGCAGTTGATTTTTTGCACCACTGATGATCGACAACACAGACGCAGGTTTCCAATTTGACTCGGCCAACTCACATGCGCGAATAGCTGTTTTTACAGCCGATTTCTGATCCGATGTATCGTAAATTGTAAATGAGCGTGTGCCAATAATACGATCGCCCCACGACCGAAGTATGCGTGCGCAAAACGAGTGGAATGTTGAAACAGTCAAGCCTTTTATACCGCGCGTCTCTGGATCAATCTGTGCAAATACACGTTCCCGCATTTCAGACGCTGCCTTGTTTGTAAACGTGAGCGCAAGAATGTTCCATGGCGCAACACCTTGTGCAACGAGATTCGCGATTCGTTTTGTAACAACGGTTGTTTTTCCAGAACCAGGTCCTGCGAGTACAAGGAGCGGTCCTGCAACATGCGAAACTGATTTTATTTGGGCGTCTGTGAGACCCTCTACGATTGCTTCCGTGCTTCTCATTCCCCCATTGTACTCGTCAATTTGGCTCCTCTCCCAAACACGCCAAAAAGGGGTATTGCATTGTTTTTCGTGCCAACATCGGGTCTCGCGACACCCTGTCCACACCCATCGACCGGAGTTCATAACATTTTCCTGCCCATAACTCCTTGTTATTGAGGCAATTAGAAATAAAATCAAAGATCCACAAGATTTTGCGGTTTGGATAGTTACAGACGCTACATGTGGTAGTACGATAGTCATATGTTGGCTTTGGTCTAATGAGAAGCCTTCGAGATCGAGATAGATAAGAAAAAACACGATATACAGGCTAAAAACGATGGTTACAGTGAAGAATGCAGAAAAAGACAGTGTTTTCTGAAAATGAAGAGAGCGAAATGGGAGTTTCCAAAAACAACGATGTTATGGGACATAGAGAGTAAAAATTGACGGCAACTTATAGGTGCAAGGAAGCAAGACAGAACAATGAAAATTACTAGAAGATTTACGACTGCTGAAACTAATGTGTGGAACTCTGTTGCGTGGGCAACACGGTCAACGAAAATTACAAACGCCGACGGATCAATCGTTTTCGAAATGAACGATGCTGAGTTACCCGCGCAGTGGAGCCAACTTGCTTCCGACATTATGGTGAGTAAATATTTTCGCAAGTCCGGTGTACCAATCATGAACGAAGATGGCACACCCGAAGTTGATTCCAATGGTAAAGCAGTTACTGGTCCCGAACGATCAGCAAAGCAAGTGATCCACAGACTCGTCGGTTGTTGGCGAAGTTGGGGTGAATCCCACGGGTACTTTGATACTCCAGAAGACGGCGAAGCATTTTACGACGAGCTTGTGTGGATGATGTTGCACCAAGTCAGTGCGCCAAATAGTCCGCAGTGGTTTAATACAGGATTGAACTGGGCATATGGAATTACAGGTCCTGCGCAAGGGCACGTTGTTGCTGACCCTGAAACCGGCAGCGTCCACCCTGCTCCCGATGCATACTCGCATCCACAACCACACGCCTGTTTTATTCAATCCGTAGCAGACGATCTCGTCGGTGATGATGGCATCATGAATCTGTGGATTCGCGAAGCACGCCTTTTCAAATATGGTTCTGGAACTGGTTCAAACTTTTCTGCAGTTCGCGGAAGTGATGAACCACTTTCAGGTGGCGGTAAGTCAAGTGGCTTGATGAGTTTCTTAAAAATCGGCGACCGTGCTGCGGGCGCAATCAAATCTGGGGGCACAACACGAAGAGCAGCAAAAATGGTTTCGCTCGATGTCGATCACCCAGACATCGAAGAATTCGTCAACTGGAAAGTTCGTGAAGAACTCAAAGTTGCAGCCCTTGTTGAGGGCATGAAGCACCTCTCAGAAGACCAAAAGAAACAAGCACAAGATTTAGACCTCCAATTAGATTACGATTTCAACGGCGAAGCATACCAAACAGTCGCTGGTCAAAATTCTAATAACTCCGTTCGAATTTCCCACGATTTCTTCGAAGCAGTCGACCGAGATGAAGATTGGAAATTGATTCAGCGTACAGATGGTGAAGTCTCCAAGACAATTCCCGCGAATGGACTTTGGGATCAGATCTGCAACGCCGCATGGCACTGCGCCGATCCAGGCGTGCAATTCGATTCAACCATTAATGATTGGCACACGTGCCCAGCGAGTGGTCGTATCAACGCGTCAAACCCATGTAGTGAATACATGTTCCTTGACGACACCGCCTGCAATCTCGCATCGCTCAACTTGATTCGTTTCTACGACAAAGAGACACGAACCTTTGACATCGATTCATTCGAACACGCCATATCTCTTTGGACTGTTGTTCTTGAAATTTCCGTACTCATGGCAGCGTTCCCTTCAGAAGAAATTGCCCACAAAAGTTGGCGGTACCGCACACTTGGCCTTGGCTTTGCAAACCTCGGTGCGATGCTGATGCAAGCAGGCATCCCGTACGACAGCGAAGAGGGCAGAGCAGTCAGCGCAGCCATTTCTTCAATCTTAACTGGTCGATCGTATGCAGTAAGCGCTGAAATGGCGGCAGAACATGGACCGTTTAATGGTTTTGCTGATAACTCCAAGGAAATGCTACGTGTGATTCGGAACCACCAACGTGCAGCACAAGGTGTCACACGAGACAGCGGCGAGTACGAAAAACTTCGCGTAGCGCCTGTACCAATTAACCACGACCTCTTCCTTGAGGGTTCTATCAACATTGACAATGCGGGCGATATTCTTGGGCGTGCTGTACAAGCATGGAATGAAGCTATGGATCTTGGCGAACGCCATGGCTATCGCAATGCACAAACAACAGTTATTGCACCAACTGGAACAATCGGGTTGTTAATAGACTGCGACACAACCGGTGTTGAACCTGACTTTGCTCTGACCAAGTTCAAAAAACTTGCAGGCGGCGGGTACTTCAAAATTGCAAACCAATCAATTCGACCAGCGTTGATTGCACTTGGGTACAGCGAAGATGAAACCGATCGAATCCTTACCTTTGTCATGGGCACGCTCACGCTTGATACACAGATGCCGGAAAGTTGGATGGATGACGATAAGCAGGTTTCTTTCCGTGAATTCCTTATGGAGCGGGGTTTTACAAATGAAGACCTCGTCACTATTGAAGGCACACTTCCAACTGTGTTTGACATTGCCTTTGCATTCTCTTCATGGTCAATTCCAGAACACATTCTTGAAAAATATGAACTCACAAGAGACCAAGCAACAAACGATAGTTCATTCAACGGGCTCCGCATCCTCGGTTTAACTGGTGATGAAATCCGCGACTTAAACCGACGCATTTGTGGGAGCGGCACAGTTGAAGGTGCACCCGGTCTTGAAGAAGATCATCTCGCTGTCTTTGATTGTGCAAGCAGATGTGGTGAAACAGGAACACGATTCATCTCACCTGAAGGTCACATTCGCATGATGGCTGCTTGTCAGCCGTTCATTACTGGTGCTATCTCTAAAACAATTAATTTGCCTAACGAAGCGTCAACTGATGATATCGCTCGATCGTATTGGCTCAGCTGGGAATTAGGATTGAAATCAAATGCGCTCTACCGCGACGGTTGCAAACTCAGTCAACCGCTCAATACAAAGAGTGACGCGACCCTTGACGATGATGAAGATGAACTTGACGTCGCAGCAGCTCGTGAAGAAGTTGCCGATGAAGTTGTGATCGCTGCTGGCATGGTTGAAGAACAACAACCTCGCGTCATCGAAAAAATCGTAGAGAAAATTATCGAGAAGCCAATGCGAAAGCGACTTCCTGATACTCGTAAAAGTATTACGCACCATTTCAATGTTGCAGGGCACGAAGGATACTTAACCGTTGGAATGTATGACGCTGGAGGTCCTGGTGAACTATTCATTACTATGTCAAAGGAAGGTTCAACTATTGGTGGCTTAATGGACAGCCTCGGTACAGCGATCAGTGTTGCTCTGCAATACGGTGTTCCAATCGAGAGCCTCGTGACGAAATTTGCACATCAACGATTTGAACCACAAGGCGTCACTGCAAACCGTGACATTCCGTTTGCAAAGAGCCTTGTGGATTACATTTTCCGTTGGATGGGTATGCAATTTATCAATGGATACCGTGAAGAAAATATTCCCCAGCGAACTACAACACCAGCGGCAAAAATTTCCGCGCCCGAACGAACCACCACTGTCAAGGAGGACAACCGATGGTCAAACATACCCGATATGGCACCGAAAACTTCTTCGACTGTCACAACACCTACCGATCGTACTTCCACGGAGAAGATCGAATCCGCTTCCCGCACTGTTGTGCAAGAAACACTTTCAGTCGAAGCGAAACAATACTCTTCCGGGAACGGCGGCATCGTCACCGAGAGTGTTGCAGTGAAAGCGTCGGCGCTAAGCCAATCAACGGCAGCGTTGCAAGGAGATGCGCCACCGTGTCCTGAATGTGGACAAATTACTGTACGAAACGGCACTTGCTACAAGTGCATGAACTGCGGCGCTTCCCTAGGTTGCAGTTAATGAGAAAGAAATATGAAAAAGGAATACGTTTACGAAACAATTGGTTGGGAATGATTGATGACAGGACACGGATGACAGGCGTTGCTCATGACGATGGTGGAAGGATCTGCCTCGTCGCGGCGAATGAAGATGGAGTGTCATTTCGCAGCACGCTCACTCGAGCTAGCAATCCTGATACACCCTATGTCAATCATTATGTACATGCCTACGGTCAAGGATGAACTGAGGCACCCCGTGCGGAGTCCCTGCAATTTGGATGACATTCTCTAGTCATCATGCAGGCATCGACTTCTTCTCTTCCCTCCCCCCCGAGACGGACCCACCACCGGCTCGGGGGGTTTTTTTATGCACGGACAATGAATCGCCTCATTATCTTGCCCAAAGAAACAACCCCGCGGGTTGTTTCTCTTTGATACAATCCCCATCGCAATGGATTTCACTAACTACATCCCGGTATTACTCATTATCCTTATGGCAATTGGCTTTGGTGTGATTAACATCATTGCTTCTGGGCTACTTGGACCGAAACGTTCTGGAGATGTCAAAGACTCGGTCTATGAGTCGGGGATGAACCCAATTGGAACTGCAAGAAAACGGTTTAACGTTCGCTTTTTTATTCTTGCGATGACATTTTTAGTCTTCGATATCGAGATCATCTTCCTTTACCCTTGGGCGGTTGATTTCACCCAGTTGGCACAAGGAAGCCAAGAGGCAACGCTCTTTTTTGGACGAATTCTATTCTTCCTCGGCACGAGTATTTTTGCCTATATCTACGCATGGAAAAAAGGCGTGTTTCGTTGGGATTAAGCCCATACACGAAACCTGCTTGTTTCAGGTAGAATGCCTCGTCCGCAACGCATTGCGGGGTGTAGCTCAGCTTGGCAGAGCGCTTGTTTTGGGAACAAGAGGTCGCAGGTTCAAATCCTGTCACCCCGATTAATAAAAGTCCCCGCATCAAAGATGCGGGGACTTTTATTAATCGGGTAAGCCGCTCGTTTGACCACTGTGACAGTGTTTGCGGCGAAGGCAGCAAAGCTCCCTGCGATGTCAAATCCTACATCTGAGAATATATGCCACTAAGATTTACACCCTTAGAAAGTGAAAACAATCACACCCAGTGAGCTTTTTCCTTATGCAGGCAAAAATCTAATAAACTCACCACGATGAGTTTGTTTCCGGACGCAAAAAAGCGGCTGTTTCAATATTATAGATGAAAAACACAACTATTTGCTAGCCACGCTGGCTTAATTGTGGCATATTGATATATGTTTCATTGCCCTACATTCAGGCAAAAAGAGGATCAAAAGGTGAGAAAATGTTGAAAACAATTTTTATTCTAAATGTATGCCTCACATACTTTTGCTTTGTATCAAATGTAAATGGGCAAGTAAGCGGTGATGAGTGTTGGGATGCAGTGACAGCAACTCTCTCTGGCCCAAATTATTTCGATACATCTTCAGCAAACCCTAGCAGTGAACCTGAACCAGACGAAGCAATGTGCGTGGATACATATTTAAATTGGAGTGGTAGCCCAGATGTTTGGTTTACATTTACACCTTCAACAAATGACACTTACAATTTTTCTACTTGTAATGTAGATAGTTATGACACATCCATGGTGCTGTACAAGGGCACATGCTCCAACCTCATTCAAATCGCTTGCAATGGTGATAGTGCGAACACGAGCAATGATTGTCAACTATTTTATTCAGAAATTGAGATGAATTTGTATGCTGGAACGCAGTACTATGTGAGAATCGGAGGCTTTGGTGGTCAAACCGGCTATGGTGAATTGACCGTCACATCACCAAGCGGTGGCGGAACGGGAGATGTTTGGTACGTCGATAAGGACATTCCTACAAGTGGTGGAGGAACAAGTTGGGGAAGCGCATTTAGAACAATCGAAGAAGCCCTAAGCGTGGCTGTTGATTATGATCAAATTTGGATCGCCGAAGGTTTATACATACCAACTTCTGAAGTCATTATCGGCGACCCACGAAGTGTTACATTTTTCATTCGGCATGCAATTAGTATGTACGGTGGGTTTGATGGAACAGAATTGACTCTAGAAGATCGTGATGTCTCCTCGCATCACACAATTCTCAGTGGTGATCTAAACGGCGATGACAATCCGGGAGATAACATAAGTGAAAATGCTTATCACGTAGTCTCATCGATGAACGTAACAACTGGGTCGATCACAATTGATGGGTTCTGGGTTTACGGCGGAAATGCGGATATCGCAACTGATAAACTTGGTGGCGGTATTTATATTCATAATACAACCACTGCTCCTATCAACGTACATTTGACCCGTATTCAAGGCAATCATGCAATGGATGGTGGCGGGATTGCTATTGATGCAAACACAAGTTTGTCTTTGCTCAACGTGAAGATTAAATTAAACAACGCAGACACGTACGGAGCTGGTTTGTATGTCAATGGTGATCTCACGATCAACTCTAGTGAGATCTCTGGAAACGTATCTGCAACTGGTGAGGGCGGCGGGATTATCACAACTGGCGATCTTTCGATTCTTAATTCTACAATAGCGCATAACTCAGCGATGGTTGCAGGTGGCATTTCTGCATATGGACCTTCAGTTGATGTACAAAACTCTATCATCTGGGGAAATACAAGTACGTATGGATCAAGTGTGCAGGTTCATCTCGTGAACGCAGTAATGAGTTCAAGATACAGTTGCATAGAAGATTTGCCAAATGATCTCATCGGGAACGGAAACATCGCAGAAAACCCTCACTTTGCGAGCCCATACGGAGCAGATGGAGAGGAAGCTTCTGGTGATGAGGACTACCGGTTATTCCAGGGCTCACCATGTATTGATGCTGGTGATAACGCAGTCGTAACAACAACGTTGGATCTCGACAGTATTCTAAGATTTATTGATGATCCATATACAGACGACACTGGCAATAACCCCGCCGGCAACCCGATTGCTGATATGGGACCATTCGAATTAATACCTGCTGACATTGCGCAAGATGGTGTACGAATTTGGTCGGGTCTAAACTCTTACGTATTTCAAGACGTTGAAAACTGGTATCCAAATGATATTCCAGGTGAATTTGATACTGCTCTATTCAATTTGGAAGGTGTGCATGACATATCCGTCGCGGCAGACTTCCTGATCGATCAATTTGATGTATCACTAGGTAGTATTCGTATTGATCTAGATGGGCACATTTCACAGTTTAGAAACACATTAAACCCAATGCAATTTGGTCGAGACGGGAGACGGACTTCCCTGAGTTTCCAAAACGGTATTGTCTATGCCCAAGGCGATGTAATCATCTCTGGTGAGAATAATGAATTAGAAATCAGCAGCACTGCGACTCTGTATTCAACAAATATATTCATCCATGATGGAGCAACGCTCAACATGAGCGGTGAAATATCTGGGGATGTTATCAACTCTGGCGGTATCATCGACCTTGGTGGTAGTAGTATTGCGAATGCTACGCTAAGTGGTAACCTCAACGAGGTCGATCCATTTGGTGCACCGTTTCTTCCAAGCGAAATTATTTTTGATATTGAAGGTACTAATGCAGGACTCAATCATGACCTTCTTTCAGTAACGAGTGCTGTGGATCTCTCTGGTACAACCATCACACTCAGGTATGGGGGAACATTCACACCAATTGATAGCGATACATTTAGTCTTATTAGCTCAGCTGTTGATATCACTGGCTTACCAAGAATACTTTCATACACCGGACTCTCTAGTAGTTATTCGTGTAATTGGGATGAAGTTCCCGCAGCAAGAGGGACAGGCGGGGAAGCAAGTATCACAACTACCGGTCCGATTCTCTTTGATGGTGGTGTGACGACAGTCATCACTACAACACCAAACGATATTGTTGTTGGAGATTTCGATGGTCTAAACGGACCAGACATTGCGATGTCTGTGCCCGTTTTTGGCGCTCCTTCTACAGTTGATATCCTGCTTAACAATGGCATGTCGGGTGGTGTTTGGCAAGGGTTTGCTGCTCCTATCAGTGTTACAACAGGCTCGAGTGCAGAAGATCTTGAAATAGGTGATTTGAATAATGATAATTCGGACGACCTTGTTGTAACCAATTACGACGATAACACAGTCACTATTTTACTGAACGATGGCAGTGCAAGTTTCACAACAACAACACTTGCAACTGGCACTGGTCCACTCTGCGTAGCGATTGGTGATCTTGATACAGATGATGGCTTAAATCTTGCAGACCTTGCAGTTGGTTGCGAAAGTAGTTCGCCTATTGGCGTACAGGTGTATACAAACGCAACGTCACTTGCTGCTAGAAGTGCAATTTTTAATCTTGCTTCTACATGGGGTTCACCTATACCAACATCGATTGATCCGACAGATGTTACTGATAACAAAGACCTCGACCTTATTATTCTCAGCAATGATGGAAATTCAGTAACACTAAAACGCGGCGATGGATCTGGTAACACAATCGACTTCATGGCTATGCCCTTTGGTCTTCCAGGGGGAAGTAGCCCAGTTGCAGCGAGCATTGCTTCGTTAAACACAGACTCATATGAAGATTACATCACTGTGAATAATGGCAGCAGTTCGATGAGTATTATGACAGGAGACGGATCAACATTAAATAGTCCCTCGCCTGTATCTATTGGTGATGAACCACTGAGTATTTCGACAACGGATTTCGATAATGACGGAGATGAGGATCTAGTTGTTTCTGAACTTGACGCTTCTGGTGATAGACAACTTGCAATTATCAGAAACGATTCCTCGAGTGCTATTGTTATCTTAGGCGTTGGCGATCCTGTTGGGAACGGAAGCGATCCAACACTTGTTGCAACTGGAGACTTCGACGAAGATGGTTTGACTGACATTATTTCAGTTATTGATTTAGCTCCATATGTTCGAGCAAACTCCCCCGCGCTGAGTTTGTACACAAATATCACAGCGCTTGCGTGCCCCTCTGATGTGGATAGCTCTGGTGCTGTGGATGTCGATGACTTGCTCGCACTTATTGCTGGCTGGGGTGGCGCAGATCCGACGCTCGATATTGACGGCTCTGGTACTGTCGATGTCGATGACCTCCTCATTCTCATTGGTGCATGGGGTCCCTGCTAAAAGATCATCGCCAGAATCTGTTATCGGACCATGAGAGCAAGTTACCTGTAGAAACCACTGTATTTATTTGGATATTTTGGTTCTCTGATGCATACTTACCGTTCCTACTACGAAGTACTTACTAGATGAAACAGAAGAGAAAGATATGTATCACTATCCCTATGCTATTACTTTGGCTAGTAGGGTTTACAAGTGCAAATGCACAAAGTTCAACAAATTGAAATGAAAGATACAGATGAAGCGATGTCGATCGGTCAGTTTCACGATGATGCAAAACTCACAATTGAAAACGGTAATTTAATTTTAGACAGCAATTTTGATCTTTGTGGGGCAAATAGCACCATCCAAATCAACAGTACTGCCCTGCTTCAAACAAATTCACTTGATATAAGTGATGGCGCGATGCTCATCTTGAGCGGAACCTACGATGGGGATTTGATAAACAGCGGTGGCATCCTGAGTCCGGCAGGAATAGACGTAGCATCTGCAAGAATTACAGGCAATTACGAGGGTGCTCCATTTGATAATAGCCTCTATGCTGGGAGTATCACTTTTGACATTGGTGGCACCGCGCAGGGCGTTGATCACGATTTCGTTTCTATTGATGGCTATGCAGATTTGAAAGATCTCAGTGTTGTTCTTCGCTACGATTCAAGTTGGACTCCTGCAGCAAATACATCATTTGATCTCATCGCTGCAGGCGGTGGACTCACGGAACTTCCTCGAGTCCTTATGAGTACAGGGTTACCAAATGAACTCACTACAAATTGGATTGGTACAGTCAGTATGCGGGGCGGGTCTGAAACAACCATTGAAACAACGGGGCCAATTCTCTTTGGGAGCGAAAATACTACTGCTATTGCTGAAACACCTTCTGATTTCCTTGTTGCTGACTTTGATGGGGTGAATGGTGTTGACGTTGCGTATTCTCAAACTTCATCAACTGGAACAGGTAGCGTGCACATACTGCTAAACAACGGTATGACCGCTGGGGTTTGGCAAGGTTTTGCAGCACCGATGAGTGTCTCAACAGGAACAACTGCAGAAGATCTTGAGGTTGGTGATCTTGATAACAACAACTCACTTGATCTTGTTGTGACAAATTACGATGACAACACAGTCACTATTTTACTGAACGATGGCAGTGCGAATTTCACAACAACAACACTTGCAACTGGCATTGGTCCACTCTGCGTAGCAATCGGTGATCTTGACACTGTTGACGGCTTAGGACTCTAGGACTCGCTGACCTCGCAATTGGTTGTGAAAACAGTACACCTGTTGGCGTAGAAATCTATTCAAATTCCACCGTGGCAGCGGTGAGGGGTCCGAGAATTGCGACCTTTAACTTTACTTCAGCATGGGCTTCACCTATCCCAACCTCTGTGGACCCAACTGACGTCACTGATAATAAAGATCTTGACCTTATCATCCTTAGTGGCTCTGGCAATTCTGTCACAGTAAAACGTGGTGATGGAACTGGGGAAACACTTGATCCCCTTTCCACACCAATTACTCTCCCAACTGGAAGCACGCCAATGGCATCTTCCTTCTCTGAACTCAACGGAGATATGTACGAGGATTACATCTCAATTAATAATTTAGGAAACACTATTAGTTTGCTCCATGGAAATGGGTCGTCACTCGATATCCCGTCAACAATTCCAATAGGGACACAACCACAAAGTATTGCAGTAAGCGACTTCGATAATGATGGCGATGATGATTTTGTCCTCTCTGTAGTTGGTAGCACATCACTCACGCGTGCATTAACAATCATTCGCAACGATACGACCACAACAACGACGACGGTTCTTTCAGACATTGGAACACCAATTGCATCTGGAAGTGAACCAACACTTGTTGCAACTGGGGACTTCGATGAGGACGGTTTGACCGATATTGTTTCTGTCATCGACTTAGCGCCTGCCATGCGAGCGAACGCACCCGCCATAAGTATCTATATGAACGAAACAGCACTCGCATGCCCTGAAGATTTTGATGGGAATGGATCAGTCGATATCGATGACTTGCTTTCGCTCATAGGTGGATTCGGTAGCGCAGATCCAACACTCGACTTGAACGGGAGCGGATTCGTTGACATTGACGACCTCCTCATTCTCATTGGTGCATGGGGTCCCTGCTAAGAACCGAGTATCCTGTACCTTATGCAGGCCTTTTCTTCTCGAGTATTTTCTTTAAGTTTGCTATTCACACTCTGTCACTGCAAAGAAACTCCGCACATGCCGCCCCCACCAATCGCTATTCCAGACGTGGTCGATACAGAAACATGGTTTGTAGATGAAGCAGTAGAGCGAGGAGTTGCATTTCAGTGGAAGAGTGGTGCAGAGGGTAAATACCACATGCCTGAGATTATTGGCGGAGGTGTTGCACTGATAGATATTGACGGTGACGATGATCTGGATTTGTACTTCGTACAAGGCGGTTCAATGTTCACAATAGGTGAACACCAAAATGCAAATCAACTCTTTACCAACAAGAATGGTAACTTTACAAACACGACTGAACTATCGGCAGCCGGTGATACAGGATACGGAATGGGTGTTTCATCTGGTGATTATGACAACGACGGTGATCCTGATCTATATGTAACTAATTTTGGACAAGACTCATTGTTACAAAACAATGGAAACGGAATTTTTACGAACGTCACAACCGCTGCTGGTTTTACAGATGACTCGTGGACAACTGGCTCTGTTTTTTTTGATTATGACAACGATGGCGATCTTGATTTGTTTGTCTCAAGATATTTACATTGGGATCAACATAAAGAATCCGATTGCGGCATTTTATTTTTCGGCGAGCACGATTATTGTTCGCCAGTAGTGTACAAAACACCGCTACCTGACATTTTGTACAACAATAACGGCAATGGCACGTTCACAGATGTATCAAAAAAATCGGGAATCGGTTCTGCAACAGGCTACGGCTTAGGAATCGGTGTTGATGATTTTAACGGAGATGGATTAGAAGACGTGTTCGTTGCAAATGATATGAGCGAACACCACCTTTGGATCAACCAAGGCGATGGCCGCTTTATCAATGAAGCAGATATTCGTGGGTGCGCAATCGATGGCACCGGAAACAAAAAAGCAGGGATGGGTACTGAAATTTTTGATGCGGACCATGATGGTGACCCTGACATTCTTGTAGTAAATATGGAAAACCAATCTGACTCATTGTTCCTCAACGATGGCGATGGATATTTTGTTGATGCAACAGGAACAACTGGCCTCGTTGGTTTATCGAGATTATCAACAAGATTTGGTGTACTCCGAGAAGATTTTAATAACGATGGAAACAGCGATTTGTACGTTGCAAACGGCCGCATCAATCGTATATTCACACCAGTTGTTGATGATGTATACGCAGAACAAAATATATTGTTTTCTGGAGACAGCAACGGGATCATGTCACGAACTGCTCTTCGCGGAGGAACACAGGTGACACCACTACACACAAGCCGCGGTGCGGCAACGGGTGATATTGACGGTGATGGCAAACTAGACATTGTGGTTGTCAACAGAGATGCACCCGCGTACGTATTGCATAACATTACACAGAATGTCAAATCTGTTGATCTTGATGTCCGAAATACACACGGATCACCCGCAATTGGAGCAATTGTTACATTCAATCTAGGAGAAAGCCGCCAACGACATCGTGTGCGATCTTCTAGAAGTTATTTCTGTGCTATGTCACCTGTCATTCATGTAGGTCTAGGGGATCATGAAAAAATTACTGACATCACAATCATCTGGCCATCTGGAAAAGTAACGACGATTCCTTTCATCGAAAAAGGAATATCACGTATCGAAGAACCTGTGAAATGATTCCGCAACTTCCAAAAGATCAGGAATCTTCTACCCTCCTAGCGAACCTTTTCCAATCGCTCCAAGAGAATGGTTTTCAAGGTGTATGTTCAATAAGCGAATGTTCAAGAGTTCTCGCGTCAAATGACAACTCAATTTGGGAGCAAACTCCTACTGCCGTGATCGCACCTCGGTCTACAGACGATGTTTCCATTATATTATCTCTACTCGCCGAGCCAACATTCAAATCAATAAAAATCACTCCTAGAGGTGGTGGTACAAGTACCGCTGGGCAGTCACTTACTGAAAACGTATCCCTTGATTGCAAGCGTTACTTAAATCAGATCATAAACTTTGATGCAGAAAAAAAACAGATAACCGTCCAATGCGGAGTAGTACTCTCTGCAATCAACGAGGAATTAGAACAATATGGATTGATGATCGGTCCAACGGTCGCAACCGCAGACCGAGCAACCATTGGAGGAATGATCGGCAACGATTCTGCAGGTAAAGGATCGCTTGTGTATGGAAAGATGAGCGACTGCGTTGTTTCTTTACGCACTGTATTGCGAGGAGGAACTGTGTGGGATTCGGAAGCAACAAACAAAGTCGAACATCTTGAAACCATTCCAGGAGTTGTAGGCGATGTACATTGTGAAGTGAGACACGCTTGTGAATCAGCAAAACCATTTTTAAAAGACCATTGGCCAGATCTTCCTCGCTTTGTTTCTGGTTACAACCTTCCAATGGCATGGGATGGAGAATCATTCAATCTCAATCGAGTTCTATGTGGCAGCGAAGGAACCCTTGGCGTGATCACCGAGGCAACATTGCAATGCGTTGAAATCCCAACTGATCAACAACTCGTAGTTGCTGGATTCTCTACTTTCGACGCGGCTCTTCGCTACGGCTCAGCGGTAGCAACACTAAAACCATCCGCTGTCGAAGTGGTTGATGAGTTAGTGCTAGATGCTGCGAGAGAAAGTGCACCATCATGTATTGCCAAAAGCGCTGCTGCAATGTTGTGCATTGAATGCAAGGATGGCACGAAAATAAAAGAAGCAGTGTTGCAAAATGAAGGTGTACTTTCAGCAACCTTGCTAGTAGCAGACGAAGAAATTCAAAAAGTATGGCAGTTCAGAAACCAAAGTGTTGGTTTACTCTCATCTTCTAGAACAAACAAGCGCCCTGTCCCCTTTGTTGAAGATTGTGCAGTGCCTCCTGAAAAATTAGCTGACTTTATCTGTGATTTCCGCTCCATATTAGACAAACACAATCTCCGCGCAGGCATGTTCGGGCATGTTGATGCTGGTGTGATACATGTTCGCCCCGCACTTGATCTTTGCAATGCACATGATCAATCGTTGGTTAAAACTGTGACTGATGAAGTCGCAGATATTGTTCACTCCTATGGTGGTATCCTCTGGGGCGAACATGGCAAAGGATTTCGAAGCGAATATGGACCTCAGGTTTTTGGCGATGGATTGTGGGAACAAATTTGCCGCATCAAAGCTGCGTTTGACCCCACAAATCAATTCAATCCTGAAAAAGTTGCTGGCGTAACGCAACACCATCCACTTGTCTCTATTGATTCGAAAACTCGTGGACACACAAATAAAAAAACCACGCTCTTACCCATCATTTCAAATTCCCTGCGGTGCGATGGTAACAGTCAATGTCAAAGCGTAAAACTCGATGAGGCGATGTGTCCAACATATCGGTTGAACGGGAATCCGATGCACAGCCCAAGGGGAAGAGCAGAATTGCTGCGGCATTGGCTCAAAAGAATTGGCGGTAGGAATGTCACAACAAACAGTTCAATGTTCGTACGCATGTTGAATCGTTTTACCAAAGATGATTTTTCGCATGATGTGTACGAAGCGCTGCATGGATGTGTTGGCTGCAAGGCGTGTGTAAATGAGTGCCCAATGGAAATTGACATCCCGCAGATGCGTTCAGCGTTTCTCTCGTATTACTACCAAAGATATCCACGTCCTCTGCGGGATTCAATCTGGAGCAGAATGGAGGGATTACTTCCATATAAGTTAACGAATATTGGAAGAATTCTTACACCGCTTTTTGGGATTGTCGATGCACCAAAAATTACAAACAAGTTGAAGATCAAGACATCGAGTATGCATGAGATCATACAGAACACACCAAATGTTATTCTTCTTCTAGATTCATTTACAACGCACTTCCGACCTCAGGTTATCACGAGTTTTTTGCGCATCTGCAAGAAGCTTGGATTGTATGTCTCTGTGCTCCGAGCCAGACCTTCTGGCAAGGCGTTGCATGTGAGAGGCAAATTGCAAGCGTTTCACGCCGTTGCGCATGCGAATGTCCAATGGCTTAAGCAACTTCAAGGAACGAACATTCCAATTGTTGGCATTGATCCTGCGGCAACCTTGTTATGGCGAGAAGAATATCCGAAGGTTCTCGAAATAAAACCGATCAACGTACTCCTTCCACAAGAGTGGCTTGCTGAACAAGATCTTTCTCAACTGCATATACAAGGGAATTGGCGAATGTTTCCTCACTGCATCGAACGTGCACTTGTAAAAAATAGCGAAGAGCAGTGGGAACAGATTTTCAGCCGAATTGGCGCAACATTAGGAATTGTCAACACATCTTGTTGCGGAATGGGCGGGTTGTTTGGGCACGAAATAGAACACAAAAAACAATCTTTCAAAATATGGAACCAAACTTGGGCGAGACATACTCCAACCTCGAGAGATTCACTCACAACTGGATACTCTTGTTATTCCCAAGCAAAACGAACCGATCAACTTTCGATGCGTCACCCGTTTGAAGTTATTGTTTAAAACACCTTGCATTTCTTTTTTACAATTTGACTCCGAGTCAATTAAATCTATGCATTTTTATCTAACTCCGAGTCAATAAACGATTGCGGTTACTGATGGTCGCAAACCGGGCACATGCTTGATTTGATCTTCTTCGAGCACCATGCGAAGTCTCATTTGTATTCGATCATTCAACTCCTTACGATCAAATCGCAAAGTTTCCAAACGAAGTTGTCTGTGCATGTCTTCCTTGCTCATCATCTGATTTCCGCTCTCTGCCGTAGCATTAGATTTGTGATTGTCTATCATCGCTTCGCAGATATTCCAATAGTTCGATCGATATGAAGTAGCGAGTGTATCAAGTTGCCCTTTTTGAGCAGGCTTCAAATTCTGAATGGCTACAGCCGCGTTCAACATCGTTGTTATATCTGAACTTTTCTTAAAAACATCTGGATATGCTTTTTTGACATATTCCATTCGAACTTTCCAAAAATCAGATTCAGGAACTGCTTTGAGTAACGTATCCATGACTCCTTGATTTGCAAGCATTAATGCTCTCTTGGTATCCCGAAGGGCTGTAAATGTATCCATCCATTTCCCTTGCACTGACTCTGCTACGCGACCACCTGATTGTGACTCATCAATCAACAACATTGCATCTTCTATGTGATTCATTTCATATTGTGCATCAACAAATGATTTGTGGAGATCTGCGATTTGATCATGATATTGTTGCATTGCTGTTCGAATTTCTTGGATAGATGTGTCGCTAATACCTTCTTGTAACTCATCTGAAACGTCAGACATCACATACAACCCTACTAGATCAATCGTATCCCCTTCCCCACCTCGCCAACCAAAAGGATCATCTGGTACTGATCTACGTTGACGATTTCTATGGTTTTCTAGCATTTTAAGATTTAAGTCATCACGATCTACGTTCGTAATTGTTGCAAGATCATCAAAAAATGCAGTGTCTAGAGTTGCAACTGATGCAGCAGCCGCTTGGCTTGCGTCGCTAGCTTTTCGTAGTCGTGCTGCGTGTGAGATCGAGCCATCATTTGAGATTTTTTTAGATCCTGCTGAAGCAGCTTTTCTTGCAAAAATATATTTCTCTCTGTACTCGTCATACACAGCACCAATAATAATCTCACCGTTCTCATCAAGCCCCAACACTGCAGACGCTCGAGCGGGAAAGGATGGTGCAATCGGTTTTGGAATTGCACTGAAAGTATTTAACTCATTCGCTATAGCCACCGAAGGATCAACTTCCATCGCTTCTAGAGGTTCTAATTCGATTGGTTCACCGACTGCTATGCTACTTGATACAACTACTTGGCTACCCCCATCCAGGGTTTCAAACTCCCCAGATGCAACCATCGCTTCAAATTCTTCGTCGGTCATCTCTGTATTACCAGTTGATTCACCAACAATTATTTGCACGCTTGCTGTTGATTCTCCATCCACATCTTCAGACTTTGGCTGTTTGAAAAACATAATATTTGGTGGAACATCTCTCTTATTCAAAGCTTTCGCGAGAACCGTTCCAAGGATAGAATCAATTCGGTCTTCAGTTGATTGAATATACGCTTCTCGTTCATCTTCAAGTTTTGCAAGTTTTGCAACAAATGGCGTTGTACTTTCGCCCATCATTGTTGCAACAGTTTGAATTTGCCTTGATTTTTCTAGAACTTCAGCATGATTCTTTGTTTTCTTTTTCCACTTTGTTACAAAAGAGCTCTGTAATTCTTCAAGGTCAATCCGTTGGCTCTCTAGTAAATCGCTGTGCTTCAGTGCACGCGAAATGTACTTCTCAATTTTTGAACCACCACGCATGGCAGAATGGAAAGATGCGTTTAAGTATCTATCTTGGAATGTTTTCGCGTCTTCAGTCTTGAGTAACGCATCAATTTTTTTCCATGTTTTCCAATTCAATTGGCTAATTGCATACGCCTGATCGACAAGTGGTTTAAGAAGCAAATCCCCTCGCCTTTTTAAATCTTCAATCGCTTCTGGGTCCATCATGTACTTCATCATCAACGCTTGTTGATCCTGATTGCGAATACCCAATTCATCGATCATGTCAAGTATAAGTCCGATTGTTTCAACAACAACATCAAATCCTTGTTTGACTTCTTTCAAATATCGCTGATCGTATTGATCCATCACTTCGTCAAGTTCTTCATTTGACTCAAGTTGAAGGGAATCATAATACTTTCTGATCTGCGCCCTAGCACCTTCGTTCAACTGCCCAATCATAAATTGAATAAATACTTTGTACGCGTCAAGTTCACGAGCAATTTGAATTCGAGTAAGAATCACTCGTTGCTTTTCTGTCAACATTCCTGAAACTTCTTCAAAGAATGCAGAATCTGATCGATGTATTGCTTTGATTGCACGCTTTGCTTTTCGAATAAGTTCTTCAATCATGTCACGTTCTGGGATCGTAAACTGCATAAATCCAAATGTTTCTGTTGCATCTGCAATGCTATCTTCAAACGCTTGTATCTCACCAGTTCGAACTCTTGAAAAGGTATCAAGGTATCTGTCATAGACTTCAATCGCTGCTTCCTGTTGCAGTAATGTGAGATCTAATTTTTCAGACATACGCTCAAACTCACTGATCTTTACTGGATCAGAAAGCAATGGCATTGCTTGGGAAAACACTCTATTTGTAAAAAAGAAACTCGTACATAAGACAACAAGAGCAATAATTAACTGGTTTTTCATAGTATTTGTATTATAGTGCAATTTTAAACCCACTCATTTTGTCATAATAATGTACTTAACTAACCCATGGTTAGGTTACTCTTGGGCGCTTACGGTCACAGTTGGTCGCAAACCAGGCACGTGTTTGATCTGGTCTTCATGAAGAACCATTCGGAGCCGCATTCGAATTCGATCATTCAATTCAGAACGTTTAAATCTAAGTTTTTCTTCATCGATCTTATTTTTGATTCCACCTTGCGTCACGAACCTGCCATCACCTTGTTGTACAGCAGCCGCTTCATTCATAGCAATCATTGATTCGCAAAGATTCCAATATTGATGTCGATACTGCTCCTGCATTCTTGCCAGTTCTCCCTGCTGCGCTGCGTCAAGAGAAGAAATTGCATTTGCCGCCTCCAAGATTGTGGTGACTTCACCCTTGTCTTTAAAAATATGAGGATAGGCAACTTTGACAAAGTGCGTTCGAACTGCCCAATAATCTGCCTGTGGAATATCGGCGAGTAATGAATCAACAAGTTCTTGGTTGGAACGAATAAGATTTTGTTTTGCGGCTCGGATTGCTGTAAATGCGTCACTCCATTTTTTTTGCATGTCTGTCGTTTTCATAGGTGTGATGCTGAGTTCGCTTGCAAGCATCATTGCATCTGAAATATGGTTCATGTCATACTCTGTCTGCACAATTTCTTGAAATTGCGCATCTGCTTCTTCATGATAATCAAGCATAACATTTTGGAGGATTGCACTCCCAGTTTCTGATAACACCAAAGGTTGACCATCAATCACAAAGACATCGACAAGGTCAAGCACCCTGTCGGGAGTTCGACCCCAACCATACCGACTGCCCGTACCAGAGATTCGCTTTCTCATCCTAAATTGCTCTAACATTTTTACGAGCGGATCGTCTCTGTCAAACCCTGTCACAACTGCCAGGTCATCAAAAAATGCAACCTCTAATTCAGCTACCTTTTCGCTAGCATCGTCTGTTAATGCTTGTTTCTTTTTCAGTCGTGCACCTAATCCAAGCGATTTGTTTTCGTCAAATGCTGTACACTCAGATTTTATATTTTCATAGTACGCGTTGTATTTTTCACGGTAATCTGTAAAGAGTGCGTTAACAATATCATCTCCATCTGCGCCAAGACCTAACTGCAATGCAATATCTTTTGCAAATGTATTTCCCATTGGTTTTGGAATGTAAACACCCCCTGCAAGAGTAACTTGAATAGGTTTTAACGCTGCATCAACTTTTTTAGTTTTTTTAGCTGCTGGATCGTCGTAGTAATAGACTGATCCATCATCCTTTACCACCTTGATCAACCCGTCCGTTGTTTTTAACTCGTTTGTCTTTTTGCCATCGAGTTTCGCGACAAGATAAGAACCAATGATCCCATCGAGACGCGATTTTGTTGTTTCAACAAGTTTTTGACGATCTTTATCTGCGTGTGTAATTCGTTCATCAAACGCTGTCGTTCTATTTTTTTGCTGCTCGATCGTCCTCTTTTCCCACGCTTGAACCATAAGTTTTGCATACTTTGTAGCCAGAGACAAACTACGCGCTTCATACTCTTTTTTAAGTGAAAGCAGTTCTGCTTTTTGACCTTCATTCAACTGGTCCATGCTGAGCGCCTTAATGAATCGCTTATCTATTCGTGTGTACCCTTTGATTGGTTCACGAAAACCATATCGGAAATAGTCCATCGCAAGTGGACGCCGATCTTCTTCAGCAATTTGAGAATCAATTAATTTCCACGTCTTCCAATTGAGTTCACTTATTTCAAACGCTTTTTTTTGTAGTGGCTCAAGGAGAATATTTCCCTTTGCTTCAAGGTTCGCCACCTGTTCTTCGTCCATAAAAATCATGAACATCTCTTCTCGTTCCATCCCACGTAAACCCATTTCATCAACCATGTCAAGAGCATGGTCAATCACCTTAATAATGGAATCAAGAGAGTGTTCTGCATGCCGAACCATTTTTTGTTCATACAATTCTAGAGAAGCTTTGGTCTCTGGAGATTCGTCCTTGACAACTTGTCGAACAAGCTTGGTTATGTTTGGACTTGAACTTTTATTAAATTCGTTAAGCATCTCAAGAACAATAATTCGATACGCCGCAAGTTGACGCTCATTTCGAATTCTCTTTAGTTCCCGTTGTTGTTGTTCAGTTAACATTCCAAGTATTGAATCAAAAAAAGTATTGTCAACACGTTCAATGCTCTTCATCGCCCGTTTACCTTTTGCGATTAATTCGTGCATCTCTTCTCGTTCTGGGATTTTAAATTGCATCATGCCAAACCGTTCAACAAATGCTGTCACGAAGTCTTCAAATTTTTGAATCTCTGTGTTTCGAACTTGGGCGTAAGCAACAACGTATTGGTCATACGCTTGAAGCACACCGTCTTTCTGTGGAGACGTCAGATCAAGCCGTTCAGTGTATCGCTCAATTTCACGAATCTTCAATGGGTCATTAAACATAGGCATTGCTTGCGCAAAAACCATTGATGAAAGAAAAATTGGAAGCAATCCAATGAAAAGTATTAATTTCCGTAAATGTTGCATGTAATTCTCCTATTACTTTCCATCATAACGCAAAAAAATCCAACGAACCCTCTAGGGCTCGTTGGATTCTCGGAAAAGAGGTTTATGAACTTTTACGCAGCTTTGCTTGGTCGAATATTTCGCCCAACGGTGCGTTGATCTTCAGTCGCACGTCGCGATGATTCTGCAATGATTTTTTCTTTCAGTTCTGAAGGTGAACTTGCCCAGAGATCTGCCCCAATTTCTTCTGCAAGACCTTCGACTCGGTTAAAGAGACCGCCGCCGACAACGATTTGTGTATTTGGAGAAGCACCAATTTCTTTGATGGTATCGATGATGCCACGAATATGTGGTGCATCACAAGCTGCTGATGAGAACATGCACAGTGCATCTGGTTTGTACTCATTTGTTTCAGCGAGAATTTCATCTGCTGCAACACCGCCGCCGCCAAACTTGACTTGCCAACCATCTGCTTCGCAAAGGTCTGCAACGATTTGTGCAGCAAGGTCATCACCTTCACTTGGTCCGCAGAACAAGAGAATTGATTTGCCATTTGTTTGTTGTTTGTGATAACCAGCTTGCACTTGATCGACCAGCGAACGAAGTAAACGTGTTGCATAATGATGAGCAAGGTTTGTAATTTGATCGCTTCTATACAGCGATTGAATTGTTTCGAGTGCTGGCCAAAAACCATTCTCTGCAACTTCTTCAGGTGTCCATCCACTTGTGATTGCTTCACCAACGAGTGCTCGCGCTTTTGGGCGATCGCCAGTAATCAAGAGTGGGAAAATTTGTTCTAGGAAAGTATCAGTCTTCACGGCAAAACCCCTTTTGCGTTATCGTTGCCTCTTATCCACGAGGCGTACCAAACTGCCGTTGACTCGTTGTCGTGGCAGCGTCTTCGGGTCACCACACGTTGGTAACTTAACCGTCGACATTTTGATAATCGTGTATCACCCCTTGTGCGCTCGACAAATGTCAAACATCATGCAAAAGTTGCGATATCGGACGACAACACCCTCGGCTTTCCGAGGGTGTGTATCGTCGAAAACTATATTTTGCGCGTCAAAACGCGGATGTTCTCGGACTTACGGGCATGCGCCCCAAGAGCCGACAACATCGAGCAGATCAATGACATTCGTGACACCGTCACCATTCGTATCACAGCCACTGTCTGATCCCCAGGCATCAATGATGCCGAGAATGTCAACTACGTTCACGGTGCCATCACCATTACAATCGGCTGGGCAAGCAGAACCTGCATCACCAATCCAATTCAAAAGAGCAACCATAAAGTTCTGCTGATCGGCAGCGCCCATTGCTTCAATTGGGAAACCGAGAAAGACCGCACCACCAAAATCACCCTCTTTGTGTACTCCAGCCTCACCCATGTCGCCACTAAATGCAAGTTCACCCGCAGAAGTTGGCGAAACGATGTCGCTCCAATTTGTAAATGGATAAGTAAGCGAAACTGAACCTAGATCACCAAAGAGTGAACCAGTTCCTGTCACTGTGCCCTGATAGACATCACTTGTGTAACTTGAGATACCGAGATAACCAGAACCAAAATCAGTAATCTGATTGTCATATAAGTAATCTTGGCTTGACAAAACCAAATGACCACCAGCATCTATATATGAAGCAAGAGCAGTTTCGCCTGCAGAACCTGGTCCAGCAAATCCTCCCCATTCATCGCCTGTAAACCAAATGACAAGCGGATAGCCTTGTAACATCGCTGCATCAGGTTCATTGTTCGAATTCTGTGTATCGTAGATTTCGTAAAGTAAACCCGCAGCAGTAATCATATTTATATATGACTCTCGAACATCGGGGCTGTTGTCATCGTCATCAACGAGCAACACTGTCATAGCATCAGTCGTAGTAAAAGACCACCAAGATGACCAGTCACCATCACCGCAGTTGTTTGATCCATTAACTCGCCAATAATATGAAGTATTCGATTCAAGCATAATCGGCAAGTGATAAGAAGTAATGTCGATGTTTGATGCATCATGAATGATGCCACCTTGTGAAGCACTTGTTGAAAGTTGAAGCCGCCAAGAGTTCACACCACTTTCCGCTTGCCAAAAGAAAGTAGGAGAAACAGATTCACCAGTTGTTCCATCTGATGGCTGCGTGAGTGCAACGGCTGATGGAATTCCACTAGATACACCAACTGTTACAGAATGTTCGTGAGAGGTTCCATCGGATGAGGAGCCCACAACTCCTATTGTGTGTAATCCGTCACCAACAGAACCGTCAACTGATACAGACATTGTTACTGTTGCTGGTGGTATCACTGGGTTTGTTGAGAACGTTGCTGTTATTCCAGAAGCCGCTTCTGCAGACAGCGTAATAGGGAAATTGTAATCCATCATTTGACCAACTATTACGTTGTATTCAACACTTGATGGCGCACAAAGAGTTTGTGAACTAGGATCAACTGTAATTGAAAAACCGGGTTCTGCCGCGCAGTTATAACAAACAACAGAAAAATCTTGATCAATTTCATCGCCTTCATTTGGAATACCATCAGAGTTTAGGTTCGCAGCAGTCACGGTAATCGTTGCTTGACCGGGTGATGTTGGACCTAAGAAAACACCTTCAGTGTTATTTTTATTATCTGCATTTCCACTGGTAACTGACCAGCCTTGAGAACCAAAGTTGTTCCCTTTGTAGGTACTCAATCCTGTTGACACTTCTAAGTCTAAATCATTATTCCACGCCGGAGTAGAGCCACCAAGCCCGTGACCAAGTGCATCGGTCCAAACTAGCATAATTCTCATCGGCTTTGATGGATCAACTGGTGAAACTGTCGCTGACCATTGCTCACCAGTTTGTTCCAGTACAACTGGTGCGTCGTAATATCGAACTGAGCCTTCACCGTTAATCAAAACTGCAGACAAGTCCATTCGTCCCCAGCCCTGTTTTGAATCAAATGGGTGGCCGAGTGTTCCACCGTCTGCATCGTCATTGCCCGCAAGGTCAGAAGCTACAGCGGTAAACGCCGCTTTGATCAATGCTGGTGTTGGATCTTCACCAAATGCATTTCTATATTGTTCTACAAACAGTGCAATCCCACCTGCTACTTGAGGACACGCCATAGAAGTACCACACATGAGTTCATACTCTTCTAGTGGAACCGTAGACAATACTTCACAACCCGGTGCAACCATGTGTGGAATCGTTCTTCCATCGAGACATGGACCATGTGCAGAGTTGCTTGAAACATCGTTAATTTCTGAATATTGAGATCCACTAGATGTTCGCATTTTGGTTGAACCAATTGTAAAAATATTTTTTGCTTCGTCGGGTGAACCTTGGCTACTCGTACCACCATTGCCGTTCATAATTGCCAAGACGTAAGAAAACTGTTGATTGCCTGCTTCGTTTGGTTCCGCATCACGGATTGCAACATCAACTTCTAGTGTGTCTACATCGTATCCTTGTGGTGAACCTGAAGGTCCCCAACTATTGCTTGAAGCAATTGCCCCATTCCTATAGGACTCGGTCATCAACAATGTCATACCGCCTGTTTGCTGATATGTTGGCGAGTAAAGTTGCTCAACCAAGGAAACTCCAGGGGCAACGCCTTGCCCCTGTAAAAAACCGTATGCATCAGTAGTACCTGATCCACCATGAGAGCCAACGATGCCCGCGGTATGTGTACCGTGATAACTTTGCTGACCGCCGCCGCAACTCTGACCAGAACAACTCAAGAATTGACCTACAAGGTCAGAATGTGTTTCATCTGAACCACCATCAACGATCGCAACTGTTACACCATCACCAGTCAAACCAATTGCAGTCAGCCAGTCTTCATATCCCGGGAACGCCATGTTGCCCGCGTCAACATTTCCAGCATTTACTTGGTTACTCATCTCGCTTCGTAAACCGCCATCGGTTGGTGCTGGTTGCACGGTAAAAACACCATGAATTTTTGAAATTTCGTTCAATGAATTTCCCGGAGTTACAAACGAAACTATTTCAAAACGAGAATCAAGTGATCGGTATTCGATGCGAGTTGCACCCGCATCCTGAAGTTGTTCAATCACGTCCTCAACCTCTGCACCTTTGTATGCCATGACGCGTGCTTTGATTGGTGAAGCACTGAGATTTCTCCACTTTGGAAGAACACGGTAACCATTTACAAAATCCCCTGCCCAACGGGCATGCGGAATTTGCAATGCGCTATCTCTATTTCCGGGGGTTGCCCAAGTAATGTATGTATATGGGTGAATGTATTGCACTGGTTCCAATCCAGCATCACGCATTTCTTCCACCCATGTTTCTTGGATTGGTCCATCGAATTGGATAAGTCGAAGATCATCGCCTACTTGGGAGGAGTAGCCCCACTCGATTGGCATAGGTGCCATCTCAACAAGGGGATCAAACGACTGTTCACCAAGCGTAATGGCGTAATCGTATTGTTGGGGATTGTTAGGCTTCGCAGCGAATCCATTGTGCACAAAAACCATGCATATAACGGCGATTAGGGTACGGGTATAGCGAATCATCTTATCTTGCTCCAATTTCATGTAATAACGACCAATTTTTTACTATATGTAGTTGTTCGGGCAAAAGCGAGGTTTAGTTTCCTAAAACAATAAAAGCAGTCAAGATATATTGAATAAGAGCACATTTGAAACCATGTTATCGGACTTATTTTACTGCAAAACGAAGCAATTTCTTAAAAATCACATGATCTAGGTGCCCGTGGAAATGGAATAACATCTCGAATATTCGTCATACCAGTTGCATACAAAATGGTTCGCTCAAAGCCAAGGCCAAACCCAGCGTGGGGAACCGTTCCGTATTTTCGTAAATCGCGATACCACCAATATGGCTCTGGATCAAGACCACATGCTGCAATACGCCGATCAAGCACATCGAGCCGTTCTTCACGTTGCGCACCGCCAATGATCTCCCCAATTCCTGGGGCAAGCACATCCATTGCGGCAACTGTTTTTTCGTCATCATTCATTCGCATGTAAAACGCTTTAATGTCTTTTGGATAATTCATCAACACAACTGGTCTGCCAACATGCTCTTCAGTCAACCACCTTTCATGTTCGGATTGCAAGTCACAGCCCCACTCCACGTTGAAATCAAATTTTTTACCGCCATCTTGTGCTTTTTTCAGCGCAGTGATTGCGTCGGTATATTCCATACGTTCAAAACTTGCTGAGACAAAGTTTTCCAATCGTTCAATGCAACCCTTGTCAATGCGCTGTTGAAAGAACGCCATGTCATCGCCACGTTCGTGAAGAAGGTCCGTAAAAATCGCTTTCAAAAAATCTTCTGCAAGATCTGCATCATCGTTCAAATCTGCGAATGCAATTTCTGGTTCAATCATCCAGAACTCTGATAAATGCCTAGAAGTGTTGGAATTTTCTGCACGAAACGTCGGGCCAAATGTATAGACCTTGCTCAATGCGCATGCGTACGCTTCAACATTGATCTGCCCCGAAACAGTTAAAAAGGATTCCTTTCCAAAGAAATCTTGATCAAAATCAATACCACCATCTTCGTTTTTAGGCACATTCATCTGATCCAATGTTGAAACACGAAACATTTCTCCTGCGCCTTCGCAATCGCTTGCTGTAATAATTGGTGTGTGCACCCAGAGAAACTGATTACAAGAAAAATATCGATGCACTGCTTGCGACAAACAATCTCGTACACGTGCAATTGCTGCAAACGTATTTGTTCGTTGCCTGAGATGAGAAACTGTTCGCAAATATTCAAATGTATGACGCTTCGCAGCGACTGGATATGTATCTGGGTCTTCAACTAAACCAACAACCCGAATATCCTTCGCCTGCATTTCAATTGCTTGGCCCTTGCCTTGCGAGGTAACAAGTTCACCAGTTGCGACAATCGAAGCGCCTGTAGTAAGTTGCAATACTTCCGATTCATAATTTTCCAAATCATTGGGCGCGACAATCTGTAGCAAATCAAAACACGTGCCGTCAGAAAGTTGAATAAAAGAGAGTCCCGCCTTCGAATCACGGCGGGATCGAACCCAGCCGCTCACTGAAACTGAGGTGCCAATGACTTGCGTAGGGTCGGTGGCGAGAAGGATATCTTTAAGGGTTGTGGTGCCAAGGTCAAAAGCCATCATGTAGTCTCCTGTTGAGGTCGGGCAATAATAACAGGCAACCCCCTGCCAAGACGGCAGATGGGGGTTAAAAATAGCGATCTTTGACACGCTCCGCTCCCCACAAAACGGCACGGTTATTGCACCATATCTTCCCGCAATGCATCCTCATGACTCCACTCGAGTTTCCGACTTCAATCGGGACAATCACCGCCTCAATTTGCTGCTCACTCGCGGCGGATGGCGGGAAGATGCAACCGTTGTACAACTGCCGAATTTGCTCGAACCCATGGGAATACGCAGTTTGACGGCAAATAGCGGCGAAGAAGCCACGAATGTGATTGAAAATAACGTCATTCACATCGCCCTTGTTGATCTTTCGCTTCCTCTTCGCGCTGAATGCACCAAAGGAGCGCCAGCCGGCGAGCGGATCCTCCAATTGCTCAGAAGGCTTGATTCACCGCCACCAACCATCGTCCTTCGCCCACGCCAAGCAAGCCAAAGGGCTGCCGCTCGAAGTTTGGCACGATCTATGCAAGAAGGAGCATTTACAGTGGTTGATCGCCCTGCACGGCTAGAAACCCTACTTGACGCATTGCGACGCGTGTTGCAACGCTATTATCGAAATGCATGGCCTTCATACTAAACAAGGCTTGTAACTAGAACGACCATCGCGGTCACAGAGAGAAACAGGAGTCCCCAAAATGAACGTAAAACCACTCGGAGATAAATTGATTGTCCAAAGAGCAGAGGCTCAAACACAAACAGATAGCGGCATCTATCTTCCAGAATCTGCAACTGACAAGCCAAAAGAAGGCACAGTTATCGCTGTTGGTGATGGAAGACTCAATCACGATAGCGGTGAACGTATTCCCTTCACAGTTCATAAGGGCGATCGAGTGATCTTCACTTCATACGCTGGCACTGAAATTAAAATCGATGACAACGACTATCTCATCATGACTGAGGATGACATCCTCGGGATTGTTGACTAAGGAGTTTCCAATGGAACGTGGTCCACTTATCGAATGTTTGATCGAAATGATCGACACTGACAAAGAGCTCTCCCTTATTTTTTGGGGAGAAGATTCTCCACTAGAAATCCGTAACGTTGAACGAGTTGAAGAACTCAACAGTTCGCATGGAATACGCGTTACTACAAATGCAAATACACTTTGGATCGATAGCTCACATGTCTCTGCGGCATGGCAAGCACGATCTGATATCAACTAAACAAAGGAAAATACTACAAATGACTGCAAAACAAATCGCTTTTGATGTTGAAGCCCGTGAGCAAATGCTCCACGGCGTTCAAAAACTAGCCAAGGCTGTTAAGACTACACTCGGACCATCGGGCCGCGTTGTTATTCTTGAGAAATCATTCGGCGCGCCAACTATTACCAAGGATGGCGTCACCGTTGCAAAAGAAATTGAACTCGAAGACGCATGGGAAAACATGGGCGCTCAGATGGTCAAAGAAGTTGCAGCAAAATGTTCAAAGGATGCTGGCGATGGCACGACTACTGCGACCGTGTACGCAGAAGCAATCTTCACGGAAGGCTTAAAGAACATTACTGCTGGCGCACACGCGAACCAAGTTCGCCGCGGAATTGACCAAGGCGTTGGCGCAATCGTTGCTGAATTACAAAAAATGTCAAATGACGTTAAAGATTCGAGCGAAATTGCACAAGTTGGTATGTGCGCGGCAAACCAAGATCAAGAGATTGGTCGAATTATTGCAAAAGCGATGGACAAAGTTGGCAAAGATGGGGTCATCACAGTCGAAGAAGGTCAAAGCCTTGAAACTGATGTTGAACTTGTTGAAGGGATGCAATTCGACAAGGGTTACCTCAGCCCACACTTCGTAACAAACACAACAACAATGGAAGCAGTCCTTGAAGATTGCTACGTTCTTGTCCACGAAAAGAAAATTAATTCTGCAAAAGACCTTCTCCCAATTCTTGGAAAAGTTGCTGAAAGCGGAAAGTCACTCCTTCTTATTGCAGAAGACATTGACGGAGAAGCACTCGCTACGCTGGTCGTAAACCGACTCCGAGGTGTGCTAAAAATTGCTGCAGTCAAAGCCCCTGGTTTTGGTGACCGCAGAAAAGCAATGTTGCAAGACATCGCGATTCTTACTGGTGCCGATCCAATTATGGAAGAACTCGGTATCAACATTGAAAACATCGACCTTTCAAATCTCGGGCGTTCCAAAAAAATCACAATCGATAAGGATGCTACAACCATCATCGAAGGTGCTGGAAAATCGAGTGACATCAAAGGCCGCATCGATCAAATTCGCGCTCAAATTGAAAACACTTCATCTGATTACGATGCAGAAAAATTACAAGAACGACTCGCAAAACTTGCTGGCGGCGTTGCTCAAATCAACGTTGGTGCAGCAACCGAAGTTGAAATGAAGGAAAAGAAGGCTCGTGTTGAAGATGCACTTCACGCTTGCCGAGCAGCAGTCGAAGAAGGCATCTTGCCCGGCGGTGGCGTTGCTGTCATCCGAGCAAGGCGAGCACTCGTCGCTGCACGCAAGAAAGCAAAAGGCGATGAAAAACTTGGTATTGATATTTTAGGCAGAGCGCTCATGGCACCTATCAAACAGATCGCAGTGAATTGTGGACTTGACGGCTCAATTGTTGCTCAAAAAGTTGAAGAGGCCACTGATGATGCATTTGGTTTCAACGGTCTCACTGGTGTATATGAAGATCTCGTCAAAGCTGGCGTCATTGTTCCTACAAAAGTTGAGCGAGTCGCACTTCAAAATGCAGCCTCCATTAGTGGACTACTTTTAACAACAGATTGTGCCATCACAGACATCGCCGATAAGAAACCTGCAGCAGGTGGCGGCGGCATGGATGACATGGGTTTCTAAAACACCTATTAGTAATTAAAAAAGCACAGGGGAGCATCGAAGAAAGATGCTCCCCTGTTTCATTTTGCACCGGTGATCCCCTCGATCATCGGTACGCACCTTCTCTTCCAAAAAGACATTCGCCACATTGCACCAAGCGGTTGCGATACAATCCTTGAAAGATGGCTAAAAAAAAATCACACCGCCGTAACTACCGCCAGCAGAGCCACCATGAGTCACACGCAAATGGGGAAATCACACCTGTACTTCAAGGAAACCCGCTAGTCCCAACAGATGAATCGCTCTGGATCGACACAAATGACGGGCTTGTTGCTATTTGTGAAGAACTCAAAACAGCAAAGATTTTTACATACGACACTGAATTTATTGGGGAAGATTCATACTTTGCAAAAACATGCCTCATTCAAGTTGGGACTTCCGAGAAAGTTGCCCTTATCGATCCCTTTACAGCAACAGATCTTACTCCTCTCTATGCCTTGCTCTGTGACCCAGAATATGTAAAAGTTGTACACGCTGGCAAACAAGATTTTGAACCAATCACCCGACTCTTTGGGAAGCCCCCTGCCAACGTCTTCGACACCCAACTTGCAGCAGGCTTGATTGGATTTCCTTGGCCGATCTCCCTCACCAAACTCATCGAGGCACTCTTGCAACACGATGTTGGTGGGCACTTCACACTCACACAGTGGGATGCAAGACCGTTGACAAAAAGACAAAAGTTCTACGCATCAGACGATGTTCGTTATTTGCTTGCTCTTCACGACATTATTCAAAAAAAATTAGATTCCCTCGGAAGGCTTGCGTGGGTTGAGGAAGAGTGCCAATCTCTTACAGCACCCAATGCATTTGGATTCGACCTACAAACTTCTGTCAAACGAATTTGTAAAAATAAAACACCCCGAAAAAAAGAACTTCTTCGGATTCAGTCACTTGTGACGTTGCGAGATTCTATAGCACAACAAGAAAACGAACCACCAAGGGCTGTCATACCAGATGACTGTTTAATTTCGATTGCAAGAAAACCAGCGGACACACCTGAGCAACTTGCATCAATAAAGGGCTTTCCAAAAAACATCGCAATGAAGTATGGCAAAAAAATTCTTCAATCGATTGATGAAGCTCAAGCGCTTACTCCTATTACCTTACGCAAACCAAATCCCATCGAAAAAGAAGCAAACACAAGACAAGAACTTGATGGACTTTGGTCCTTATTTTGTGCTTGGTGTGTCGGGAACGACCTTTCTTCCAACCTTGTTGCAAGCAGAGCAACGCTTACCGATTGGTGCCTTGCTGTACGTTCAGAAAAAGAGCCACCACATTCACCGCTCACGGTAGGCTGGCGATCACACGTCATGCAGCCGTTTTCTGCATTTATGCGAGGAAATGAAGAACTTCAATTTTCTAGAGACAACACCTTCAGTGCACGGGCAGGTACATAATGTCTACACCATTTGATCCCCAACAAGCAATGGCTGATGCTCGACATGAATTTGGCGAACATGGCGGTGTCAATATGTCTATCGAGGCGAGTACGACTTTTACAGTCATGACGCCAGACATGATGCCAGAAATTTTCGAAGGGCTACATGGACCAGATGATGGCGGTTGCTATTTATATGGTCGCCACTTCAACCCTACTGTCTATGTCCTAGGCAGAATGGTCGCTGCAATGGAAGGCGCTGAAGCAGGTTACTGCGCTGCAAGCGGACTTGCAGCGATCGCTGCGGTGATCATCCAACGGTGTGGCGGAGGCGGGAAAGTTGTTTCTTCCAACACACTTTACGGTGGGACATGGGCATTACTCTCTGAGTACCTTCCAAAAAACTGCAATGTTCAAACTTCCTTTGTTGACATTCAAGATCTCGATGCTGTTGAAGAAGCAATGAAAAATGGTGCAAAAATTCTCTACACCGAGTCATTATCAAACCCAACATTACGTGTAGCGGATATCCCAGCCCTTGCAGAAATTGCACATAAGTATGATGCCATGCTCGTTGTAGATAACACATTTACACCAATGATGATGAGCCCAATGCAACTTGGTGCAGATGTAGTTATTCACAGCGCGACAAAATTTTTAAGCGGCGCTTCTGATGTCATTGCAGGTGTTATCTGCGCAAGCCAAGAGTTCATAAATGAATTGATGGATTTACATCTTGGTTCACTCATGCTGCTTGGACCAACAATGGATCCTCTCGTTGCGTTTCGACTTTCACTTCGATTGCCTCACCTCGCTGCGAGAATGAAGGAACACAGTTACCGTGCGATGGAATTTGCGCATCGACTACAAAAAGTAGATTTAGACGTGACATATCCAGGTCTTGAAACACATCCAGACCATGCACTTTTCACTTCCCAACTCAATCAAGAGTATGGATACGGAGGACTTTTCACATTGGACATGGGAAGCGAAAAGAAAGCATTTGCATTATTGAATCACTTGCAAAACGAGGGGCAGTTTGGATACATGGCCGTCAGCCTTGGGTATTTTGATACTCTCATGTCATGTTCAGGTGCGTCAACATCAAGTGAACTTTCTGAAGAAGCGCTTCAAGAAGCGGGCATCTCGCCCGGCCTCGTCCGGTTTTCAATTGGATTGACTGGTGGTCTTGAGCAACGGTGGAAACAAATGGAAGCAGCAATAGCACACGCAGATTCCGTCTGTTGTTGATTATTTGGTACGCTGCAACTACTCATGGCCCGCGAACGAATCATCACACCAAAAGAAGTGAAAGAAGATGTAACTTCTGAAGATAATACTCTCTTTTCGGGCTCGCCAATGAATGTCAGACCAACAAGTTTGGATGAGTATCTTGGCCAATCTGAACTGCTACAACGGCTAGGCATTGCACTTGACGCTGCAAAAAAACGCAACGATCCAATGGAACACGTTCTGTTGTACGGACCTCCCGGGCTTGGCAAAACTACACTCGCACATGTCATAGCGAATGAGTTAGGTACACGCGCTTGGGTAACATCTGGACCAGCGCTCACAAAGGGAAGTGATCTTGTTGGCACGCTTACTCGTATGGAAGCAAATGATGTTTTGTTTATTGATGAAATCCATCGACTTCCCGCCGCAGTTGAAGAATATATTTACCCTGCGATGGAAGATTACAAAATCGATTTTACATTAGACACAGGCATGCACGCTCGTGTTGTTTCTTATTCACTTAAACCATTTACGCTGATCGGTGCGACAACCCGCGCTGGTTTACTCACCGGTGCATTGCGAAGTAGATTTGGAATCGTGCATAATCTTCGCTTTTACGATGTGAAAGAACTCACAGACATCCTTGAACAAGCGGCAAAAAAACTTGAAGGTATTTGTATACACAGAGATGCTTTGCACACAATTGCTTCGCGAAGCCGTGGCACACCTCGTATCGCATTGCGTCTGCTTCGACGTGTTCGTGACTACGCGGAAGTTCGGTGCGGGGGAGAGTTCAGCGATAAAGTTGTAAACGCAGCACTTTTACTTGAAGGGATCGATGAAGTTGGGATGGACTCGCTTGATCGTATATATATGGAAACGATTGCAACTACATACGACGGTGGTCCCGTTGGTGTTGAAGCTGTTGCCGCTTCGATGGGCGAAGACGCTGGAACGTTGCAAGATGTAGTGGAGCCTTTCCTCCTTCAAGCGGGTTTTCTTGCAAGATCGCGCCAAGGAAGGCAGATAACTCCAAAAGGTCACGATTGGCTCAAAACGGGCACAAACAAGGCCTAGCCCTTTTGTCAACAGCAGGTTACCTACAAGCCTCAGCCTATAAAAAAACGTTTTTTTAAAAGAAAATCGCTTTTTTCTCCATTTTCCTCTTGGCATTTGACCAATTATCGACAATGCTATGGTTGATCGATCAGGCTCGCGCAGTCTGAGGTGGTTTGGCAGATCTCGATCACATGTCTCCGTTCTGCACCCCGCGGTGGGTTATTTAACCTACCATACATCGTTATCACTACTTTAATGACGCTTTACCGTGTCTTTATATGTGATAAAAAGGAACCTGCTAGCAGGGCATACCGTATACACTTGTAGCGCAAAAAAAAGGAATCGTGCAATGAACAAAAAACAAAACAACAAATATGGTTTTACCATCGTTGAACTCTTGGTGGTCATCTCGATCATCGCATTACTCGTGGGCATTCTTGTCCCCGCAGTGAACAAAGCAAGAGACACAGCAAAAATGACGCAGTCGAAGAGTAATCTTCACCAAGTCACAATTGCAATGTCTAACTACTCTGCTGATTGGAACGGCGATCACTTCACTTCAGCGCCACCAAATCTTTCCTCTGGTGCACGTCGTGGACAAACAGTAGATACTGCTATCAACGAAATCCGCGGTGGTTCAACACCAATCGGCATTCGTCTTGGTGAACACTCTCAAGGTAACCAAACATACGTATTCTTCCTCAACAACGAAGAAGGCGTAGTCCCTTACATTTTTGCAAGTGGCAATACAGATCCAAGTGGCATGAGCCCACAAATGCCTGGTTTTGGTACATGGCGTTACCCAAATGCGCTTCAGCTTGCTGAATACATGAACGGACTTCCACTTCATAAAGCATATTTCTCACCAAAAGACACCGTTGCACTTCGAACACTTGAAGGCTGCGATTCATTGAACGGTTCTTACTGCGTATCAAGCCGTGGTCAATCCATTTGGGGTTGGGAATCTGCATGGAACTCAAATATGATTTTGGCTCCATCGAGTTACTGCATCTCACCATCTATGATGTATAACGCGCAAGTGTACGCTTGGGATGATGATGCAGACATCACCTTTACAGACCCAATGGACATCAACACTGGTTTCCGCCCAAGTACGATCGATCAAGCGCAATTTCCAAATCTCAAATCATGGCTCATGGAACACAACTGGCTGCAAAATTCAGTAACTGATTGCAGCATGAACTGGGAAGGCACTTGGTTTAATGGACTTGACAGTTGCTGGGACGGTTGCGAACCATTCCACTTTAACAACTCATACAAATCAGCACCTATCACAGCATTTGCTGATGGACACGTTGGAACATTCGAAGTTGCGCAAGCAGACCGTGATGATTCACTTGTTGCAGACTCAAATGGCATGGGTCTATGGCACCGAGAAACTGGTGATGGCAGTGGTGGGTATTTCACTGGTTACGGTTCTGACTGGGTTTCATGGTCTGGCCACACCCATACAACTAATGGAATTAAAGGTCGAGATATACTCGGCAAATAAACGCTGAGTTTTTACTTTTTTGCCTATACACGAGAAAACCGCGTCACAAGACGCGGTTTTCTTTTGCGCACGCTTCGTTCCATTGACCGAGGGTGAATAAATTCTAAATATGTTGCAGTCTGACCCATCGCGATTAATTCATCCCCGGTCTTGTTACAATGCAGAAATGCCACAAACACAAGAACGTCTTCCCACGGTTGTCAACTCCATTCTCGATCTCGTTGGCAATACGCCCCTTTTGAAAGTGCACACGCTCAACACGGGCACGTGTGAGCTTTTCCTCAAAATGGAATCCCAAAACCCTGGACAATCGATTAAAGATCGTATTGCCATCACCATGATCGAAAAAGCTGAGCGTGAAGGGCACCTAAAAAAAGGTGTTCACCTCATTGAAGCAACTGCTGGAAACACAGGTATCGCCCTCGCACTTGTCGCTTCACAGAAGGGATATGAAATCACAGTCGTTGTTCCGGACAAAATGAGCGAAGCAAAAATTGATCACCTTCGAGCAATGGGCGCATCTGTTGTGATGTCTCGAAGTGATGTTGAAAAGGGTCACCCAGAATATTACCAAGATGTTGCAAAACGACTTGCAGATGAAAATGGTTGGTATTTCATCAACCAGTTCGAGAATGAAGCAAACGTAGAAGCTCACTATGCAACCACGGCACCTGAACTCTGGGAACAAATGGATGGAAAACTAGATGCCGTAGTCGCAGGTATTGGGTCCGGTGGAACAATCACTGGACTCGGACAGTTTCTCAAAGAAAATAATCCCGATATCGAAATCATTCTTGCTGATCCAGAAGGGTCGATCGTCGCCCCGCTTGTCAATGATGGAATCCACGTAACACCGGGCGCTTGGCTCGTTGAAGGAATTGGTGAAGATTTCGTGCCACCCATTACAGATCTAGATGTTGTCACAAGTGCGATTACCATTAGCGACAAAGAATCTTTCGATACAGCAAGAGAATTGCTCAAGGCAGAAGGCATTCTTGCAGGCTCTTCTACTGGGACGCTCGTTGCAGCTGCACTTCAATGGTGCAAACAACAAACGGAACCAAAACGAGTCGCCACGTTTGTATGTGATCATGGATCAAAATACTTAGGAAAAATGTTCAATGACTATTGGATGCTCGACCAAGGTTTTCAAGATCGAAAAACATACGGGAACCTCCGAGATCTCATCAGCAGAAGGCATGAGAGAAAAGAAGATCACACACTGTCGCCAAATATTCCATTAATCCAAGCGATCAAAACAATGCGTCTCTATGACATCAGCCAATTAGCCGTTGTTGATAAACAAGGAACAGTTGTAGGTATTATTGACGAATCAGATGTACTTCTGGCAGTTACGAAAAACAAGGATAATTTTGTAAATCCTTGTTGTGATTTTATGACAACTGACCTTGACACTATCGATGCGAGTGCTTCGATCGATGAACTCGTGCCCCTGTTTGCCGAAGATAAAGTTGCCATCGTCCTTGACGACGACAACAACTTTCTTGGCCTCATCACTAAAATAGACCTCATTAACCATTTACGTAGGCAGTTACCACGTTGAGCCATACCAAAAGATTTGATTCAAAAGTTGTCCATGCAGGACAGTCACCCGAACCGATAACCGGTGCAGTTATGCCACCTGTTTTTCTTTCTTCTACGTACGCGCAAGAATCACCTGGTATACACAAAGGGTTTGAATACACCAGAAGCCATAACCCCACTCGATACGCCATGGAACGATGCATTGCACGCCTTGAGGGTTCAGAACTCACCGAAGCAGAAGATGCTTCCTATGGGGGATTCGCTTTTGCAAGTGGCATGGCGGCGATCGGGACACTGCTTGAACTACTTGACACTGGGGACCACGTCGTTGCAATGGATGACCTCTACGGCGGAACACATCGTCTCTTCTCTAAAGTAAGAGAACGATCTGCAGGGCTGCAGTTTTCACATGTTGATCTCACTCATGCTGACGCACTTGCAGATGCAATCCAAGAAAACACAAAACTTATTTGGATTGAAACACCAACAAATCCAACATTAAAAATAGTCGACCTTGAAGTGATTGCAGCGATCGCAAAAGATCGCGGAATCTTACTCGCTTGTGACAACACATTCGCGACACCTGCTATTCAACTTCCACTCTCTCACGGTTTCGATGTCGTCATGCATTCTGGTACTAAATATATCGGTGGACACAGCGATGTTGTCTGCGGCGTTCTCGTTACTGCACAAAAAGAATTAGCTGAACGATTACGATTCATCCAAAACTCTGTCGGCTCTATCCTCGGGCCGTTCGATTCATACCTCGCACTTCGAGGAATCAAAACACTAGGCCTTCGAATGCGGAGGCATTGTGAAAGCGCTCTTAGAATCGCAACTTGGCTTGAGCAACACGATGCTATCGATCGAGTCATCTATCCTGGGCTGCCAAGCCATCCACAACATGAAGTTGCAAAAAGGCAAATGACGATGGACGGAGCAATTGCTGGCGGTGGCATGATCACGTGTATTCTCCATGGTGGGCTTGATGCAAGCCGAGTATTCCTAGAAAAACTCCGTGTTTTTGCACTTGCTGAATCTCTTGGTGGCGTCGAATCACTTGTAGAACACCCTGCAATTATGACACACGCATCGGTCCCTTCTGAAATGCGTGCAACACTTGGGATTGACGACGGGCTTGTTCGACTCAGTGTAGGCATTGAAGATTGCGAAGATTTACTTGAAGATTTAGAACAAGCATTGTAAAAATAATGACATTGATCAAACTTACACTAGGCACGCTTCCACAAAAACCACTTGCGGTTGATTCTATTTACCATGAAAATGAAAATTGGCGAGAATTATGGCACGGTTCACTGAGATCTGAAAATGAAAAAAATGTCAACGCACTTGTTTCATCATTGCGACCTAACTGTAAAAACTTGCTTGTCATTGGTATTGGCGGATCATCGCTTGGATTAAAAGCGATTCAAAACGCTTTATTAGATCCAAACTGGAACCTACTTCCACACGAACAACGAAGTGGACCTCGGCTCTTTGTGCTCGACAACATCGATCCGACAGTTACATCTTCTACGATCAATATTGTTAAACAAGATGATCGAGATTTACAAAACACTGTGGTTTGTGTAATTTCAAAATCAGGTGAGACTATTGAAATCGCAGCAAGCCTCATGGTTGCTTTGCAAGAGTTATCTTCCGCAACTTTTGTTGCGATCACAGGAAAATTTGGTTCTCTCAGAGATTTTGCTACTGAAAACAATTGGGAAACCCTCCTTATTCCTGATGGTGTCGGCGGGCGATTCAGTGTCTTATCACCAGTTGGTTTGTTCCCAGCTGCAATGTGTGGCGTCGATATTGGAGGTTTGCTAGATGGCGCGCACGAAATGGCGACAAGTTGCACATCAACCAGTGACAATATTGCTGCTTCACTTGCTACATTTCTTGTAGGGCATGCAGCTGACAATAGAACAACGCAAGTGATGATGCCATACTGCGTGGGCTTGACAGATCTCGCTCATTGGTGGGTACAACTTTGGGCAGAATCTCTTGGTAAAACAAACGAAAATTCTGTTCGGGTTGGACCAACTCCACTTGTGGCAATTGGTGCAACAGACCAACACTCCGTACTACAACTTTGGCGTGAAGGACCGGCTGATAAAGTCATTGGCTTTATTGGTGTTGATCAAGGAATTGATGTTTCGTTAGGTGAAAAAGCGATTTCAAAAAACATCGATTGGCTTTCCAATAAAAGCATGCGAGAAGTGTTGAACGCTGAACAGGAAGCAACTACACAAGCAGTTTCTGAAGCAGAACAGGTTACATGGACATTAACGCTCCCTGAAGTAGACGCTCTTGCCATTGGACAATTTTTTTCGCTCTGGGAAATGGCAACTGCAATTGCAGGCAGATTGCTCAAAGTCAATCCATATGATCAACCTGGTGTTGAACTTGGAAAACAATTAACTGCTGAAAAATTACAGTAACGGTCACATTCCCGCAATGCGTGGAGGGCGTACCTGCTTCAGATCACCCTGTTTGAACTCAGAAGCACCCTCGTTTTCTAAACGAATTGCCTCATACACTTCTTTGCGATGCACTGGAATATTCGACGGGGCTTTTACGCCAATACGGACCTTATCTCCGCGAATATCCACGACAGTCAGTTCGATGTCGTCACCAATCATAATTGTCTCGTCCCGATGGCGTGATAGCACTAGCATGGTTAGGGTCCTTCCTCAAGGGTTTTGTGCCATAAGGCACTTGGGAGTCCTTCCCTGGACTTTCCCAATTGTATAGATTCAAATTAAGCAGAAACGCGTTGCTCCGAAGCAATACGAACGATCTCATGACGAGTCGTCCATCTCTTGTCCACCAGAACAAGTTGCATCGCTTTTCGACTTGCCAAATTTACGACAATTGGACCTTGCAAGTTCACAGTGAGTGCGAGGTCATACTTGTTTACAATCACGAATGTTTGAGCAGCATCTAGATTGGAGAGTTCTAATTCATCCATTTGTTCTCTGCGAACATTCGCTTGATATTCAGGTACCCAAGTTGATGGGTCGGTCACGACAAAAGCCAATTCTGGCGCTTCGGTTGATTGAAGCCAGTAAAAAAGTCCGTCATCATCTGGCTGTAAGAGTGCGTACGTCGTGTAACTTGAAAATCCGAGTAACCCTGATGGAAACTCAATAATTCTTGTCGCGTCAACCTCTACTGAACCAAATCTTGTTGTCTGCACTTTCATGTGTGTCGCAATCCTTGCGGTCTGACTCTATCCTTCGGTCCTCGCAAACTCTGCGAGCGAACATCCTGTCCGAGGGAACCAGCGAGAGCCGCTGCGCTAGTTCCACTGCGTGTTACGGCAGCCAAGATGCCATCGGCATGATGCCCCCTCCCACGATAATCTCTGTTATGCAAGTCCGGTAACTATTCCCACCGAGCTCTTTTACCGGTTCAGCAACACGAGAATCAAGATGAGGGAAACGGCTCCCAATGCAACCATGAGAATTCGATTCGTTCGTTTCAAACTTTCGATGGTACGTTGAAGAACTCGGAATGCCGGCGATCCAGGACCATAGGAATCGGTTTCTCCATCACTCCTTTGCTGTGTTTCGTAGGACGTCTCTGGAATCGATATAGGTTCTGAACAAGTATCAAAGATTGCAGTGTCCCCTAAAAAGGACGAAACTCCCGCTGCTTCAACCTTCTTCGAATGCATCTCCTCAATACCAAGCGAATCTCGATCTCGATATCCGCCAAAGGCAACGCCGCAGACCGAACATGCTATTGAAACAGGATCTACGTGTTCGTCGCATTTATGACAACGACCTAGAAGATGCGCAATCCCAGGAACCCTTTTTGCAACAATCCACAATTGCCTCGTCGTCGGGCCCCTGACGAGGGAGAACCTGTGGAGCGCCTTGTCTTCTATTTTTTGAACCACTAGGTCATATGTCATTCCAGGTGCGAATGGATTATCTTCATCTCGGATGTACCACGGACCAAATGAAGCTTCCGCCAAGAGGAGACCGTCAGGGTCTAACTTTCCTCCACACTGTTTACAGACGGATTGTTCGTATTGGGTCTCCCCACAAAGTGGGCAGGCGAGTATCCTTTGCTTAGCCATGCATCACAGAATACTCACCCTGTCAACATTTGTCACGATTCTTCTTACGATAATTCTTGGATGTGGAGAAAAAACGACAAAACCTGTCCAAAACGAAGTCAAGCTCCAAAAAAAAACTACCTCGAGAGTTGTTGGGATCATTTCGGGAAAATCGATCACCCGTGAAGATATGTGGGTTCAATTGGTCGAAGCATGTGGTGCCGAAATTTTCCAAGACATCATGCTAACCAATGCGATCCAACAAGAATTGGATAAAAAACATGTACCAAAGATAACCAACGAAGAAATTGAATACGAAAGAAGCATACTGCTTCGTACGTTGCAAAGCAATGAAAGAGTTGACCTCGAATTGATCTTAGCTGATCGCGGATATGGGGAACAACGTTTGGATGCTCTTTGCAGAAGGAACGCAGGCTTGCGAAAACTCGTGCAACCAAAAATCGAAGTCACTGAAGCTTCAGTGAATAGAATGTTTGCGTTGATGCACGGTCCAAAATATCCCATTCAAATCCTCGTCACCTCCACACTCGCCCAGGCATCGGAAGCTAGAGATAAAATACAAAGTGGTGAACGCTTCACGACAGTAGCAGCATCAATGTCCATTGATCCAAGTGCCATTCAAGGTGGAGTGGTTGCACCAATTAGCCCAGCAGATCCACTTTGGCCAACTTCAGTTCGAGAACAAATCCAAACATTAGATGTTGGGGACTGTTCTCCTCCGATGTTAATTGAAGATCGATGGTTGCTCGTCACGCTGACGAACCCTCCAACATTGCAAACAGTAGCACTCTTAGATGTGATTGAAGAAATGCAACAATTAAGCAGGCTTGCAATGGAGCAACTTGAAATGGATCGATTATCGAAACGATTCCGTTCTACTACAAAATCTAATATTATTGATCCTGTTTTAAAACAAGCTTTGCAACAATAACAAGGGTATGCATCATTTTATGATGGCAGAGTATTTCCTTTTTTTGCCACAGAGGGGTCAGAGATCATCATCATGTGGTTGTATTACCCTCTCAAAAGTTTGAAGACCCAATAATTACACCGTAATTACGTTCTCATTGCTGCCATTCGCACCAACGCAAAAGGGAGCAACAGTATTGCTGGCAAAAACACACTCACAATTGCTGGAATTCCTGGTAAAGCCATCAACATGATAAATGAACCACCAAATAAAATCGTAATCGAAATACCTGCGCAACGAACGGACTGTCGAACAATAGAAATTTGCTCTTTTGTTACAAAGAGAGGTATTACAATCAACATCGCTAAAATATTCATGGCGATGGTGGAAAATCTTGCATACCAGTGGCGTGTAAGTAAACCGATATCAAAAGTACCAACAGTTTCCAACATCTGATTAAGTTGGGAAATGCCGAGTAACCCAAGGTAATGTCCATATTGATGCAATGTTAACAAATGAGGTGAAAGATCGGTTTCAAAAAATTCAACATCTTCAGGCAGATACGAAGTCACGCTGTTACTTGCAGCATCCTCTGTCATTATTTGAGATGACTTTCCATTTTCAAGAAGCCATCGACCATTTGCCTTGTCCCACGTAGCGCTTGGTGCATAGATCCTTTGGATCATCTGTCCATCAATATCACGAATTAAAAATGTTGGATAATAGAGGTTACCAGATGCAGGGTCAAGAGAAGATGCAATCAGTAATGTGTTGTTCCGATCAGGAGTAAACGGCACAGGAAACGCTTGCACTGAATCGCTTCCAACATCGCTGTGTGATCGGAGTAGGAGTGGAGCAACTTTTGGAAGCATAAACTCTTGATTTAAAAGTGCAACTCCACTGATGCAAAATGCGACAACAATGAATGGCGTTGCGACTCTTCGTAATGAGACCCCTGCTGCCATCATGGCGACAAATTCACGTGATTTCCACATTTGTGCTGCAGTAAAACCCATTGCTCCAATCGCGATGAGACCATGAAAGTATGCATAGACTTGAAATACCCGTGGACCTTCAAACCCAAAAGCAACATACAGAATTGTGTATATTTTTGAAAAGAATCCACCCCCTTCAGTCATTTGTATCGCAGCTTTATCAAACTCTTCTAGGTTTACAATCAAGTCGATCATTGACCCGAGCACGAAAATCAAAACGAATAACGTGACAAAATTAAATGTCATTCTTGTCACAATTGATCTAGTTATTTTACCCATTTAGTGAAGCCTCAATTTCTTCCAAGACAATAGGATCAGAACAAGCATTCCTGCATTCCCTGACCACATCACACTAAATCCAAAACCTAGACGTCCATCCCGAACAATCTGGCCACCAGCGAAAACAAGAATCACAGCGATAACTGTTGGGAAGAAAACTCTTGTAAATGTTGCAAGTGCCGTTTTGTCTCGCAATCGAATTGCAGTAATACTTCCAAGCAAAACGATAAGCAGTGCACTTGCGCTCATTGCCCATCTTTGGTTAACTCTGCTGATGACCTGTTCATGTAGGTTCTCGATCTGCCCAAGTAATCTATGTGCTGATTTTGGCACAGCCCCCTTCTCTAATTCACTGGCTCTTGAAAGTAACTCTGGAATATTATTACCAATTACTGGCATTGCAATGTCTGCTTCTACTCGAAGTGATTGAACCTGCAATTCAGTTCGACGGTTTTCACCAATTTCTCCTACGCCAACACGAACGTCGCCCAAGAGTAATGTCAAAGTTGCCATAGAACCATCTTGGTTTTGTGTTGGAAGTAGACGTGCTGTCTTGGGGATCAATATACTCGTCTCTCCACTCCGTCTTTGCAAATCTACTTTGATCGAACCTCTAAAAGTTCCATTTGCGAATCTTTTTGCCGTAACGATAAATTGCTGATGATTGACTGAAGAAAAAAGTTTCATCTCTTTATTTGTATTGAAATGTTTTGTTAGCGATTTCCAATACTCCTGCAAAATTAGTTGATCTCGAAGATGCTCTGTCGCTTTTCTAACTGGTGGATACAGCGCTGGATCCTCTTCTGCGTCCAACAGTTCTCTTCGTGTCATCGTCGCGGGTCTACGGTTTGTCTCAGAGTTAATTCCAATCGCGTGTGTCAATTTACTATCGAGTGCTCCTCTAGTAGATCCAGCTCCCCCACCATCATCTGTCCACTGCACAGTATTTTTACTGTGTATGTGCAACGCTGACTCATCATTATTTTTTTGGATATCAATGGAAGTCGCTGTTGAAGTGAGATACATCGTTGGACGATTTTGTTTGTTTACTTTCGCAACCGCTGCTTGACCAAGGACAATTCGTTCACCATCTTCTCCTCCTAGAGCAATTCGCTCTGCCCAAATCACTAGATCACCCTGCACAAATGGAGCATGTTGCTGAATCGACCTTGTCAACATTCGCGGGATATCTGCTGCGAGGGACTCCGCCATTTTTCCAATGAAACTTGGAATCACCCATTGCGTCAGCACGCCCAACAGAATTGTTAACGAGAGTCCAAGTGCTGCAAACGGTGTCAAAATTCGCGTGTAGGATTGACCGGCAACTGCCATTGCTATTATTTCATTGTCTTGTGAAAGGCGATGAAAGGTCAGTGTCACTGCAAATGCTGCTGCAAAAGGAAGAGCGAATTGCAGCATGGGGATCATTGCGTACCCCACAAATATTGCCGCATCAAGTGGTGAAATCAAACTGTCATTTGAAAGTGGTTTGATTGCTGCGCCAAATGCTATAACAACAACCAACACGGCAGCAGTGATCGCAAATTGCCTAAGCATATCTAGGAGCATGTATCGATAAAGCCGCCACGGCATAGTGAGCGCATTATGACGAGTGCCCGATTAATCGCAACCCATCTCTCTTAAAACCCTCATATTTAGAAGTTCAAGCCAACAATTGCTCTGTCCCCACCTCTGTCCTGGGGTCTGACCCCTGCTCTGTCCCCATCTCTGTCCTGGGGTCTGACCCCAACTCTGACCCCTGCTCTGTCCCCACCTCTGTCCCGGGGTCTGACCCCTGCTCTGTCCCCAATATTTATCTGTTATAGGACTATAAAAGTGGCAACATAGGCAATTAAATCTACTCGTATCAATGAAGCATCCAAAAATGTGACCATCTACGAAACGCACATCGATGAGCCCCATCAATGAATTCGATACGTCTTCTATGTATTCTCGTCGCCATTGTTCTATAAAAGGGATCGCTCTTCTTGAAGTCATGATAGCTGTTGGTTTGCTCACCCTCGCCGTCAGTTCAATCACTCAAGCCGTTGTTGCCGCCCAGCAGCAAAGCCTTGAAGTTCGCGAACGGATCGTCGCAAGCATCGCAGCAGAGTCACTCCTCTCACAAATTGGTGAATCCGAATGGGAAAAACTCGACACTTGGCATGGTTTCAAAGAAGAAGTTGGCTCGCTCACAGACCCAACCGGTCTCGAACTTGATGGCGATTGGAAACAAGTTGGCCGAGAAGTAACGATCACTCCAACTGAAATTTTTATCGATGAACTTCAAATTTACATCACTGGCAAAACAATCAACGTCATTACGTTTACCAAAAACAGCCGAGAGTTAGCAAACCTTGCTCGTTTCATTGCGGAGCCTAGTCCATGAACCGCCGCGGCCTCACACTGTTAGAAATGATCTTAGCCATTGGCATCACCGCAACAATCGGGGCTGCGATTGCTTCCATGATGGCAGCTGTTTCAAATGGTCTCACCTCTCGGGACGATGGTCGTCGCACAGCGATACAACTTGCAACAACTCAAGTGAGACTCTCTGCATATATTGCACCTTCTCGCTGTTTACTCAATAAAAGTGACACTGCCTTTGCTATTTGGCTTGATGACGCTCGTGAAAGTGGCACTGTGCACGCTTCTGAAATTCGTTGGCTCTCCTTTGATACACCCAATAATGCATTCACGGTGAAATTTGTTGATTTTCCTGATGAATGGTCACAATCCATGATTGATGCGGCGGATACCGAATGCAACAACACGACAAATTACGACACATTGCTTGCAACCCTTGAATCTTCTGGGCTTATCAACGAATTTGATCTTGTAGATAAAATGGAAACATGCTCAATTTGGACTGATGACCCAGAACCACAAGCAGCAATTCGTATTTGCATACGCTTCTCTCTCAGCACAAGTTTTGGTCCTTCAAGCGATGCGCTTGTCGACGAATCAATCCGCCAACACTTCCCACCACAGGAGCAACAGTAATGCATGAACGACGTGGTATAGCACTAATGCTTGTCATGGTTGCCATTCTCGTCACTGGCACAATGGCTGTTGCATATTTCGGAAGCACAGACAACTCAATTGCCATTGGGACGAACATCGAATCCGCCGCACGTGCTCGTGCTGTCGCTGAATCTGGTCTCGAAGTTGCGATCGCAATTCTTGAAACTGAAACAGAATGGCAGACCCAACACGTTGATGGCGTTCTTCTTTCTGATCTACAAGTTGGTGAAGGTATTATTTCAATTTCCATCGTAGATGCGACAACAGATTTGCCACCAACTGAGGAGACAAGCGAAGTAGAAATAACAATCACTTCAACTGTCAATCAGGTTACACAAACTACACAAGCGTTTGCAACCGTGATCCCAAACGAAGAAGAGTATGATTTTGATTTCAGTGAATACGCAATCTTTGCACTATCATCAATCGAAATCGACGATGTTGCATCAGTTCAAAGTTGGCAAGCATCACCCCTTTCCATGCAATCTAATCCACTTCGATTTGGAACGCTCGCAACAGGACCACTCTCTGTCGAGATTGATTCGCCATTGCAAAGCAGCACATTAGAACTACACACACTGAGCAACGCTTCTTCAATGCTCTCAAGTGCATCCGTCAACCGCCATGATTTTGTTGGCGAACCAACATTACCTGCACCACCGACTGCTCCTTTGGGCGGTCTCCCTCTCACTCTTTCAAGTACCCAATCGGAAACTAGCACGACTCGCTCAGGTTTTTCCAACTGGATTCAAAACTTTGCATTTGGAAATCGATGGAGCAACAGTACATCAAATAACAATATCACTGTTCAAAGCGGAACATACGAAATTGATTCATTGAACCTTAACACCGGTAACAACATTGAAATTCAAGGAAACGTCACTGTCAACATACAGCAGAACGTGTCCTTAAATGGAACAAATATCATTCTCGCAGATGAGGCAACACTCACTCTACATGTTGGCGGCGATGTGAACATATCATCGAGTTACATAGGAAACGAAAGCCAATCACACAGTTCTTGGATGGACCCATCAAGGGTGCAGCTGTATGGTCACGGCAATAATGATTGGGAAATAGACGGAATAACAACAATCAAAGCAGAAATTTATGCGCCACAGAGCGAAGTATCGTTTGAAGGTCTTTCAACGTTATGTGGACGAATTGCTGCTGATGAAGTTTCAATGCAGGGCGCCTCTCGCTTGTTATACGATTCAACACTCGACAACGGTGGATACGCTGATCACAACAGCCCGCTCTATGATGAAAACGGGCAACTGTTTTCTGAAATTGAAAATATGACTGCGTTAGATGCAAATCTCATTGATTCAATCATCGATTCGATCAACGATACAGAGTACTCATCTGCAACGAACCGCTGGGCTGATTGGCGAGACGAACCAACATCGAGACCAAATGACGTCATCTTTATCATGATAATGTTCGCCGCTGACACCCAAAGATGGGAAGAACTTGTCAGACAAGCGCGGAGAAATCACGGAGCTATGCTCGCGGGTGGAATCAGGCAATGAAACGAAAAGGATTCACACTTATCGAACTCATGATGTCGCTTGCTGTTCTTGCAATTCTTGCGGCGCTTGCTATCCCCTTCGCTGGAGATTCAGACGCGCTTCGTCTTGATGCTGCCGAGAGGTTACTTACAAGCGATTTAGAACACACCCAAATCCTTGCCATTACACATCCAGAAGATTCGTATTGTCTTGTCATTCACGACGATGGGTCTGGGTGGCATATTGCACGCATGGATGATTCAGAAACGCCCGTACTCGAGACAATTTCTGAAGATCCACTTACACTCACAATTGGTGAGGGTAGAGGCAGACCAGCTGACGGTGTGTTACTCAGCACAAACGCCGCCGACAACATCATCGCATTTGACCCCAATGGCGGGCTTGCAGACTTCACAACTGAAACTTCAATCTCGCTCACAATTGGTGAGAGCGAGGGCATACTTTCTATTGCAGCAAGTACAGGAACAATCAGGTACGAGTAAGTTTACTTAACTCCGTACTCCTTGAGTTTACGATACAAAGTTCGCTCACCAATCCCAAGCAAGTTTGCAGTTTGTTCGCGATTCCCACCTGTCATGGCGAGGGTTTGGCGAATTGCTTCTTTTTCAAGTTTATCAAGACCAACACCCGCAAGGCTTCCCAAATCTGGTGCATCATCAGATTGACTGCTACGAACTTCGTCAGGAACTTGGGCAAGTTCAATTTTCTTACCGCCAGCCATCACTGCCATTCTTTGCACAACATTAATCAATTCCCGAACATTTCCCGGCCAATCATATCCAACCAAACGCAACATCGCTGGCTCTGAAATTTCAGGAATAGGAACATTCATATCTGCTGCATAATTCCCAAGTGCGTGATTCGCTAATAATGGAATGTCATCTCGACGATCACGCAAGGGTGGAATTTTAATTTCAGCACCCTTAATTCTGAAAAGAAGATCTTCTCTGAACTCGCCGGTTTTGCATCGCTCTGGAAGATTTTGATTCGTTGCTGAAACAAAACGAACGTCAGTAGATCGAGAATTATTTTGTCCAAGACGAATAACATCACCAGTTTCTAGCACACGGAGTAACTTGGCTTGCATTGTAAGTGGCATATCGCCAATTTCATCCAAGAAAATTGTTCCGTTGTTTGCGTATTCAAAAATACCTTCTCGATCTCGATCTGCTCCAGTAAATGCACCACGAACATGGCCAAAGAGTTGATCTTCAATGAGCGATTCACTTTGACCTGCACAGTTAAACGCTATGTATCTTTTGGAAGCACGGTTGGAATGATTGTGCACAGCCTTGGCAACAAGTTCCTTCCCAGTGCCAGATTCACCTGTAATCAAAACTGGCAAGTTACTTTGGGCAACTTGTCGAATCAATTCAATCACTCTTGTAATCGCCTTTGACTCACCAATGATGCCTTCGAAACCATACGCAGAATCAATTTGACCTCGAAGACTATCGTTTTGTTGCCGAAGCATGACCGACTCAAGAGCTCGTGTTGATAGGTTTCGAAATACATCAAGATCAAGTGGCTTTTCGATAAAATCGTACGCTCCTCCCTTGAGTGATGCCTTGGCAGTAGGAATATCCCCGTGGGCAGTCACAACAATTGTCGCACTGCTATCTTGATGCTCTTGGGTCAAAGCAAGCACTTTCAAGCCCGAATCTTCCTCTTCCATCACCATATCCGTGATCACAAGGTCAAAACTCCCGAGTGTCAACTCCGAACGTGCCGATTCAAGCCCATCAACTACCGTACAGACATGGCCGAGCCTACGAAGCGCTTCGGCCATAACTTCTGCGTGATCTGGTTCATCATCAACAATCAATATTTGCGCGTGGACGTGTGACATGCTTCGTGGATTGTACCTCATCTGCAATTTGACCCGCGGTCAAGTTGACCGCGGGTCAAATTCTCAAGAACAAAGGGTGGTGACGGCGATACAATCTATAGAGATGAGCCCAACACCCACGTTCCCTTTCAATGCCGACGAACTTTCAGGAAAAATCTTCCATTTTGTAGGAATCGGTGGTTGTGGCATGAGCGGTCTTGCAAGGCTCCTGAGTCAACTCGGCGCTTCGGTGTCGGGGACGGATTCCACATCAACACCAATAACTGAATCGCTTATCAGCGATGGACTCAATGTCTGCTACGAGCAAGATGGTCAGTCCATCGACCCAACAGCGTGCGCAATCGTGGCTTCCGCTGCAATTGCAGAAGAACATCCAGAAATTCTTGTCGCTGAGGAACTCGGCATACCAGTCCTTTCATACGCAAAAATGCTCGGGCTTGTGCAACAAAGCAGAACCGCAGTATGTTTTGCCGGCACGCATGGAAAATCGACAACAGTTTCCATGCTCAGTGCTATTCTCTTGCACGCAGAAATGGACCCTAGTTTTATCGTCGGAGCAACATGCGATCAAATAGGCGGCTCAAGTCGTGTTGGATCTTCAAACATTCATGCAGGTCGTCGAACAGGCGAACGTGGCATTTTAGTTTGTGAATCTTGCGAATTCAATCGATCGTTCCACGATCACTACCCAACAACGGCACTTATCCACAACATTGAAGAGGATCACCTTGATGTGTACGGTTCACTCGACGCAATTATCGATTCGTTCAAACAATTTGCAATGCGAATTCCACATGAAAAAGAAGGCGGCTATCTCCTCATTGCGCACGACAATGCACATCGACAACTGATCACTCCAAGTCTCAAATGTAAAGTAGAAACTTTTGGGTTTCACCCAGAAGCGGATTACCAAATCATTTTTGATCCCGCAGTTCGAAGAGTTGGCATTCTTCGAGATGGGATGTGGACGATTCAGTGGACAAATCCTATGCCCGGATCGCACAATGCATTAAACGCTGCCGCCGCTGCGATACACGCTGCAAATTTAGGGGTTGACTGGACTGACATCATTGCACCGCTCGAAAATTTCGGCGGAGTAGATCGAAGACTGCAACGGCTTGGTGAACTTCCATGCGAGGGTGGAACTGCGATTGTCTATGACGATTACGGCCATCATCCCACTGAAATTGAGCTCACTCTCAACGCACTCCGCGCAGCCGAACTACCAAAACGACTCATCTGTGTTTTTCAACCACACCAACACAGCCGTACACGGTTTTTGCTTGACGCATTTGCGCAAAGTTTTTCCAGCGCTGATGTCATCATCGTGCCACACATTTATTTTGTTCGCGATTCAATTGCCGAGCAACAACGAGTCTCCGCCCAAGATCTTGTTGACCGGTTAACCGCACAAGGCGCATCTGCAAAACATATCAATAACTTTGATGAAATAATAGATCATTTGCGTAAAATCGCAAGAGATGGGGACCTCATTGTCATTATGGGCGCTGGGCCAGTGACAACCATCGGTCATAAACTCGTTGCGTCCCCCATGCGGGTACGCTAATCAAAACATGCCAGCTCGATTTAGATCAACATTCTTTGGGGACCTAGATATTGACGTAACATTCGACGCCCCTGTTGGCACAATGACGCATTTTGTCATTGGTGGTCAAGCAGACGCGCTTGTCCGACCTCGATCTGCAGATGCGCTGGCATTGTTACTTCGCAGATGCCACGATTCACAAGTTCCATTTCGTGTACTCGGCAATGGCGCAAACTTACTAGTTGACGACATTGGAGTTAACGGAATTGTTGTAAAACTTGATCATGATTGTTTTAAACAAACTCGGTATCACACCACCGATCACGGCGAAGCACTCCATGCCATGGCCGGCGCAGACATGGCAACAACTCTCATGGAAGCAGTGCGACACGGACTCGACGGCCTGACTGCGATGACTGGAATCCCAGCATCAATCGGCGGAGCAATCCGCATGAACGCTGGTGGCAAATATGGATGCATCAGCGATTCCCTTGAAACAATCACATGTTTATCAACAACTGGTGAATTAATAACACTTGCGAGAGATGATATTCGTTTTGGATATCGAGAAAGTAGAATCGCAGAACCGATCATTCTCTCAGCAACTTTTGCTTTACAACATTGTGATCCCATTCCTATTCGAAACAAAGTAAAAGAAATATTTGCGTGGAAAAAATCATGCCAACCACTTGCTGATACTTCTGCAGGATGTGCATTCAAAAATCCACTGCTTCCTGACGGAACTCGTATGGCTGCCGGAAAACTTATTGACAATGCTGGTCTCAAAGGGTGTCGTGTTGGCGGGGCTTCTATCAGCAACCAACATGCAAACTTTATAATCACAACTGCAGACGCAACAGCGCGAAATGTGATTGATTTAATGCAAACTGTGCGTGAACGAGTTGAAGATAAAACACAAATTCATTTACAAAATGAAGTTGTCATTTGGTCCCGCGATCCAGAGATTATCCGATGATGAAACCAAAAGTTGTGGTTCTCATTGGAGGACCAGATGCCGAACGAGAAATTTCTGTCGCCTCTGGAACCTCAATTGCTACAGCCCTCAAAAAAAACCAAGCGTTTTACACAACTCTTGAACTCATTGACACTCCAACAGTTGAAGAGGTACTCTCGTTTAAGGCTGACGTTATTTTTCCTGCGCTTCATGGTCCGTATGGCGAAGGTGGACCACTTCAAGAACTTCTTGAACAAGCAAATATCCCATTTGTTGGGTCGGGGAGTATCGCTTCGGCGAGTGCAATGGATAAAATCAAAAGTAAACAAATTGCGCAAAACCTGGGTATCCGAACACCAGAATGGGTTGATGTGTCGACACCAAATTGTTCCCTGCCAACCCCACTTGTCTTAAAACCAATTAATGACGGATCAAGTGTTGACATTGCTATTTGCAACAATACACAAGAAGTTGAAGATACGCTACCAGAGCTTCTGCTACACAGAAACACTCTTCTCGCTGAATCCTACAAGTTAGGTCGTGAAATCACCGTCGGCGTTATTGATGGTGAACCTCTTCCAGTGATTGAGGTCGTACCGAGCACCGGCAATTATGATTTTGCTGCAAAGTATGAACGCATTGATACAAAATACATTCTTAACCCACACCTTCCAGATCAAAGGTGCGTTTCATGGGCTGTAGAAATTGTTAAAGAAATGAATATTCGAGATCTCGCGAGAGTTGATTTCATTGTCGATGAAGACGGTCCTTGGTTCTTAGAAGTCAACACCATGCCAGGTTTTACTGACCATTCATTGTTACCCATGGCTGCAGCACACGCTGGCTTGGACATGACAGCCCTCTGCACCAGACTCATCAACATTGTAACTCAAGGCAAATGACAATAACTGCCGATGTCCTGGTACGCCATGGCACGTCGACACAGAAAACGTTTTTCCTTTATTCGGAATGCATGCGCTTCATCAGGAGCGATGTTGATGCATTGTGTGCAAGCATTTTTGCTCATTTTCCGATCACCCATCACTGTTGCTTGGATTCTTACAATTGGCGGATTGATCACAGTAACAGCACTGAGTGTCCCAAGTTTACGAGCAACTCGAATTGCTGCGAAAGATCTCGTTGTTTCTTTCAATGCCCCTCCTGTTTGGCTTGATGATTCATTACTGACCGAATTACAAGATGTAGTCAGATCTCACCTTGCTGCAATTCCTGTTGGGCGACAAGGACTTATAAATGCATCTGATGCACTCGAGGGAACCGGCTGGTTTGCCTCAGTTGATCAAGTCTCTTGGGAAGATACATCGCACGCGCATGTTGATGCAACTTTTTTAATACCACACGCTCGTGTTCGTACATCAAATGGCGAGCGTTTTATAGATGCGATGGGCATCGTATTGCCAAGCCGCGATGGGCGAATTGTTTCCTCTGGGTATCACTTCGTGACGCTCAACGCGCCCGAGAACGCTTCACCTCAACGTCCGGGTTTGCGCTGGGATGGCGGTGACATCATTGCTGCACTTCAAGTTTTGCGTTTAATTTACGATAAGCCATGGGCATTACAGGTCAGCGCGATTGATTTATCTAGTTGGTCTCACAATGGTTCTTTAACTCTCGTTACTGATACACCCTGCCAATTGATTTGGGGCTCTTCTCCTGGTCAAGAAGATGGATTAGAAGCATTAGCAAGTGAAAAAATAGCACGCCTCGATCATATCTATCGAGATCACGGCGCTATCGACCGCGGAAGATCTGTCGGCCTTGACATTACACAACCGGACAGAATCGCTAAAATTGGTTTCTGATTCACATCAACGTGTTTCGTGTATCTTGCCACTATGAGCGATACGCCTTGGACAGTCTTACTTTTTATTGGGGAACTGATTGTTAAAGTGTTCATGATTTTTGTCGTGCTCTTGCAACGGAAAAAAACACCATCAGCAAAACTTGCTTGGATTTTACTACTCGTTGCTGTGCCGTTTGTTGGGTCAGCTATTTACTTGCTTCTTGGCACTACACGTCTTGGTGCACTTCGAAGGAAACGCCACAAGGAAATATTAAAACTTATTCCAACAGGGTACGCATCTCATTGCCCAGACGACGGACATGCGCAATCTTGCGTTGTTGGTGCATACCAATCCATCACAAGCATTGCTGAAGCTGTTGGTGCTTCAACGGTGATTGATGGAAACGCTGCGAAATTGTTTGGTGATTCAGAAAAAATGATTGCTTCACTTGCAAAAGATATTGACGAAGCAACCACGCATTGTCATATTCTTTCCTACATCATGCTCGATGATCTTGCTGGTAAAAAAATAGCAGCCGCATTATCAAACGCAGCCCTGCGAGGTGTAGAGTGCAGACTCCTCATCGATGCAGTTGGCTCAAAAGTTTTTCTGCAGTCAGGTACTTGTCAGCAATTGCGAGATTCTGGCGTACATGTAACAGCAGCACTCCCCGCGAATCTTCTTCGGGCAATGCTCGTTCGACTTGACTTACGCAATCACCGTAAAATTGTAGTGATTGATAACGCCATTGGATATGTTGGCAGTCAAAACATTGCTGAGCCTTCATTCGCGCCCAAACCGAAATTCGCTCCGTGGGTGGACGCGTCCGTTCGGCTTGTTGGACCTGCTGTTCGAGAACTCCAGTCAGTTTTTATCCAAGACTGGTTCATGGACAGTGATGAAAATTTATCAACGATGTTGCAAAAACCAGTTGATGCAATGAAAGGTGGGTTCCCAGTTCAACTGATGGCAACAGGACCAAACAGCAATAACCAAGCTCTCCCAGATTTATTACAAACTGCATTTCATAGTGCAAAAGAAGAACTTGTCATCACAACTCCATACTTCGCACCAGACACTTCAACAGAATCGGCACTTCGGATAGCGGCGAATCGCGGAGTTCAAACACACCTTGTGGTGCCTGCTCGAAATGATTCTCGATTAGTCGCAGCGGCGAGCAGAAGTAGGTTTGCAAGGTTGATGGATGGAGGCGTGCACATTCATGAATTTCATGGCGGTTTACTGCACGCGAAAACGATGACGATTGACAAAAGTCTTGCATTGATTGGGTCTGCTAATTTAGACCGTAGAAGTTTAGAACTCAATTTCGAAATCAGCATGCTTGCCTATGACAGTGATTTTGCGAGTCATCTTCGCTTTCTGCAGCAATCATATATCGACAGTTCCACACTTCTTAGCACCAACACTGTCTCCGAATGGTCCCTCGGCAAACGACTCTGGCAAAACGCTGTGGGGCTGATCGCACCGATTTTGTAAAAATAGGTAGTTTTTACCGTTTAATCAGCAAAAAAAACCAACTTAGCACACAATTCGTGCGTAATTAATCCTTAGACTGAGGTCAAATAAGACCGATGAGAACGTACAGATGCACTGCTCTACTGGTTTTACAATCTTCGCAACAATCCTAGCCGCCACCCAAACGGCATTGAGTGATTATGTCGCCATCGATACTGTAGATGGCTCTTTCGATCTTGAAGCAGGTTATGTCAGTGGTATTCTCGGTGGGAACGATCATGCCTTTACGATGAGCGACCTCGATATTCTTGCGGAATTATTGCAAAACGATGGCATTGAAACCGAAGGGCGCTTGTCATTTCTACTTGCAAGTACTGATTCTGGAACTTCGTTTGTTGGATTGTTTGGTGGCGTTTACTCTAATGATCCTTCGGGCAGTTCACCCGATCAATATATTGGTGTTTCCGCAACGACTAGCTCGAACACCGATTGGTTTGCAAGTGGTGATACCGGCTCCGACGTTGACTGGTACGACATGGGGAATGATACGCAACTCGTCACTGCCCTGCTTGCGTGGGATGAGGGGCAGACTTCTGCTGGTTTTGCATGGGGCGACGTCACCGCTGCTCAAAATGGAACGACCAATCTGTACGATGTTGATTTTACTGAATATGCACCTGATCCAATTCAGTTCATCACCTACAGTGATGATGGCTGGGCCGTAGCAGAACAAGTTGCATTTTCTGTACTTGGACAATACGCGTTTTCACATCAATTCGTACCTGCACCGGGTGCAGTTGCACTACTAGCACTCGCTGGTCTTGGTGCTGGACGACGTCGCCGTCGCGTGTAAATTATTCTGCTGAACTTAAGATCACTGCTTTTACATATGCAGTAACAGCATCGTCTTGTTCAATTGTCAATTTTGATTTTTCGTTCATCTCAGGCAGTATTTCACTTAACCACTGATCTAACGAATATCGGGTAATACGAACTGCATTGTGACATTTCGTACAACGGTTGATGTAAATATCTCTGCCCAACTCAAGCAATGCAACGTTTTGTTGCAAACCTAATGTATTGACTTTTGGCGCAACTTTGGTGACATCCATGCAACCAACAAATAAGAATATGAGTGTAACTATGAATAGTATTTTATGCATCAAAAGTCTAACCCAAAGAGCATTCGTACTTGGAGATCTGGTTCAGAGTCAATGTTTGTTACTTGGAAGATAGGTGAGACACTAATCCACCATCCATCTGATTGATATGAGATCGAGGGGCCTATCGAAACAACATCATCACCTTGTTCTGACCAGTCTGGGAATTCTATTTCCCAAAGTGCTTGCACTCCAAGTGTGAGTGCAGGAGCATGTTGATATGTAAGTGCAAAAGCATTTTCAATTTTACCTTTGTCCTCATCAAAATCCTGACCTTCCCATTCTGCTTCAATTGTAAAGTTATACAGGAGATTGATTTGATCAATCTCTTTCTCAAACAAAAGTTTACCTTCAAGTTCAAAGAAGTCAGAGCCATATTTCACTTCTCCGTAGAGTGCCATGCCCAATTGATCTGGATTTGGAGCTTGAAGTTGATAGATTGCTTCTACAGCGATGTCATGGAAGTACGTGTGCTCTTCAGTTGCAGTTCGTTTATGCCTCCAGTCTGCAACGTAGAATGCAAGTTGGAAATCATCTGTAACTCCCCACTCTATTTCATGCCTAAAGCGAAACTCTTCAAATCGTCCGTCACTTTTTTTATTTGTTTTCCAAGTCACCCATTGCTCGTATTCGACCTCGCCCTTTGCCATCGTTCTTGGTTGATAAAGCCAAGGAGTTGATCGAGACGAAGCAAACACGTTTTTAGGCGTCGCCACAATGAGTAAAAAAAGTACATAGCTGAATAATTTAAACATGTTTTTTCCTTTGAGAAGCGCTGGCGCGGTATTGATACTGAGTCTCATTTTCAATTGACTTGGAATAATACTCCGTTTATTTTTGCCTGTCAACGGGGTCTATTCAGGGGTCTGGCCCCACACCTGGCACGGGGTCTGACCCCACCTCTGACCCCCTCTCTGACCCCATGTTGGGTACGATGCCACAATGCCAATCAAACTTACTTTTCATGGTCAATCCGCCTTCACAATCGAAAATGAGACGCACGCCCTGCTCATTGATCCCTTTTTCACTGATAACCCCGTTGCGAAAATCGCAGCAAATGAGGTCAAATGCACGCACATCGCAATCACGCATGGGCACTTTGATCACTTCGCCGATTGCGAGGGAATCGCCAAAGCAAATGACGCAACGGTCTTCGCAGCCTATGAGATTTGTGAATATCTCCAGGAGAAGGGACACGAAAATTGCGAACCGGGAAATCCGGGCGGTCGAATTGAAACTGAATTTGGTGCAATTTCATTCACCCAAGCATTCCATTCCTCCAGTTTTAACGGCAGGTATATGGGCATGCCATGTGGACTTGTGATCGAGTTTGACGGCGCCGTCTTTTACCATGCGGGTGACACCGCCCTCTTTTCTGACATGGAACTCATCGGTGATATTTACAAACCAGATATCGCAATGCTTCCAATCGGCGACCGATTCACAATGGGACCTGAAATGGCTGCAGCAGCGGCTGAACTCATCGGCGCACCCACAGCAATTCCTATGCACTACAACACATGGCCGCCCATTGAAGTTGACGTCAAAAGGTTCGCACCCGAAAACGTTGAAGTGCTCGTCATGGAACCGAGCGATGCGGTTGAGTTGGAATCGGAATGACAACAGCCGACGTTCTTCTAAGAAATTGTCAACTCGTTGACGTCACAACTCGGACGATCATCCAAAAAGATATTGGGATTCAACAAGGGCGTATCACCTTCGACGCCACTGATGCAAAAGAATACATCGACTTAGAAGGCGCATTCGTTGCACCCGGTCTCATCGACGCGCATATGCATGTCGAATCTACGATGTTACCACCATCGGGATTTTGTAATCTCGCCGTGGCGCATGGGACTACAACTGTTATTTTAGATCCGCACGAAATTGCAAACGTTCTCGGAATCGCCGGCATCAAACTCCTCATGAACGATGCAGAAAATCTTCCGATTGACTGCTTTTTCGCTGCAAGTTCTTGCGTTCCTGCTTCACCACTTGAAACAAGCGGCGCAACGCTGCTTGCTGATGACCTTGAACCGCTCTTTGACGACGACCGCGTCATCGCACTTGCTGAAATGATGAACTTTCCGGGCGTCATCCATGATGACCCAGAAGTACATAAAAAAATACAAATGGGATTGCGCCTTGGCAAAAAAGTAGATGGACATTGTCCGGGACTTCGAGGCAAAGATCTTCTCAAATACATTGCCGCTGGAATTTCAAACGATCACGAATCAACAACTGCTGAAGAAGCGCAAGAAAAACTCGATGCGGGTTTGCAAATATATATTCGCGAAGGAAGCGCAGCGAGAAACTTAGAAGCACTCCTGCCAATCATCACACCCGAAAATGCACACCAAATTTGTTTTTGCACTGATGACCGCCATCCTGCAGATCTTCAAGAAGAAGGTCACATCGACAAGATCATTTGCAAAGCAATTGCACTTGGTCTTGATCCGATTCTTGCAATCTGCATTGCCACAATCCATCCAGCAAAACATTACGGTTTGCAACAACACGGTTCGATCGAAACAGATCGGTTTGCCAATTTGATCATCTTCGATGAGCTATGCAACTTCAAAATAAAGCAATCGTGGTACCATGGCAAGTTGGTTGCGCAAGATAACCAGATGATTTCGCCCTGTGTTTCCCATGTAAATTGGACGCCTGCAAAAAATAGCGTGAAGCTGCCTGCAACACTTACTGCATCATCATTCGCAATCGATATCCGCAGCGAACCTATCCGTGTCATTGGTCTCATACCTGGGCAACTCTTCACAGAAGAACTTCATCTCAACTCTACCGATGATGACATCCTAAAGATGGCCGTGATCGAACGACATCACAACACAGGTAACATTGGGATTGGTTTTGTCAAAGGTTTTAATTTTCAAGGCGGTGCCATCGCATCTACTGTTGGTCACGATGCGCACAACGTTGCAGTTGTTGGCGACAACGACGAAGATATGTTTCTTGCTGCAAAAACACTACAACCAGAAGGCGGGCAGTGTGTTACTTCAAATGGCGAAGTCCTTGCGTATTTGCCACTGCCAATCGCTGGCTTGATGTCGGATGAACCAGCGCCCGTTGTCATTCAACAACAACAAGCGGTGCTCGCTGCGATTCACCAACTTGGATGCCCTCTTGATGATCCTTTTATGCCACTGAGTTTCCTACCACTTTCTGTCATCCCTAAATTAAAACTCAGCGATCTTGGTCTTGTGGATGTTGACCAATTTACAATAGTACCACTAGAAGTATGAACATTGCACTTGCAACATGTACTGATCTGCCGGGATGGGAAATAGATGACAAACCGCTCATTGATGCACTCAACAAATTACATGCTAGTGTGCACCTACCAGCTTGGGATTCACACATAGATTGGGAGCAATTTGACATCACTGTCATTCGCACGACGTGGGATTACCACCCACGGAAAAATGAGTTTGTTGCATGGTGTAAAAATGTACCGAGGCTCTTCAACAATGCGAACATCATCAAATGGAATACACACAAATCTTATTTGCAAGAACTTGAATCTCATGGCGTTGCAATTGCACCAACAGTTTGGATTAAAGAAGGTCAACGTACAAATGTCCAACAAGTCATGCATCAGTTCAACACAATTCGGGGGCGGGGGCGTGGATTCATCAAACCACAAGTTGGTGCGTGTGCGTCTGACACACTCCGTTTCTCACATGACGAACTTGAACAAGCCCAACATTTTCTTGACTCAAATGTACACCAAGACATGATGGTGCAGCCATACATTGAAAGCGTAGAAACCAAGGGCGAACTCTCGGCTATTTTTATTGATGGTGAGTACACGCATGGCGTTCAAAAAATTCCTGTAAAAGGCGATTACCGAGTCCAAGATGATTTTGGTGCAAGCGACACCCCCTACACTTTTACTGATGCAGAAATTCGAACGATGCACGAAGTCTTGCACCATGTTCCTAATCAAGAAGATTTGTTATACGCACGGTTTGATTATCTGCTTGATCACGAAGGCACGTTGCTCCTTAACGAACTTGAACTTGTTGAACCATCGCTTTTCTTCAGACATTGCGGGGAATCTGCCGTGGCACTTGCGAATGCCATAGTAAACCGAGTTAAGATATCTCGATGAAGATTTTATACACCCTTACACTGTTCGCTTTTGTTGGTTGTTCACCAACCGTAGAGCAAAAACCTATCATTCAGTCAGTAGAGGGTACGCATGTCGTCATTGAGATGCTGCCTATTGAGTCACCAAGTGGAAACTTCTGGATTTCACGAACCGAAGTAACCTGGGATCTGTATGACTCTTTCTTGCAATTTATAAACAGCCCAGATAATTTACATGCTGGTGTTGACGCCATTACAGGTCCAACTCCTGCCTACGCCTCTGTTGACCGTGGATTCGGCAGAACAGGCTATCCCGCAATTTCAATGTCACATCAAGCTGCTGAAGCCTTTTGCAAATGGCTGTCATCAAGAACAAACCGTACCTATTTGATTCCAACGATCGAACAGTGGGAATTTGCCAATGTTGCTGACGATGGAGCTTGGCATAAAGGCAATAGCAAACAAACTACACACCCAGTCGCAACGAAAAAACCAAACACTCTTGGTATCTATGACTTGCGAGGAAATGTTGGTGAATGGGTCACTACAAAAGATGGACCACGCGTGATCGGTGGAAGTTTCCGTACACCCGAAAATGAACTGGGTTCTGCTACCATATTAGAAGCAGAGAAAAGTTGGAATGTAACAGACCCACAATTGCCCCGCAGTCCTTGGTGGTTTGCAGATGCAGACTACGTTGGATTGCGACTAGTTACAACAGTTGGAGAACAACATGAGTGAGATTACACGAAGAGATTTTGTAAAAACAACTAGCGCAGTAGCAGCAGTCGCTGCGACAACACTCCCGTCTTGGGCAATCCAAGAGAAGCGCGAACCAGTGAAGATCGGCTTGATTGGTTGCGGAGGTCGTGGTACTGGTGCGGCAAACCAATCACTCAATGCGAATGAAGACGCAGTGATTTGGGCAATGGGCGATGCATTTCAAGATCGACTCACATCAAGTGCAAGTACACTTAAAGATGAAAAAGGCGATCGCGCAGTTGTACCGATGGAACGCCGCTTCGTAGGGTTCGATGCGTTTCAACAAGTCATTGACTCCGGTGTTGACATGGTTATTTTGACAACACCGCCCCACTTTCGCCCTGAACATCTTGCAGCAGCTGTGAAGGCGAAAAAACATGTCTTTTGTGAAAAACCAATGGCAGTCGATGGCACAGGTGTTCGCAGTGTGATGGCATCTGCAGCATTAGCAAAAGAAAATGACACGAATTTGATGTCCGGTTTTTGTTGGAGGTACGCTCCGGCAATGCGTGCAACATACGACCAAGTGTTAGGCGGAACAATAGGTGATGTTCGTTCCATTTTGGCAACATATTACACAACACCGCTTTGGACAAAGCCACGCAAAGAAAGTTGGAGTGACATGGAGTGGCAAATGCGCAACTGGGTGCATTTTGATTGGCTTGCTGGTGATCATATTGTTGAACAAGCATGCCACTCAGTTGATAAAATCAATTGGGGCATGAATAACGTAACACCAGTGAGTGCAACTGCTGTCGGTGGGCGTGAGATGCGAGAAGGCCCTGAATCCGGCAACGTCTACGATCACTTTGGCGTTGTGTATGAATATGAAGATGGCAGACAAGCACACCTCCAATGCAGACAAATACCTTTTTGTTACAACGACAACAATGATTACATCACGGGGACAACCGGAACGTGCATTGTAAATAGTTGGACGGGATCACCCGTCATATCTGGATGTACTGATTGGGAATATTTGGGTGAAAAACCAAACATGTACCAAGTAGAGCATAATGAATTGCACGATGCCATTCGTGGTAATCGCGCAACAATCAATGATGGTCATTTCATGGCGCAATCAACAATGATGGCAATTCTTGGCAGAGAAGCCGCGTACACAGGTCAAAAAGTTTCGTATAACGACGCGCTCAACAGTACAACCAGATTAGGTCCTACATCCTACGAATTCACAACGCTTGCGGTTCCTCCCGTACCAACACCCGGCACGACAAAACTAAACCGTTAAACGACCCGCGGGGTTGTTTAATTATCCCCAATGTTCAATCAGTGAGAGGATGTCGATAACATCCACCATACCATCACCAGTAAGATCCGCTGACGTATGCGTCATACCCCAATCATTGATAATTAAAAGCAAATCAACTACATTCACCACGCCGTCTGCATTTAAATCACCAAGCGCTGGAGCAACCGGACCAAGTAACACTGAGCTGTTCGCATCAACGCGTCCTGCACCGAGTAACCCTGCGTAATCGGGATTAGAAACGTCAATAGGTAGAGCGCCAGAAGTCAGTGCTTCCCGCACCGCATCAATTGTTGTTTGCTCTGCAGGCCATTCAGGATGCTGGCTTCGAATCAAAGCCGCAGTTCCTGCAACAAGAGGTGTTGCCATACTTGTGCCCTGCCAAAATGCATAGCCACCACCTGGAATAGTACTAATGACAGATTCTTCAAGAATAGGATCACCGTTTACATCATGTGTTGTTACTGCTGGTGCAGAGAGAGCCAAGTTTTCATGAAAATTAGAGAATGCTGCTCGGGTTTCTGTATTATCAACTGCCGCAACGCCAATCACATAATCAATTTCCATCGCAGGAAATTCTTCTGGTTCTGTTCGGTCGCAATTGCCTGCAGCAGCAACAACTGCAATGCCGCGAGCTCTTGCTTCTTCAATTGCTTCTTGCACAACATCAGATTCATCGGTTGAGCCAAGGCTTAAGTTGATTACTTCAACACCCTGATCAATGGCATACCACATACCACGAACGAGTGACCAGATATTTCCTCGTCCTTCACTATCTAGAACTCGAATTGGAAGAATTTTTGCATCAGGTGCAACGAGAGTGATCAAACCAGCAACATACGTACCGTGACCCGCCATTTCATCAACTAATCCATCACCATCAGCATCTTGATTGCTAGATTCATCAAACGGGAACGCATCGCCATCAATAAAGTCCCAGCCACTTGTAAGAACTTGTGAAGCCAATTCAGCGTGTGTGCTATCAACACCAGTGTCAAGTACCGCTACGACAACACCAACTCCACTTGCAACAGTGTGGGCAGTTGCCAATCCAAGTTTAGTAGTAAGGTATTGACTCTGAAACAGCGCAGTTGAAACAGGCGCGTCAACGAACGTGCTACCCGTACCACCTTCTGGCGCTTCATCTTCAGATGAAAATTCCATCCATGCGACTTGTTCTAGATAACCATCCTCGAAAGAATCTTCAACAAGTTCCCAGTTATCTGACCTGCCCCCATTAGTTGTACCAGTTCGTATGTTAGTCAATTGACTCCAAT
>CAYYRP010000004.1:0-109981 GCA_964474235.1 uncultured Isosphaeraceae bacterium
GGCGGTGGCGGCGGCGGGGGCGGATTTGGCGGTGGCGGCGGCAGTGGCGGTGGTGGTGGCGGCAGTGGTGGCGGTGGTGGATTTAACTTTAGCGGTCCAGATGAAGACCCTGAACGTAAAACGAGGGAAGAGCTTGTTGAAGAAATTAGCAACATCATTAAAGATAACGTTGATTCAGATAGTTGGATTGATCCAGGTATCCCAACTGCAAACCCACACAGAATAACCGAACTCAACGGGAACCTAATCATTAGCCAAACGCCAGCGAATCATCGCAAAATTATGGAATTGCTTGCGAAATTACGAGAAGTAAGAACGCTTCAAATTAATGTAGAAGGCAGATTCCTCAGTATTGCAACGGATTGGTTTGAACAAATTGGCTTTGATTTAGACATTTATTTCAATACAAACAAATCATTGTTTGATGAACTGCAGGATAAGGATGAGTATGCGCAATTAAGCGATTTCTTTATTCCAGGTTCAGGACAACTTAAAGATCCAGTGATCTACGGCGCACTTAACATGGATGCCGACGGCAATCCAATTGCCGAAAATCCTGGTAATACGATTCCATGGCAACGGGTTTGGCTTCAAGAAAACGATCCAGTAGTTACTCCAGGAACGCAAGGATTTAGTACATACAACGTCCTCACCCAAGGTGATATGGGTGGCATTGTTCGACAAAATCAAAAAACAAGTCCGGGCTTTAGCCCACTGGGTATTGTGCAAAATCACAGTGAATTGTTGAAATCTGTTGGTCAATTTTCTTCTTTTGCAAGTTCAATTGTGAATGCTAATCCTGCTCTTGGTCTCGGTATGCAATTCCTTGACGATGTGCAAGTCGACTTGTTAATTGAGGCAACACAAGCAGACAGTAGAAACACAATTCTGACCGCCCCAAGGCTCACGATGCACAATGGTCAAATGGCTTGGATTTCTGTCCAAACACAACAAACCTATGTGCAAAACCTAAATCTAAGTACAAATGCTGGTGCAATCGGCTTTACGCCAGAACTCGGAACAATCAACACTGGTTTCAGTTTCATGGTTCGTGGTGTGATCTCTGCTGACCGGCGATACGTCACTCTAGAAGTGATTTTTGATATTGGTGACTTGCTAGAGTTGAAAAAGTCTGATGCATTCGGTGCTGTTGCTGCAGGTGGCGGCGATAACTCATCTTCTTCACAAACAACGCCAGTATTTATCGATTTACCAATTACACTTTCTCACAGAATTCGAACGACTGTATCTGTGCCTGACAAGGGATCCGCTTTATTGGGTGGTCAAAGAAGTGTGAAGGAATATGAAACTGAAATTGGTGTTCCAGTTTTGTCTAAGATTCCTTATATCAATCGATTCTTTACAAACCGTACTACTTCTCGCGAAGAAAAATCACTGTTGATCTTGCTTCGCCCTGAAATTATTATCCAACAAGAAAGCGAAGAGATGCTCTTTAGTCACCGCATCCTTGACGCTGGTGTTCAAGATTCGTTCAACCGATAAGGTTCGTTCGTTAGAAGAGGTCTTTATGATGGCAGATCAATCAATGCTACAAATCTTTGATCAAGAAGGCATTTCAAATGTTGAGTTTGCTGAAAGCAACATTCTTGACGAAATGGCTATTCGTAAAATTGGCGATGAATTGCAAAGTGTCATTGATCGCAAGGGGCTCCCAAAGATTGTTCTTAATTTCAAAAATGTTTCCGCATTGAGTTCATCTGCATTAGGGATGTTGATTACGGTGAATACAAAAGTGAATGAGAAACATGGAAAACTTGCGATGGCCTGTATCAAAGGGCCAATTCGTGAAGTCTTTAGAATTACGAAACTTGACAAAGCCTTTTCAATTCACGACACGGTCGGTGAGGCAATTTCTGCAGTTCGAGATTGACTGCAACAGCCTAGTAGGGTTTTGGGGATGAATCGTACTGAGGGGGATTGAGGTCGATGATGTCAGAAGACGCTGAACCACGAAAAATTTCAGAGAGCCATCAGTTGCAAGGCAACCGTGAGTCAATGGATTTTGTGCAGCATGCGATCCTTGGCACGATGGAATCTTTCAAGTATGTGGAAGAAGATTTATTCGCTGTAAGGATCGCAATCGAAGAAGCGATTGCCAATGCTGTCTTGCATGGCCACCAGGGGGATCAAGAGCGGTTGATTGATATCGAGTGGACAATCACCGAGAAGGAGGTGTCCATGGTTGTGTGCGATAGCGGGCGAGGCTACGATGAGAGCTCCGTTCCGGATCCAACTGCAGATGAGAATTTAACACTCCCCTCTGGCCGTGGTCTTGCAATGATCAACGCCTTTATGAGTGATGTATCTATTTCTGATGGTGGACGTCGAATAGAGATGGCACGGAAACGAACAGAGTAATAGCAAATTTCTCTGTGCAGATGTCTTGCAAGTAATTGGCTTGTTGCTAATGAACTGAATCCAAAAAAAATCCCGCCAAAATAGCGGGATTTTTTTATGCATTGTATTTTGAAGTTAAGGCATGACAATCGGACCGGGAAAGGATCCTGATCTAACTCTAATTTGATCGTAAAAGTAAGGGAACAATTGATCATCACCATCAGGTTGTGTGATAGTAACAAACCTTGCGTGATAGACCCCAGTTCTGTCGATCATTCTCGATGCTCGTTGGACGAGGAAGTTTGCTTCTATTTTGCCCTCGTCGTTGACATCACCAGATGTGAGGAGTTCAGATGAGGCCGCTTGTACCCACGCTCTTCTGGAGAAGTCCCACATGTATAGCAAGAGGATCGTTGAGGTGTACGTCGAGTCTAGCATCACCACATCCCAGTTCATGATATTGCCAGGAGCAAGACCACCTCGAAGGAGACCAGTGAGGTAAATGTCACTGATAGTTGCGGTTGACAAGTATGTAACAGTATCACCGGGACCGGTGTAATCGTCAGGAACAGGATGTTCACCAACAGTTCTCTCTTGTGGTAATAAGGAAAAATACATACTGTCTTGGGCTGCAATTGAACCGGAATTGCCAAGGTGATGCTCGCCACTGATGATCATGATGTCTTCAATACCAGGGGTATCAAAAATGGGGTCAACGAGCGCATCTTGGCAACTTTGCCATGGATCCACAAGGTTGCCGACCAAATTTCCAAATCCTGCTTCTACGCCTACAAAGTCCCACTCATCAGGAGCACCACCGTTCATGTTATTTTCAGAAGAGAGTCCATATGTGTTTGGGTGCGACATAATTGGATCGCCACCCTCGGTAGGATCGTCTGGATCTGTTGGTGTCATGCCGCCGTAACTGCCGCCGCCAATATAGAGACGAGTAAATATAGGTGAAAGGGGTGTATCGAAAATTTGTAATGCGTATCCCTGCATGGCGATCACGCAACCAGCGATGATGGCAGAAGCTGCAGAGGTTCCGGTAAAGTTATTCGTATATGACCGAGAAGCGACGATGTTGTAGTCACACGGATCACTGTAGTTGACTGTTTGGTATCCAAGCCAGTTGTCTAAGTTTGAACCAAAACCACACGTGGTAATGCCAGCGCCCCACGCGGATGCTGTGACTTTAGAAAAACTAGTTTCCCCATACGATCCACCATCACCGATGACATAGTTGGAACTTCTATTTCCATTTGCGTATCGTTTGAAAGGTGATCCAGGAGAGACTGCTCCTGCTACGATTGCACCAGAATCGGTACCTGATGGTGTCGTGGCCGCGCCCAGATCAGCACCAGTCATTCCAGCACCGATGACAACTGAAATGCCAAGTGCAGTAGCAATAGTTATCTGGTCGTGAGAAAATGCGTTGTAATCGATATTGTTGAGGCCCCCTCCTTGTCCGCCTTGAGGATTGTATGTCGCAGCAAGAACATCACCTGGATCAAGCGTAAGCATGGCATTAATCCACGCTGTTGCAGAGCGTCCTTCACCGTGTACCTGTCCTTCCTCGTCTATGATTGCTCCAACAAGAGGAAAAAATGAAAAATCTGCCTCTGGAACAAGGCCCCTAATTCCAACATTGCTGTCAGGATCATCCGGATCCCAATCTGCAGCCATGACGCCTAAAATTGCATCTCCATGGTGTCTTGAATATGCGAAGGGTGCGGTAGGGTCAAAGTAAATGTGAATATCATCATGGCCAGTCTCTGGGCCCTCTACTTTGACATTGATGAGTTCTTCATGTTCAGCACCGTAAATAGTCGTTGTGCCGTTATGTGTCACTGTGTATGACTGGATATCAGCTGCAAAGTCAAGAACAGCAACTTTCACTCCTGCACCATAAGTACCATTTGGCCCTTCATTTAGGGTCTCGTGCCATTCCCCTAAGCCATACAACCCCGAATAAGCATCAGGAGCATTCATGCCGCCTGGATCAGCGTCTGGATTAATTGGATTGAGGTTTAGTCCTTCACCGCCCCACATAGTTTGAGTAATTCCGCCAGTGACACCAATACCTGTTGCAACTCCAGTTGTTGGATTTGGTAGATTGCCAAGAGCAGGGAGCCAACCGTCCATGAGGTAACTTACATCGCCGATGACGCCGCCACCCATTGGGTATGGGAGTAATTGAGGCAGCGCGTTGGTTGAAATGAGTCCCCAATCGGCATAGTTGATAGTCTCATCAGTTGCCCATGCTTGCAATCCCATTTTGAAGAAGTCAGGAGTTGTTGCTTCTGGCGTAAAGAAAGGAATTGCTGGGTCAAAAGGCCAGCAGCCTGTATCAAAACCATTAGGACAGTCATTTGCAAACACCATTATAGGTTGCCGATTACCACGTTGATTTGGTCCAAATGGGCTTTCGCAGTTTTTATTATTTAAGAAACAGTAATCACCTGAGTTTGCATAAGAAGCGCAGACTGCATCCCAAACCTCCGACCCACAAGTAGGGATAGCGGCTGAAATATCTCCACAACAATTTTGATCTTCATCAATGAATCCTTCTTGAGGATTTGGGAAGCCAGCAGCAGTTGTATCAAGACAGCCCGCAGCATTCATTGGTCGATTTACTGAAACGAATTCAATTGTTTGATCGATATAGCAGTCACCGGTGAAGTAGGAACCTAAATCACCAAAGGTACCGCATGCGTCATAAGCTGTGAACTCTGGAGGGCAGTCACCCGCTAGATCTGCACATGTGTCACCATCAGTTCCATACCAAATGCCATTTGCGGTCATGCAATTAGCGAAGTTAGTATCTATGCAACCACTTGTTAAAGTACAACAAGCAGTGCCAGCGCCCCTATTTGCATTTTCGTTTGAATCACTTTTGCAGATGGATCCACGACCTAAAAATATTCCTCCAAGATCTTCACAAGTTTCAGGAGAAACAGATTCTTGACACATTCCTGTCCGGAACATGCATGCGCCAATAATTTTTGACAAGCGTCTTGCCGAAGTTTTTCTACTTGGATGATTAAATGCACGCCCGGTCTGCTTTGCTAATTTTTCGCCGCGATATGGTGAATCAGAAGGGTGTATTTTTGGTGCGTTGAGCCATTCAACTTCAGGCGTGATGAAGAATACATCCGCAGCAGTTTTGACTGCAGTGAGTGGTCCATCAACCCAGAATACACCGCCAATATCTGGCATTTGTTTACCGCTTCGTGCTTCTGCACGGGCTATGAGATCATTTACTTTAGCCTCTTCTACCTCAGCAGCTGGAGAGATTGTGACACCAAGTGCAAGCGCTGCATCAATAACTGTGTCAATAGATTTGTTGGTTCTTGAAACGAGTTCTCCATTACTTGCAACACGGACTTTCAATTCGTCTGCGAATTTCACCATCAAGCGTGAGCGATCAGTGATCGAGACTCGTTCCTTACGATCTTTTGCACGAGGCTTTAATGTGCGAGGTGAGGTGTATTCCTTAGCAGTAATCAACTTTCCACTTTCAAATCCATCAACAATCGAGAGAATCAATGGATCGATCCCTCGTTTTACCTGCTCTGATCGAACAACTTCTGCAGTGAGTGATCCAGCGAAGATGGTGCAAGCAAATGCGGTAATCGCGATAAGTGATTTGAACGTAGATTTTTTTGGAGTGGTGTTTCTTTGATACATAAACTTGCCTTCGGTGCGTGCCGTGTGAGTTGAGAAAAGTCTCTCTGAAATGTGGCTGAGCATTCATATCCTCGATCAAGTTGAACAGCCTTAAGTCCATACCCCAGAAGGGGTTTTGTAGTTTGAGTTGACCAAAAAAGAGGTCAAACAGAAATGGGCAGGTGGTTGTGAGCAATGGCTCTAGAACCACGTACATACGTAACTGATGATACCCCCTGAGTCTGATAAGTGTATGGTTTTTTTGCGATTTTGATCAAAAAAACGTATTTTTGAGCGAAATATTGAATTTGGATCTTTACAAAAAACAAGCCCCCCAATAGTGGGGGGCTTGATCGAAAACAAGAGAAAAAAGGGTTACGCCTTTGTGACCTCTACGCTTGAGGATGGGGTCTCAACTTGTACAGTTGGACCACCTCTGTGGGCACCAAGTGCCTCAGCCTTTTCGATAGCGTCTTGCATCATGTTGGCTTCTTCATCTTCCTCGATTGCAGGGAGCTCGACAAGATGTTCTACCTTCATGGTGTCATACGGTTCAAATCCGGTACCCGCTGGGATGAGGTGACCAAGGAGGACATTTTCCTTCAGACCCTTGAGGCTATCTACTGCACCACGAAGCGATGCTTCAGTGAGTACCTTGGTGGTTTCTTGGAAAGATGCACCAGAGAGGAAAGATTCAGACTGAAGTGCAGCCTTCGTGATTCCTAAAAGAAGTGGCTTACCAGTTGCCTTCTTTGGTCTTGAAGTTTTCGCCGATGCCTTGCCTTCAGCTTCAGCAACAGCGTTCGCTTCTTTGATGTCTGCTTTTGGTACAAGGTCGCCAACCATGAAGCCAGTATCACCCGCTTCTTTGATGAGTAAGCATCCATCTAAGTGTGCATTTGCATTACGGAATTTATACCGTTCGATGATATCAAGTGGAAGGAGTTCAGTATCACCTGCTTTTTCAACTTGTACTTTACTGAGCATGCGTGAGAGAATGACTTCAATGTGCTTGTCAGAGACTGGTACGCCTTGCGCTCGGTACACGTTTTGAACTTCGGAGATGAGATAGGTGTATAACTCTTCTTCACCATTAATATCAATAATATTATTTGGATCACGAGGACCTTCAGTCAACGTGTCACCTGCTTGCACAAGATCACCTGTGTGGACCAAGAGGTGCTTGCCTTGTGGAACTAGATGTTCGACAGGGTCGCCACCATCTGGAATCACATGTAGTACCATCTTGCCACGTTTACGATCTGCTTGGAGTTCAATTTTGCCAGTGATTTGAGCAAGAATTGCAGGTTCTTTTGGAACTCGAGCTTCAAAAATTTCTGTTACTCGTGGTAGACCACCAACGATGTCAGCAGTACCTGCAACTTCACGAGGTCGGCGTGCAAGCATTTGTCCAGTAACGACTGATTCTCCAACTTCTACTTCGATCCGAGCCTTCGCAGGAAGGTGGTGGAAGTCGAGTGTGCGTCCATCATCATCTTGGATAAGAATTTGTGGGTGAAGATCGCCTGTGTGTTCAGTGACGATTAGTTCAGTGTTACCCTTGCTTTCTTCTTGACGCAGCGTTGTACCAAGTTCAATGTCTTGGAAGATAATTTTACCAGACTTTTCTGCAAGAATTGGCGTACGGTGGGGATCCCATTCAACGAGGATGTTGCCCTTTTTTACTTTTGTGCCGGAGGCAACCCGAACAGTGGCACCGTAAGGAACTCGGAAAGCATTATCGAGTTCGCGCCCTTTGTCATCCACGACGATCAATTCACCAGTTCGTTTCAGAACAACAAGGTGGCCTTCGTCATTTTCTGGGAGTGGAACTTCGTTACAGTCACGCAGTATCATTGTGCCAGATTGCGTGGCTTTGTAATTTGTTTCAACAAATTCACGTGAAGCAACACCACCGGTATGGAATGTACGCATTGTCAATTGTGTTCCAGGTTCACCAATAGATTGCGCTGCAATTGTGCCAACAGCCATGCCTTCTTCAACAAGATTATTTGTTGAAAGATCGTTGCCGTAGCAAAGAGCACAACAACCACCAGGCGATTCACATGTAAGCGGTGAGCGAACCTGTACGGCATCAATGTTGAGTCTGGCAAGATCTTCGGCAATTTTTTCGTCAATCACTTGCTTGTCAGCAACAATCGTAGTGTCTGTGACTGGGTTCATGATGGTCTGCATACTCGTGCGACCTTTAGTAAGTTCATGGAGTGGAACGTGGACTTCATCGCCTTTATAGACAGCTCTCTTTGTAACACCACGTTTTGTGCCACAGTTGAATTCATTGACTACAACGGATTGTGCAACGTCGTACAACTTTCGTGTGAGGTAGCCCGAGTCAGCAGTTTTGAGTGCTGTATCAGCCAAACCTTTTCGAGCACCGTGCGTAGAGGAGAAGTATTCAAGAACATTCAAACCCTCACGGAAGTTTGCTCGAATTGGAGTTTCAATAATTTCGCCACTTGGTTTCGTCATCAAACCACGCATGCCTGCAAGTTGTTGCATTTGGCTAATGTTGCCACGTGCACCAGATGTTGACATCAGGTACACAGGGTTGAGGTATCGATATCCGTCATCGGAACCGATTTTACACTCTCCATTTGATTCAACAGTTCGGCGATCAAGTTCAAGAGTCTTGATGAGGTCACCGGTAAGTGATTCTCTACAGTGTGACCAAAGGTCAAGTAACTGGTTGTGACGTTCTTGGTTGGTGATTGCGCCAGCAGCCGTTGCGGCTTCGATACGGTCAACTTTTGTTTGCGTTTTATCAATCAACTCTTGTTTGGTTGAAGGAATTCGCATGTCGGTGATGGCAATGGAAATGCCAGACCACGTTGCGGTTTTGAATCCAATTTCCTTCATGTCATCTAGAAGAGTGAGTGTTCCTGAGCGACCAATGATGTCATATGTGTCATCAATGACGCGACTGCAACCTTTCTTTGTGAGCGTGCAGTTATAAAACGGCATGCCTTGAGCTAAAATTTCGCTGAACAGAACGCGACCAACCGTTGTGACGATTCGTGCATTTTCAGGCATCGGTGCAATTTTACCCTTTTCCTCACTTACAACAGTGGGGTACCGAGGGAGACGAACTTGAATTCGTTCTTGCAATGTGATCCGATCGAAGTCGTATGCAAGCAATGCTTCTTGGGCATTGCGGAACTTCATGAGTTCATTGTCTTCTCGGGTGTCGTTGTCGTCCATGTGCGTTAAGAAGTAAACACCCATGACGATGTCTTGACTTGGCGAAACAAGTGGGTTGCCATGTGCTGGCGAGAAAATATTGTTCGTCGCAAGCATGAGCACTTGTGTTTCTGCCTGTGCTTCCACAGATAGAGGCAAGTGGACGGCCATTTGGTCACCGTCAAAGTCAGCATTAAAGCCAGTGCATACGAGTGGATGAAGAGTGATCGCCTTACCCTCAACAAGGACAGGTTCAAACGCTTGTATACCCATACGGTGCAAGGTTGGTGCACGGTTGAGCATGACTGGATGCTGGTAAATAACTTGTTCAAGGATGTCCCAAACTTCTGGTTCGCGGCGATCGAGCATGCGTTTTGCAGACTTAATCGTGTCAGCCAATCCTTGTTCTTTGAGCCGTCGAATAATGAATGGTTGGAATAATTCCAATGCAATTTTCTTTGGAAGACCACATTGGTTGAGTTTGAGTTCAGGCCCAACAACGATGACAGATCGAGCGGAATAATCCACACGCTTGCCAAGTAAGTTTTCGCGGAATCGACCTTGCTTGCCTTTGATCATGTCAGTGATTGACTTGAGTGGTCGGTTTGAACTTCCGAGCACAGGACGCCTGCATCGCCCGTTATCAAACAATGCATCAACGGCTTGTTGCAACATTCGTTTTTCGTTACGAATGATGACTTCAGGCGCGTTGAGATCCATCAATTTTTTGAGACGATTATTTCGATTGATAATTCGCCTATAAAGGTCGTTGAGATCGCTTGTTGCAAAGTTGCCAGACTCTAAGAGCACGAGTGGTCGTAGTTCTGGCGGAATGACAGGAACAACCTCAAGAATCATCCACTCAGGATTGTTCCGACTTCCACGAAGTTGTTCGACAAGCTTTAATCGTTTTGCAAGATCTTTTGTCTTTTGTTTTGAACGAGTCGCTGCGAGATCTTCGCGAATTTGTTGTGCAAGTTCGCAGAGATCTGTTGCTTCGATGAGTTCACGTACAGCATCAGCACCCATGACGGCGCGGAATGGACCGTAGCCACCCTTAGTCATTATTTCACGATACTCATCTTCAGTGATAACTTCGCGATATTCCTTTTCCGTGTCTCCTGGATCAAGCACTACGTAATCTTGGAAGTAAATGATCTTTTCAAGATCTGATGTTTTCATACCAAGCAATGTGCCAAGACGACTTGGCAGTGCTTTGAAGAACCAAATATGCACAACAGGCGCAGCCAAGTTGATATGCCCCATGCGTTTTCTTCGAACACGCGAGTGACATACCTTGACACCACAGCGGTCGCAGATGATGCCTTTATACTTGGTGCCTTTGTACTTCCCGCAACCACATTCATAATCGCGTTCTGGTCCAAAAATTCGTTCACAGAACAGCCCGTCCTTTTCAGGTCGGTATGTTCGGTAGTTGATTGTCTCAGGTTTTTTGACTTCGCCAAAACTCCAACTGCGAATATCGCTGGGGCTTGCAAGACCAATTCGTACTGAGCCATAGTCGTTTACTTTATCAAAGATGTTTTCAGACATTCTTTTTTTCTTCCATCTATAAGAGTAGTTGATGCGTGTAGATCAGATAAAAGGCAGGGCCTTACTGTTACAGCAAACTGCTGCTATCAGGTTGATCCTTCTCAAGTTCAATGTTCATGCACAGACCGCGAATTTCGTGACAGAGCACGTCGAATACAACAGGCATGCCTGCTTCGAGAACATTTGTATTTTTCACCATGGAGTCGTAGATTTTGGTGCGGCCATCAACATCATCACTTTTTACAGTGAGGAGTTCTTGGAGTGTATACGCTGCACCATACCCTTCGAGCGCCCACACTTCCATTTCGCCAAATCGTTGACCGCCTGTTCTCGCTTTGCCGCCAAGTGGTTGTTGTGTGATCAGGCTGTAAGGACCAGTTGAACGTGCGTGGATTTTGTCGTCAATCAAGTGATGTAATTTCAACATGTACATGACACCGACAGAAGTTGGTTGCTTGAAAGCGTCGCCGGTTCGACCGTCGTGCAACTGAACTTTTCCGCCGAATGGAATTTTCGCCATGATATCTCTTGGACCACCTGGGTTTTTGCCAGTCGCTTCGAACTCATTCAAACAACTTTGTACATATTCGTTGGCTTCATCGATTGCGCCGAGAACTTCTGTTTCTGATGCACCGTCGAAGACTGGTGTGACTGCTTGGAAACCAAGAACCTTTGCTGCCCAACCAAGATGCAACTCTAAAAGTTGCCCAACGTTCATTCGCGAAGGCACGCCGAGTGGGTTGAGCAAGATGTCAACTGGTGTGCCATCTTCCATGAAGGGCATATCTTCTTCAGCGACGATGCGTGCAATCACACCCTTGTTGCCGTGTCGACCAGCCATTTTGTCACCAACAGAAATTACTCGTTTGTTTGCAAGGTAAACGACTGTCTTTTCAAGAACACCCGAAGCAAGTTCGTCGCCACGTTTCATGTGATCGAGTTTTCGTTCCTTTTCAGTTTCGAGTGCCTGGATTCTTGGCCAATACCGATTGTATACTTTGAGTGCTTTTTCTTTTGCGTCTTTTGAACCTTTGACCCACTTCTCGGAGAAGTTTTCAATTTGTTCAAGAATAACTTCAGGAAGATTTGACAAACCAACTTTTTGACGAGTTGCAGAGTCAACCATTTCAGTACCGATGATGAGGTTCATTTGACGAACCATTTCACGGAAAAGTGAAATAGCTTCTTCGTTCATGTCCGTTTCATAATCTTCCATCTTACGCTTGAGCTCATTTTTTTGCTCTTCATCGAGATGCATTCGGCGGCTGAAGTGGCTTGAGCCAATGACAACACCACTGCTGCCTGCAGGCACTGTCAAAGATTCATTCTTTACATCTTCGCCAGCACGACCAAAGATCGCATGAAGAAGTTTTTCTTCTGGCGTAAGTTCGTTCTTGCTTTTTGGAATAACTTTGCCAACAAGAATATCGTTTGGACCTACTCGTGCACCATTTCGGATGACGCCGTCTTCGTTAAGACTCATCAGTTGTTTTTCTGAAACGTTTGGAATGTCTCGCGTAAACTCTTCTTTACCAAGTTTAGTATCGCGGACTTCAACTGTAAATGAATCAATATGGATAGAAGTGAACGTGTCATCTTTGACGAGACGTTCAGAGATGACGATCGCATCTTCAAAGTTGTATCCGTCGAATGTGTTGAATGCTACAAGGACATTTTTGCCAATGGCGAGTTCGCCGTTAACCGTGGAAGCGCCATCAGCAATGATTTGCCCTTCCTTCACTTTTTCTCCAATTTTTACAATTGGTTTTTGTGATTGACACGTTCGTTCATTCAACCGTTGGAATGTTTTGAGTGTGTACTCATCTGCATCGTCGATGAGAATTTTTTCTCCATCAACATACGTGACTGTACCGTTTCGCCTTGCTTTCACAAGAAGACCGGAATCTTTGCCTACAAATTGTTCCATACCTGTTGCAACAGACGGTGCCTGTGGAATGATCAAAGGCACAGCTTGGCGTTGCATGTTTGAACCCATCAATGCACGGTTTGCATCGTCATGTTCAAGGAACGGAATAAGGGAAGCGGAGATACCTACAAGTTGTTTAGGAGAAATATCGATGTACTCGATATCACTTGGGTTGACTTGGGTCACATCACCACTACGCCGAGCAATAACGTGCTCAGCTGAAATTTTGCTGTTTTCATCAAGAACTTCTGTTGGTGCAAGAACGGTGTTGATTTCTTCATCAGCACGAAGAAGTTTGACATCGTCAGTTGCTTTGAGGTTTTTGACAGTTCGGTATGGTGTTTGAATAAATCCGTACTCATCGATACTTGCGTAAATACCAAGTGAAGCAATCAAACCAATGTTTGTGCCTTCAGGCGTTTCGATGGGGCAGATTCGTCCGTAGTGAGAAACGTGAACGTCACGAACTTCAAAGCCCGCGCGTTTCCGGTTGAGACCGCCAGGACCGAGTGCTGAAAGTCGACGTTCGTGGACAATCATAGAAAGTGGGTTTGTTTGATCCACTACTTGTGAAAGTTCACTTCGACCGAAGAAGAAATCGATCGCTGAACTCACTGCTTTAGAGTTGACAAGATCAGCAACTTTTGCAAGTTCTTCTGGATCTTTTACACTCATTCGTTCTTGTACTGTGCGACGAAGTTTTAAGAAACCTTTTCGCATTTCTTCAACTGCAAGTTCGTCGAGTGTTCGAAGGCGGCGATTGCCGAGGTGATCGATATCATCGACACGAGCACCTTCTTTTCGACTTCGAAGGTCATGGATGTAGCCAACTGCAGCGAGGAAATCCTCTGCACGAAGATGCATGACATCCTCAGGGACGTCCATATCGAATTTTCGGTTGATGCGGAACCGACCAACTTTACCAAGTCGGTAGCGATTATCGTCAAAGAACTTTTCAGCGAAAAGTTGACGTGCTTTTTCAACTTGGGGAGGGTTGCCTGGGCGAAGCCGTCCATAAATTTTCAGAAGGGCAGCTTCGTGTTCGGTTGCATCTGCAAGGAAGTCAAGTTTTTCAATTGCAAGTGTGTTGAGAATAAGCGGATCTGCTGGGTCAGCAATGACCGAAATTTTCTTGATAGGTGATGCGAGAATTGCTTCGAGGGCGTCGCCGATTTGGGAGCCAACTTTGCATAGTTCTTCACCTGTTTCAGCATCGAGGATATGCTCTGCTGAGTAATATTCAGGCTTCAATTTGTTCACAGAGATTTCTTTGACATCGTAAAAATAGTCAAGGATTTTCTCAGTAGAACTAAATTCTTCATCAAGGGCTCGGAGGAAAGTAGTAGCGGCAATTTTTGCAGATTGATCAATCTTCATTGCCAAGACATCTTTTTTGGTCACTTCAATTTCAATCCATGACCCACGCTCAGGAATGATGCGTGCCTTGTGAAGTTGACGGTCACCAATGTCTTCAAGAAGGTGAAAGTCAATGCCAGGTGAACGGTGAAGTTGGTTGACGATGACTCGCTCAGAACCGTTCACGATGAATTCGCCTCCACCAATCATGTAGGGAATTTCACCGAGGTAAATTTCTTCCTTAATAACACCAGGTTCACCATCTCGAACGAATTGAACACCAATACGGAACGGCAAGCCGTACGTTCTTCGGAGTTCTTTACATTCCTCCGCGGTGTAGCGGGGTTTCTCTAATTTGTAGTAAAGGTATTCAACACGCATGGAACCATCGTATGATTCAATTGGGAACACCTCTCTTAAAAGCCCTTCAAGTCCGATCGGTTCTCGTTCGAGGGGATCACAATCTTCTTGGATGAGCTTGTTATAGGCTCGTCCTTGAACTTGCGTTAGATTTGGTACCGGTATTGCATCTCCGCGTTTCGCGAAACTGCGTATCGTATTCGTCGCCATAAAGTAACCTCACAACTGAGCCCACATCGTGCTTACTCGCACTTGATGTCTCGTTAAAGTGTGCTTTTGCTTATTTATTCGTTCATGTTGAGCCGCGACCGCCGCTGCCGAGCCTCGTAGAGTATCTCGCCAAGGCTATTCTTACAACTCGATTAAGCCAAAAACTTTAAACTTTTTACAAAAAAAGAGGTTTAATAGAATATAAGCTCATGCAAGTTGTTGCCCACTGCGGAGCGACATACCTAAAAAACGACCTGCAAGTGCTTGCAGGCCGTATTAAGTTTTTGATCAGAAGATCGCGATTACTTAATGCTGACAGTTGCTCCAGCTTCTTCAAGTTTCGTCTTGATATCGTTGGCTTCGTCCTCTGTGCACTTCTCTTTGAGTGCTTTTGGTGCTTCGTCAACGAGACCTTTGGCTTCCTTGAGGCCAAGACCAGTGATTTCACGTACAGCCTTGATCACTGCGATTTTCTTTTCACCAGCAGCTTCAAGGACGACGTCGAACTCTGTTTGTTCGTCACCGCCACCGCCACCACCATCAGCAGAATCAGCCATCATGACTGCGCCGCCAGCGGCAGGTTCGATACCGTATGTATCTTTCATATAATCAGCTAAATCGACTGCTTCAGAAAGAGTTAGACCAGCGATTTCGTCGCCGATTTTACTTACTTTTGCATCAAATTCTTTTGTTGCTGTTGCTTCTTCGCTCATAATATTCGTACTCCAATAAAAATTTCATGCGTGGGAGAGGAGTCGCCCTGTGCGACTTTTAACCCCAAAGGGCCAGTCCCGAACGCGATGTCATATAGTAACTCATGTAACTGCAACGTTGCAATCACGCAATTTTCTCGATTGTTTTTCCATCTTCGAGCATGGAAGTCATTTCTTTCACGATGCCAACGACATTGCCTCCCGGGCTGGTTGCTGCTTTGACAACGTTGCCAGCGGGGGAGAGTAGCAGTTGGACGACAATACCTTGGGACTCTTCCTTGGTCGGGAAGTCGCTGAGGCGCTTGACGCCGTCGGCTCCCTCAAAAAATTGCCCATCAAGCACGGCGGCTTTGAGTTCTAATTTTTTGATTTTCTTTGCCCAATCGACCAGATTTCTCGCTACCTCGACGACAGAATTGCCACCGAATGCGAGTGCTGTGGGCCCGCTGATAGATTCTGTAAGCCCTTCTAAATCAGTGCCTTGGAACGCAGTTTTTGCAAGTGAATTCTTCAATACGGTAATGTGTATATCCTTATTCAAGAGATCCACACGTAATTCATTATTTATGTTTGCCTCAATGCCGCGGATATCAATCAGCAGGCCGCTTGAAACGCTGTCGAAGCGTCGCTTGTATTCGGCAACAATCATTTCTTTGACTGGTTTACTCATTGGTCATTCATCCTCTCTTGGGTTAGACATCGATTCGCACACTAGGGGTCATCGTTCCGCTAATCACGCATTTTTTGACATAATCACCCTTGACGGCTGCTGGGCGAGCCTTCGTGATCATATGGATAAAGAAGTTAAGGTTCTCGATGAGATCTTCTTCTGAAAAACTCATTTTTCCAACTACGCAGTGAATATTTCCACTGTCGTCATTTCGGTATTCGACTTTGCCAGCAGCAAACTCTGAAACGGCAGTTTCAAAATCAGCAGCCACGGTGCCTGCTTTAGGAGATGGCATCAAACCTTTTGGGCCAAGGGCCCGTCCAAGTTTTCCAACAAATCGCATCATGTCTGGGGTTGAAATGGCGACATCAAAATCGAGCCAACCGCCTTCAACTTTCTTTACAAGATCTTCACCACCAGCTTCAACCGCACCAGCAGCCTTGGCTGCTTCCGCCTTGTCGCTTGGGCAAAAACAAACAACGCGAGCTGAGCGTCCAACACCTTTTGGCATGGAGATAGCTCCGCGGAGTTGTTGGTCGGCTTGACGAGGATCGATAGAGAGGTGCATCGCGACCTCAACAGTTTGATCGAACTTCGTGGCAGGAAAGGACTTAAGGAGTTTGATCGCATCTGTTACTTGATGCTTTTCTCTCCCTTTTTCAGCGATTTGTTCTGCTGCTTTTCGTCTTTTGGATAGTTTTGGCATTGTTACGCGCCCTCCACAGTGATGCCCATGGACCTTGCGGTACCAGCAATGATTTTCATGGCGGACTCAATACACGCAGCGTTGAGATCTTCCATTTTTTCTTCCGCAATCGATTTCAGTTGATCTTGCGTGACCGACCCAACTTTGTCGGTGTGGGGGACACCCGATCCTTTTGGAACGCCTGCTGCAACTTTGAGAAGTTCGGCAGCGGGTGAAGATTTGATTTCAATATCAAACGATCGATCGGCGTAGAGTGTAACGATACAGCCAACAACTTTACCGTTGAGTTCTTTCGTTCGATCATTAAATAACTGGATAAATTGACCTGGGTTGACGCCATTGGCACCAAGAACCGGCCCGAGGGGTGGCGCTGGGGTTGCTTTTCCACCAGGTGCAAGCACCTTGAATACTTTTTCTACACGTTTGGCCATGTGTGTTTTCTCCTGCCTGCCACCAATGCCAGATTGTCTACGAGACGGTCTTTGAAGCGAACTCGGCCTGAGTCGCGGCACAGTGGTCATAACGGTTTTGTTTCGAGCCACACATAATAGCAGGAACAACACCTTGTTACAACTCACGTTTTTTTAATTAGCTCGGATTTAATTGGCTCGGATTTAATTGGCTCGGAGCCAATTATGAATTATTGCCTCCGAGCCAATTATTGTGCGTATTACTTCGCATGGTAAGTGAACTTTCATCTGATACCATAATCTCTAATGAGCGAAGATGAATATCTCCAGTTAAAGACGATTCATGGTCCTGAAAACTTGTCCTTGACGCTGCGTGGGGATAAAGCAATGACTATTGGCAGGCGTCCCGAGCACAGTTTGGTTTTGGCAACAGGCGCGACAGTGTCGAGAGATCATGCTGTTTTGGTATCGCACATTGTCGGTACTAAGAGGAGGTGGAGCCTTCAAGACAATGGTTCTCGCCACGGCACCTTCCTTAATGGTGTGCGATTAGAGGCTAATCGGGGAGTTCCAATCAGGGCGGGTGATCTGATCGTGATTGAACCCTTCACATTTCAAGTCGTAGACCCCAGTGAAAAGAGAAATCTCACACACACCATCGACGATTCCCTACAGGCTTCCGGTACTTCAATCCGTCGGATCGAAAAAACACAAGGGGGTGGGCTTGCCCACGAAAAATTGAAGGCGCTCTTGACCTGCAGTAGGGCAATTCATGAAGCGGGGTCTGAGATTGGGATGGCTGCCGCTGTTGCAGAAGCCGCCGCAGCCGCGACTGCCTTTGGAAATGTTGCGATTGTCAAGCCGGCCGGTTCGGAAGGTATGGTCGAGGTTCTTGCAACAAAAGGTCGCATCGTTCACGATGGTACCCCAAACATCAGTCGATCACTGCTTGATGCAGCGCTTGAAGGTGAGCCTGTACGATTCCAACGGACCGAAGTTGTTGATGATCAAGCGCAGTCAATTATGCAATACTCAATTGAAGAAGCGCTCTGTGTGCCGATCATGCTCGGACATGCAGTTGCAGGTTGCATCTACTTAGATAACCGCGACGGACAATTGCAAGGTCAGCATGTGATGAACGATGTCGAGTTTTGCACAGGGCTCGCAGAAATAACAGCGCTTGCGATGTCAAACTTGATGCGTGTTGATATTGAAAGACGCCACGCCGAAGAAAGGCAAAGTTTATTGCTCGGAACCGTTGGTGCACTTGTTGCAGCAATTGATGCAAAAGATACATACACTCGAGGTCATTCAGTGCGTGTTGCGTGGCTTGCGAAAACACTTGCAAAATCAATTGGTCTCGATGATTCAATCCTCGAACAAATTCATATCTGTGGGTTGGTACATGACATTGGTAAGATTGGCATTCCAGAAGCGATCCTCCGGAAAGCTGGAAAGTTAACTGATGACGAGTATGACAGAATCAAGGAGCATCCAGTCATTGGTGAATCAATTCTATCCGGGGTCCCCCAACTAAGCACAGTGCTTCCCGGTGTACGATCACATCATGAGCGGTGGGATGGCGGGGGGTATCCAGACGGAACCAAGAAAAAAGAAACACCATTCTATGGTCGTTTACTAGGTATCGCAGATGCCTTTGATGCGATGTGTTCTTCACGAGCGTACCGCGATGGACTTGATCGCGATGAAGTTTTAGAGGAAGTCAGAAACTGTTCAGGTTCACAATTCGATCCAGAACTTGTAGTTACTTTTTTAACTCTTGATTTTTCTGAATACGATCAAATGATCATTGAACACACATCTCAAGATCCACTATAACGCAGCGCGAGTTCACAAAACATTTTCACACCAGTTGCAATGACATCATCATTGAAATCAAAATCTGGTTGATGGAGCGAAGGCATACTGTCTTTTCCGTCGGGCAACAATCCGACCATAAAAAAGCATGATGGAACTTCTTTGCAATAGTAGGAAAAATCTTCACCACCCATGACCGGTGCAGGAAATTCGCCAACTTGTTCTTTAGGCAAAACTGCATTTGCAGTTTCAAAAAAGTGTGCAACTGCGCCTTCGTCATTTCTCGTCACTGGGTAACCATCAGTGAGTGTGACTTTTGCAGTACAGTTGTGTGCCGTTGCAATTGATTGAGCGATTTCTGAGACACGTCTTTTTGCCATCTCGCCAGTAGAATCCTGTAAAAAACGAATTGTTCCTGAAATCTCCACGCTGCTTGGAATAATGTTGTGCGTTGTTCCGCCGTGAATTTGAGTCAAAGATACTACCAGCGAATCAAGCGGGTCAGTGTTTCTTGAAACTATTTGTTGCATCGAAGTGATCACGTTTGCTGCGCATAGGATCGGATCGTGGCTGAAGTGTGGAAATGCTGCATGTCCACCAATTCCAGTAATTGTAATCTTCACGCCAATGTCAGAAGCAAGCACGGGGCCAACACGAGTTTGGACGTGTTTTGCAGTGTGTTGAGGCCAACCATGCAAGCCGTACATCACTGCAATTTTTGGCCCGATTTGCGAGCCATCAAGACACCCATCCTCTACCATTCGTCTTCCGCCACCGCCACCTTCTTCTGCAGGCTGGAAAACAAATGTGACGGGGTTTGGCAATTCCGATTGTTTTGATAATTCAGCAAGAACCTTGGCTACGCCAATCAAGATCGTAGTGTGCCCATCGTGACCGCAAGCATGCATGCAGCCTTCATGCAGGGATTTCCAGTCAAAAGTGTTGACTTCAGTAATGGGAAGCGCGTCCATGTCCGCACGTAGGCCAACCGCTTCGTTTCCTTTGCCTTTGATATGACCTAGAACGCCTGTGCCCCCAGCAAGATTCTCAACAAATGACACGCCTGCTTTTGTGAGTTCGTTTTGAATGCATTCGCTCGTGCGAGTTTCTTTGTATCCCAACTCTGGGTGTGCATGAAGATCGTGGCGAATCTTAAAAAGCTCTGGCAAAATTGCATCGATCCACTTGTCGATTTTTTCCGAGAAACTCATGACTTGAGCGGAGATAAACCGCGCTCCTCTCTTTGCTCATTCACCCAAACCATTGCTTGTTTGTCATGAGCAAGCAATTTTACGATTTGTGAAGATGAGAGTGAGGCACACGCCGCTGTAGCAGTAAGGTCGAAATCGAAGGCGAATAACAAATCGAGCGCTTCTGCAAGGAGATGCGGGTAATCACGATGTTTTGGATTGATTGGAAGTTGATCGCCCTGTTGCCGGCCACCCCATAATGCACTGCATGTCCAACTATTCGTGTCCATCTTACGTCTGAGAATAATTGCAAGTGTTCTTCGTAAGCGTGAAATCGAGAGCGATCTGTTTTCGCTCTGTCTCCTTCTTTCAGTGGCTGTACCGGTGATGTCTGTGGGAACATGCGTCGCCGTGCAGGCAGTTGCTTTTCGATTTCGGTGTTGGCCTCCGGGGCCACCAGTTCTTCCAAATGAAAGTGAAACATGTTTGAGTAACTCTTCGTCACTCATCATTGCGGGGTGATCACCTTCAATCATTCGGTGACCTTTCGGAATAAAGTCTTCGATTGGAGGCATCTCAGTTTGATGACGGCGTGCATTTTTATTTGTGTTTGTGGTTTTCATGATGCGATCCCCCTTGGACTTGCAGTTAACTCTAAGTCTGCAAACTGACTCTTTGAAAAAAGGTGCCAACCCAAACCCGCGACCATCGCGGCGTTGTCGACACAATACGAAAGTTCGGGAATGTGTAATTGAATGTGAGATTTTTCTGCGACCGAAAGAAGGTGTTTGCGAAGACGAGAGTTCGCCAAAACGCCACCGCCTCCAACAATACACTGGATTTTGTGATGTGTGATTGCTTCCTTTACACCACGAATGATAGTCTCAACAACTGCTTCCTGAAAAGAAGCAGACCAATCATTTTTTTCTTCTGTGCTCAGTGTTGAAGCAACTTTTGGAAATACTGTTTTACCATTGATCCTCTTTGGGTTGCCACGAACACCATAGAGAAGTGCTGTTTTTAATCCACTGAATGAATAATCTGTAGGATTATTTTTTAATCTTGGCCGTGGAAGTCGATGTGTGGCAGTTCCGATTTGGGCTGCCTCGTCAATCAATCGGCCGCCAGGCCAACCCATTTCTAGAATCGATGCTGCCTTGTCAAATGCTTCACCAGCAGCGTCATCGATTGTTTTTCCGATGCACGTTGCGGAAGATGGATCTTCAAGAAGGAGCAGGGAGGTGTGACCGCCTGAGACAACGACACCCAAAGCCGGAAATTGTGGGGTTTCACCACTTAGCATTGGTGCCCAAAGATGTGCAAGGACATGATCGACTGCGACAAGAGGTTTTTTAAGCGACCAAGCGAGCGCTTTTGCTGCTGCAACACCAACAAGAAGAGACCCAATTAAGCCCGGGCGGTTTCCAACGGCAACGCAATCAATTTCACGAATGTTGATGTTCGCTTTGCTCACAGCTTTTTGTATGACTGGGAGAATTCTTTCAAGATGCGCGCGGCTCGCAATCTCTGGCACAACACCACCGTATTCTTGGTGGAGTTCATCTTGGGATGCAACGATGTTTGAGACTACGTCGATCCCATCCCGAACAACTGCAGCGGCAGTTTCATCACAACTTGATTCAATTCCTAAAACGAGCGTCATGTCAAACTATTCTTCTGTTACTTCCACTTCTTCTAGTTGCGGATCTGTTTCTTCACCTTGTAGAGCCGCAACGCGGAGTTCGATTTTTTCAATTGCTTCTAAGTGAAGTTCCATTGCTTTGGAAAGCTTTTCAAGTTCATCATCGATACTCGCGGCAACAGGGTCGTCGTCGCTCAATGCTGGCCATTCTCCCTCATTGAGTTTCGTTCTGAATGCTCTCAGTGCTTGTGCAAGCTGGAAGTCGCCTAGAACTGTCTCAATCCAATCGGCGTCACCACATCTTGCTTCTTCTGGTTCGTTGTTCGTAATAACTCTATATGGTTCTGTCGTTTTGATTCTATCTGCGTGGTCTTCAACAGATTCAACAACAACAAGACCTTCGGTCGGATCAACGCCCCAGAGCGATTTGTCTTCAGTGAGTTTTTTATCAATTGTTCTGCCGGTAGGAAGGTCGTACCGTGCAACAGTGAGTTTGAGCAAACCACCAGAAATTTCCTGTACTTCCTGAACGGAACCTTTGCCAAAACTTCGACTCCCAAGAACGACAGCGCGGTGGTTTCCTTGTAGAGCGCCCGCAACAATTTCAGAAGCTGATGCAGAGTTCCCATTGATAAGAACAAGAATTGGTACATCAGTAAGCAATGTAGAAGTAGCCCTCGCACCACTTTGCGGCTTGCTTCTTCCTGTTACGGATACAATTTGTCCTTCTTCAAGAAACATGTCTACGACTGCGATCGCTGCATCGAGTGCGCCGCCTGGATTGTCGCGGAGATCTAACACAAGACCACGTTCAAGTCCCTGATCTTTGAGGAGCGAAAGTGCATGTTGCAATTCGCCAACAGTAGAGCTTGTAAATTGGCGAATTTTTATGTACCCAATACCAAGTTCATCATCAAGACACCAACTCCATTGTTGGCCGCGGCGAATGAAGCCGGAAATAGTCCGAGAAACAATGTGCCCACGGGTGACAGTGATTGTTTCCTTCTCACCGTCAGGATGTCGTACCTTAAGCACGACATCTGTCCCGACAGGACCTGTGAGCCTGCTGACTAGTTCATTGATTGTCGCATTGGTTGCTTTCTCGCCATCGATCGATTCAATAATGTCTCCCGCAAGGATTCCGGATCGCAATGCTGGCGATTGATCCATTGGGCTGACGATCATGAGTTCGAGAAGGTCATCGTTTTCGACCATTCTCACTTCTGCGCCAATGCCAGCGTAATCACCTTCTAGATCTTTTGTAAACGTGTTAACTTCTCTAGAAGGGATAAAAACAGAATATGGATCATCGAGTGATTTTAGCATTGCGTTTATCGCAGCTTCTTGCATTGCTTCTTCATCAGGTTCCATAACATGACGGTCAACGACAAGCCTATGGACGTCAATGAGTGGGTCATAAAAATCATAACTTGGCGTCGCTGAAGTAAGCGCGAGGGAGAGTTGCACAGCAGCGAGCGTGGTAAGTATTACAAGCATGATTGGCATAAAGCGTGAGCGGCGTGTCATCGTCGAATTCCTTTCCCCGAATTCCCATGTAAGAAAAATGATTTGTGAGTGTACTATTTTATTGAATAGAATACCATACACTCCAAGGAGATCAGAGACAGAACCGTATGGGTTATCAAAAACGAGAAGATTTAAATGTTGTTTCGGAGCGAGCTATTCTGGTCGCGCTCACCTTGCGGGGAGAAAGAATATCTTTAGATGAGCGATTTGCCGAACTTACTGCGCTGACGGAGTCGGCTGGAGGGCAAATTGTTGGCCATGTAACCCAAAAACGAAGGTTGCCCCGAGGGCGTACTTTTGTCGGTAAGGGCAAGTTGGACGAACTTCGCGATTTGGCAGAATCTACCGACGCTTCAGTAATTATCTTCGATCACGATTTGACACCTGCCCAGATTCAAAATGTAGAAGAGGCGACTGCTCGAAAAATCATTGATCGAAGTGAACTTATTCTTGATATTTTTTCTAGCCGTGCTACTACAGTAGAAGCGAGGTTGCAAGTTGAAATCGCTCAACTTGAGTATACATATCCACGGCTTCGTGCAATGTGGGATCACTTAGGGCAAGTAACAGGCGGCGCACCCGTAGGGATTGGCACGAGAGGGCCGGGTGAACAACAGTTAGAAATTGACCGGCGTCTTGTTCAAAGAAGGTTGAAACAATTACGCCGTGATCTTGAAGGAATGCAACAGCGATCAGTTCGTGAAGTTGAAAAACGTAACATAGATCACGTGACTGTCGGATTAGTCGGTTACACGAACGCAGGTAAGTCTACAATTTTTAATACACTTACTGCTGGAGGAGCTTGGGCGCATGATCAGTTGTTTGCAACGTTGTCAACAAGAATTGAGCGCTGGGAATTGGGTGGCGGAGTTGGTGCAATGTTGTCTGACACCGTCGGATTTGTTAGAAAATTACCACACCATCTCGTTGCAAGTTTTCGATCAACACTTGAAGAAACAGTACATTGTCAATTATTACTCATCGTTGTGGATGCAGCAGATCCTTCAGCTCCCCACCAACTTCAAACTGTTGAAAGAACACTCAGTGATCTTGGGGCAATGGATCAGCCTCGTATTTTGGTGTTAAATAAAATTGACAACGTAAAAGACTTGAGTGACAGATTAGTTCTTACTTCGCTATACCCAGAAGCAATTCAATTAAGTGCAACGACAGGAGAAGGGATTGAAGCTCTAACAGACGAAGTGAGGGCTTTTGTAGTCGGACCAATCTGTGAAGTTGCTTTGAGTATTGATACGTCAGCTGGAAAGGCTGTCGACTTTATCGAAAAACGAACAGAAGTGCTTGACCGAGATTGGGATAGAACACGTTCTTTGTACCGTGTCAAGATTGGAGAGAGACAGTTGCACCAACTTATGTCCAAAGGTGGCGGGCTAATGATCAACGATACAAAACCTACAAAAGCGATGGAAGAACTTTGGCCATCTGTTGAGGAGCAAAGTGCAAGTTGTCTTGTTCCACCACACCGTCTTCATACACCTACAGAAGAGAGGGATGCATCGACTTGACTCCGCAGCACAAAGGACTTGATATTTTTGCAAATGATTTAAACCCAGCAATTGTTGGGATGATTCGATCATGGCAAGGAGATCCTGAATTAGACGTTTTGTACAGAAGAATTCAAGCAAGTAAAACACGAAGGGGTTTTCTAGATTGTTTTGCAGAAACTCTTGTTGCGGGGCATGCGCGACAAGCGGGATGCAAGGTTGCAGTAGAAATACCAACGCCGAATGGAAAGACCGTTGACATGCACGTTCAAAAAGATGGTCGATCCTTATTTGTGCATGTAAAAAGGTTAGGCGGAACCCGTACCACTTCTCGTCGGTTGACAATTTCTTCAAGGTTGCGAATTCTCGAAAAAATAAACAGATCGTTTGTAGTGAAAATTCGTTGGCATGATGGTTTAGACGACGAATCCATGCAAGTATTCGTGATGGCAGCAGGAAAATTCATAGAACGAGCGAGTTTAGGTGATGAACATGTTGTCCATAACAAAGATGGTTGTGAACTTGGTGGTGTAAAAATTGTTGCACCAAATGATGAAAAGCGAGTTTCCTTGGTCATCGGTTTTCCTGATGGTTTTGTTGATCATACCCAACGTGTCGTTCGGTTAATTCGACGAGCTCAAAAACAATTCATGCCAAAAGAAGCAAATGTTGTGCTTGTATGTACGCCGAATGTTACAGGTGTCGAATATGTCAAATCAGCTCTTTTTGGTGCTTATGAAGAGCGATGGGATACACATCCCCCGCGAGGTTCCCGAGTTGCACTTGGCAGAAGTGATGATGGCCTGTGGAATGGCAATCAATTCCAAGAATCACAATTGGGTGGTTGGTTTTGGCTTGCCCCGATGCATCATCAGTACCAAGGAAAACTTTGGATCCGCAATGAATGTTCTTTGACGCCCGAAGTAACAGACTTGGCTTGTGATTTGTTTGATGTATGAAAACTCACTAATGGTGTTTTTTTAGTACGATATGTTGTTCATAAAGGAGAAAAAATGAACGATCCACGGTACAAGAAACTCGCAGAATTACTTATCCATCATTCAACAAATCTACAGGCAGGGGAGCATATTCTGATTGAAGCCTTTGATATGCCGCGTGAAATGATTGTTGAATTGGTTAAGGTTGTACAAGCAGCAGGAGGGAATGCGCACGTTGCAATTCGTGATGCACAAATCATGCGAGCACTTCAAGCGGGTGGTACAGATCAAGCGTTCAAAACGTGGTCAGAATATGATCTTGAACGGATGAAACGAATGGATGCGTACCTTGGACTTCGCGGCTCTCACAACGTTAGTGAAGCAAGTGGCATCGATGCAGACCGCCAACAGGCATCGAGTCGAATATACGGCATCCCAGTGCATATGCAACAACGTCTTAATCACACAAAATGGTGTGTATTACGTTGGCCAACTCCAGCAATGGCTCAACTTGCAGGTATGAACACGGAAGCGTTTGAGGATTTTTACTTTGATGTTTGCACATTGGATTACAGCAGAATGGCAGATGCTGCCGAGAAACTCGTGGCAGTCATGAATGAAACAGATCAAGTTCATATTCAAGGTCCCGGTGATACTGACCTTCGGTTCTCAATCAAAAACATCCCAGCAATTGCTTGCGCTGGCAACATGAACATTCCAGATGGTGAGGTGTTTACAGCGCCAGTGAAAGTTTCTGTGAATGGAGTTATCCATTACAACACACCATCCATTTATAGAGGCCACTCGTTTGAAAACATCCGCCTCGAGTTTAAAGATGGAAAAATTATTGGTGCTACAGCTGATCAAGGCGGAGAGCATCTTGAAGACATTTTTAATTCTGATGATGGTGCAAGATTTGTAGGCGAATTTGCAATTGGTTTTAACCCTTTCATTATGGAAGCGATGAAAGATATTTTGTTTGACGAAAAAATTGCTGGGTCCATGCACTTCACTCCAGGAAATGCATACGACGACGCATGCAATGGAAATAAATCAGAAGTCCATTGGGATCTTGTGTTGATTCAACGTCCTGAATATGGTGGTGGAACCATCAGTTTTGATGGCAACGTGATTCGTAAAGATGGAATGTTTGTAGATGATCGATTGCTTGATCTCAACCCAGAAAATCTCATAGGCGAGCCTGTTTGCTGCTGATTGAAGCCCCATAACTAAGAAAATACCCTCACAAACGGCATGAATTGCCGTTTTGGGGGTTATATTCAGTCGCACTTGTTCAGAGACGAGTACGCAGTGCCGATGGTTCGTGCATGTCGAACAATAAATCATGGAAGATGAAGAAACCACTTCGCCTAGGTGAAGTTCTTATTGAGCAAGGGATGCTCACTGAAACACAAGTTGAAGCAATTCTTACTGAGCAGCGGGAATCAAAACGCCCATTTGGCGTGATCGCTGAGTCACTGTGCAGTATTTCTATGGAAGCCATAGAAGATGCGTGGGCGTGCCAATATGCCCAGAACACACGCACAGTAGATCCGTTTGTAGAAGTTCCTCGATCAGACGCAAAAGAGATGATCACGACAAGGCAAGCATGGCAGTTTCGATGTCTTCCTATGTCTCTCGAGGGTAACACGCTTGTGATCGCTACAACCACAAAGCACTTGCGACGAGCACTGAAGTTCGCGACAAGTGTACTTGGTCGACCTGCTTATTTTGTCATGACCACCGACAACCGACTTGCAGCCGCACTCTCAGAGCATTATCCAATCAGTGGTATGGGTACGTCTAGTGTTACTGGAGATTCAATCAACCGTCTTGTCACTAAAATGCGTTTAGATCGTTTGCGAGAATCTGCTTAAGAAAAAACAATTGCACGATTATTGTGCACAATAATTCTATCTTCGAGGTGCCATCGAACTGCTCTTGCAAGAACAGTTCGTTCAATGTCTCGACCTTTGCGAATCATCTCTTTCACGGAATCCTTGTGCGAAACACGTATGACACCTTGTTCAATAATTGGGCCTTCATCAAGTTCGGCAGTGGCGTAGTGAGCAGTTGCGCCGATAAGTTTTACACCTTTTTCAAATGCTTGATGATAAGGTTTTCCACCAGCAAATGCCGGCAAAAATGAATGGTGAATGTTGATAATTCTTTCTGCGTACTTTTGCGTAAACGTGTTACTGAAAATCCGCATGTATCGTGCAAGAACAAGGAGGTCTATGTTATATGCTTCTAATAATTTTGATTGTTCTTGTTCAGAATTTTGATCCCCAGAATTCGGAACGGGTGTGTGATGGAATGGAATACTAAAACTTTCAGCTACATCAGCAAGTTCTTTATGGTTTGAAATGACCATATCGATTGAGCAGTGCAAGTCGCCATCTCGATGAAGGAGGAGAAGGTCGTGCAAGCAATGATCTTCTTTGGAAACAAAAATAGCTACGCGTTTTGTTTCATTAGCCCACCGTATATCGATCTTCATTTGAAACTCATGTGCAATCGGTTCAAGGTGCGTACGAAGAGATTCAGAATTGTGTGATTGAGCACACGAAATATGAATCCTTTGGATAAAAACACGAGTAAGGGTGTCTGTATATTGAGCAGCATCTAGGATGTTGCATCCAGCTTCATGCAGAACTGCGGTGAAATGTGCAACGAGACCGAGTTGATCGGGGCAGGAGACGAGAATCACGGCTTCTTGTTGTGTGTTCATCGTTGAATCCTAGTAAGACGATCTAAGGTGATCGAAATGGCGAAACCCGGACTTGAACCGGGGACACCTGCATTTTCAGTGCAGTGCTCTACCAACTGAGCTATTTCGCCGAAGGGTGCAAAGGGTACTCTACTTGGGCATCGGCATCAAGCCTTGATCTTCGTCACTTTGATCCTTCCAAGTAAATCTTTCTGGATATCTTTATGGGCAGGAAATTGACTTTTCCATTGTTGTGCCAGTGTTGGGTCTATACCTGCGGAAATAGTTTCTGTTTCAGTCTCTGAGGCCTTGGCTAGGATTTCTCCCATGTGGGTTAAGATCAATGAGGTTCCACCCCAAGTTGAGACTGCGTCTTTGCCTATTCGATTACTTGCCACAACAAACGCTTGGTTCTCAATGGCACGAGCTTTGAGAAGTGTTTCCCAATGTGCAATCCTGACAAGCGGCCAACTAGATGACACTGTGAATACATCAACACCTTCTGCAGCGGGTGGTCTCCACAGTTCAGGGAAGCGGATGTCGTAACATATCGAAGGGCAAACAGAAATGCCTCCAATATCGACAATGATGAGTTCGTCACCAGTCTCAAAATATTCATGCTCATGCATTGGATTACATGTAAATACTTTTGTGTATGTACCAACAGGATTTCCATCAGGTGAACAGATCGTGACACAATTTTTGCCACGATTTTCGTCTTGATCTGCCCAGCCAACTTGGATCCAACAACGATATTTCTTTGAAAGCTCGCACGCCCAAGCAACAGTGCCGATTCCCGTGATCTGATCGAGTTTCATCGACCAACCAGTATCAGTCATTTCTTGCAGCACGATGAAATCGCCTTCGGTTATGTTGATCGCCGAGATAAGTCTTTCAACCTCAATGCGGTTTTCCTTCCAATCGTGCAAAATGGCATTGAATTGAATAGCGTGGAAGTTCATCGTTGAGATTCTACCTTTATTCGAAAAATTGACCCGCGGGTCAATTAACACCATTCAAAAAAGGGCGATCGACGGGACTCGAACCCGCGACATCCAGGATCACAACCCGGTGCTCTACCAACTGAGCTACGATCGCCGTAGGGAGGGGCAGAATAGCCGCATTAGGGGCTGAGGTCAAACAATTGTCTTTGGCAATTTTGACTCGTTTTTTCCCTAGAAGATTGACGACAATTGCGGTAGAATCTCCTGATTATCCCAACTTCTTCAATAAGTCTTTTTGCAAAGGACATGCGATGACTACAGCTACTGAAACACTGTCTTTCCCTGGAATTACGATCCACTCCAATCTCTCCACTGCGGCTTTAGTAGAGCGATCACTTCGACGCGGCGAAGGGTGCCTTGCGTCTAACGGCGCACTCTGTTGTGATACTGGTGATCGGACTGGTCGCAGCCCGAATGATAAGTTTGTTGAAGACACACCAGGTACTCACGATGCAATTGCTTGGGGCAACACGAACAGGCCGATCACACCTGAAAACTTTGCAAAAATCGAAGCATTAGCGATGGATCACTTGAATAAGCGAGATGAGCTTTTTCGCTTTGACGGTTTTGCTGGCGCAGATGAACGATACAGGTTGAAAGTTTCTGTTGTCACTGAAGAAGCGTGGCAATGTTTGTTTGCTTCGACGATGTTTATTCGTGGCGCTGAACCTGAAGGGTTCGATCCAGACTGGACAATTATTAATGCGTGTAATTTGCAAATCGACGATTTTGAATCGTGTGGTTTGAATAGCCCCGTTGCAGTCATCCAATCGATGGAACAAAAGAAAGTTGTTATTGTTGGGACGCGGTATGCAGGTGAAATTAAGAAATCAATTTTCTACGCAATGAATTTTGACATGACTGAAGCTGATGTATTTCCAATGCACTGTTCAGCAAATGTCGACAAAGATGATGCTTCGAACGTTGCACTCTTTTTTGGATTGAGCGGCACAGGCAAAACCACACTTTCTGCTGATCCAAACCGCCCACTCATCGGTGATGATGAACATGGTTGGAGTGATGATGGTATTTTCAACTTCGAGGGTGGTTGCTATGCAAAGTGCATTAAACTTTCAAAGGAAGGTGAGCCACAAATTTGGGATGCGATTAAATTTGGTGCAGTGCTTGAAAATGTCGTTCTTGATGAAAACACACGTATTCCTGATTATGACGACGGTACTAAAACGGAAAATACCCGTGTTGCATATCCTGTTGATTACATTCCAGATGCAATTATTCCTAGCGTTTGTGGGCATCCAAAGAACGTGATCTTTTTAACTGCAGATGCTTTTGGCGTGCTTCCTCCAGTGAGTAAATTGACCTCTGAGCAAGCGATGTATTACTTCATCAATGGGTATACATCTAAACTCGCTGGCACTGAAGCGGGTATTACAGAACCACAACCTAATTTTAGCCCTTGCTTTGGCGGTCCATTTCTTCCGAGAAGACCAATGGAATATGCGCAGTGGCTTGCGAAACGAGTCGAAGAACAAGATTCACACGTCTGGCTGTTGAATACCGGTTGGACTGGTGGTGCGTACGGCACAGGTGAGCGGTTTAGTTTGAAATATACACGTGCATTTGTCACTGCAATTTTAGATGGTTCACTTGCTAAGTCGGAATACGTGCAACATTCGATCTTTGGATTGCACATTCCAACTACTGCTCCGAATGTTCCAGCAGAAGTGCTTGATCCTCGACAAACTTGGGCGGATGGGAATGCGTACGACACAACGGCGAATGAACTCGCTCAAAAATTCCGTACGAACGACAAGAAGTACGACATGTCTAACCCAGTCCGCTCGGCTGGTCCAAACGCGTAATCCTTTACATACATCTCAGAAAACACCCGCTCACACGATCGGGTGTTTTTTTGCAAACAAATTTGACTCCGAGTCAATTAAAACCAGCAGTTAAATATTGACTCGGAGTTAATTTATATCTTGTAATTGCAGTAGGTTACAAGCGAAAATGCGAGTTAATTTATGAACTCGGAGTCAATGTAAAATCAAGTTATTTAATGGACTCGGAGTCAACGTATTGCCTAGGTTTACACAAACTGCGTTTATCGGACGTTGGGAATCATCATTTGGCGGTTTTGGCGGATTTTTCACTATAAACCTAGTACTACGACTGAATTACGTTCGTATCACTGACGATGCTGGAGGAGTAACCCCGTCGTAGCGGAGCTGCGATACTCACGAACTCCTAATTTGAAGGTGAACGAGGCAATGATGAATCCGTTCGAAAAAGATGTACTCACAACTGGCGAAGTCGCAAAAATCTGTAATGTTGCAGCCCGCACAGTGAGTAAATGGTTTGACTCTGGTCAACTTGAAGGCTACAGGATTCCCGGTTCAAAAGATCGGCGAATTCCTGTCCAAGGGTTGATGAAGTTCATGCAAGCACATGGCATTCCACTCGATGGTCTCATGTCTGGCAATACACGTGTTTTGGTCGTAGATGGCGATAAGGAAGTCATCAGTGCACTTGAACGTGTCTTTTCGGATCAAACTGAATATGTAGTGCATACATCAACCAATCCATTTAACGCAGGACTTGAATGCGAACGATTTCGTCCGCACGTCATGCTCTTTGACCTTTCCTTCTGCGGCGATGATTACGCAACGTTCGCAAAATCATTCCAGGGCAACGCTGAATTGCAAGCCACCAAGGTCATCGCAATGACCGGCCGCGTGACTGAGGGGCAAATGACTCATCTCACATGCAGTGGTTTTGACGGGGTTCTCAGCAAGCCATTCACGGTGCGGCAAGTGATTGATGCGATCGAAAACGCCGTCGCCCTCGTATATTGACTCCTTTCCTTCTGGTTTTCCAACAAACCAGTGTGTGATGCGCGGCTCCGCACTTTTGCGGGGCCGCGTTGCATTGGTATCATAAGCAAATGCGAGTGGGAATCCTGCAACTCAACCCAACGATTGGTGATATTGATGGCAACACCCAGCGCCTGATTGACGCCGCTCGCACTTGCGAGGCGGACTTACTTGTTTCACCTGAATTATTCATTTCAGGGTATCCACCAAGAGACCATCTTTTTTGCAGTGGCTTTGTTGAAGCGTGTGAGGACGCAGTTAAACGAATCGCGAATTCAGTTCAAGCCACGCTTCTCGTAGGGCATCCTCGACTAGAAGAAACAACGGGACGTTTTCGCAACAGCATTTCGGTGATCGAGAGCGGGGAGATCATCGCAGTTGTTGATAAACATTTGCTCCCTGGTTACGACATCTTTGATGAAGATCGTTACTTTGAACAGGGAACGAATAGTGGTGTCGTCGATCTACAATGTGGACGCATCGGAATCGCTATTTGCGAAGATTTTTGGAGAGGATTCGATGCAGATGCTGCTCCCAAATATGACGAAAATCCTATTGCCACACTCGCTGAAGCCAATTGCGAAGTGATCATTTCACCAAGCGCATCACCGTTTGTCGCAAAGAAAAGAAAAAGACATCTTGAACATGCAATGCAAATTGCGAAGGATCATGATTGCAAAGTAGTTGTTGTAAATCAAGTTGGTGGCAATGACGATCTCATTTTTGATGGCGGTTCATTTGTATGCACACCAGAAGGAATTACACACGAATCTCAACTTTTTGAAGACGCTGTTGAAGTTGAAACAAATGCGCACCGCCCACTCCCAGAAAAAAATATAGATGAAGCACGCTTTCAAGCGCTTGTTTTAGGTGTTCGGGATTACTGCTACAAAACAGGGCACAAAAAAGTGTTGCTTGGACTTTCGGGCGGAATAGATTCAGCGCTCGTTGCAACCATTGCAGTTGCCGCACTTGGAAAAGATGCGGTGACAGGTGTGCTGATGCCATCAAGGTACTCTTCACTTGGTTCAATCGAAGACGCAGAAGCACTCGCTGCAAATCTTGAAATCAAAGCAATCACACTTCCCATCGAACACATGCATGCAGCTTTTGAACGGATTCACGGAGATGCAAACTCGAACATTGAAGGGCTCGCAGAAGAAAACGCACAGGCGCGTATTCGCGGCATGTTGTTGATGTCACTTGCAAATCAAAAGAATGCACTCCTTCTTGCAACAAGTAATAAATCAGAACTCGCAGTTGGATACAGCACGCTGTACGGAGACATGTGTGGTGCTGTTTCAGTTATTGGAGACTTATACAAAACCGAAGTTTGGGAAATGTCACGCTGGATCAACAATGCAAACATTTTTGCAGTTGCACCTATTCCTGCAAACTCAATTACAAAACCACCCTCAGCGGAATTACGGCCGGACCAACTTGATGAAGATTCACTGCCTCCATACGAAGAACTTGACGCAATTCTCATTCCTCACATTGATGGTGATCTTGGCGCAGATGAGATTGAAAACACGCTGTGTATTCCCCGAGCACAAATCGATATGATCTTAGGCATGGTGGATCGATCACAATTTAAACGTGATCAAGCGTCGGTGATTCTTAAAATTGCACCTCGTACCTTTGGTCGTGGACGACCCATGCCAATCGTGATGAAGCGAGCGTGGTCATCAGCGAGGCAACCATCGTGACGATTCGTACACTTTCACCACTCTTGATCAACCAAATTGCAGCGGGGGAGGTGGTCGACCGCCCTGCATCCGTTGTGAAGGAACTCGTTGAAAACGCGCTTGATGCTGGTAGTACCCGGATTGATATTCAACTGGAACATGGTGGGAAAGACCTCATTCGCGTGAGCGATAACGGTTGTGGCATTGCACCTGACGAACTTTCCCTTGCAGTTGCATCGCATGCAACGAGTAAAATTTCTAATGAAGTAGATCTCGCTGCGATTGCATCGCTGGGTTTTCGCGGAGAAGCAGTTGCCTCGGTCGGATCGGTGAGTCACCTTACGATCACAAGCCGCAGGGATGAAGACGAATCTGCAATGCAAATTATTGTTGATGGTGGCGATGTCTCTAAACCAAAACCAATTGCTGCGAGTGTTGGAACGAGAGTTGAAGTTCGCCGCCTTTTTTACAACACGCCAGCAAGACGGAAATTTTTGAAATCTGACGGCGCTGAAACGACGCGCGTTCGTGATGTTGTGCAGCGACTTGCAGGATCGCACCATGAAACTGGGTTTACGCTTACAAGTGGCGATCGCACTATTCTTGTGTACACGCCAGGTTCTTCGACCCAGCGTCTGCTTGATATTTTCGGAGGTGAACTTGCAGGCGAAATGCTTGAACTGTCGGGCGAAATAGATGGTGTTCGGTTGTGGGGACTCGCAGGAAAACCTGAAGTTGCAAGACCAACGTCTAGGTACCTTCGCGTGCACGTCAATGGCCGATCAATTTCAGACTCATCTATGACCCACGCAGTGAAGGAAGCGTACCGAGGATTGATTGAACCAAATCGCTGGCCAACTGCTGCGATTTTTATTGAAATGGATCCGGCGCTTGTTGATGTCAATGTGCATCCACAAAAAAGTGAAGTCCGTTTTCGCGATCGCGATTTGATGTGGCGGTTGGTGAATAAAACTGTTTCTTCGAGGTTGTTAGAAGAAGAGTTTGTCCCACTCTACAATCCAAAAGAATCATATCAACATCGAACGACTGGGCAACAACGAGCATTTGGAACTGGGTTGTCACCATCATTCCCTGTTGACGAGACAAGGCAGGCAGTTGCAGGAATTGAACTCACGCACCCAACACCAATGCCGACTATTCTTGCAAGTGATGATGTGCTGCAAGTGCACAAATGTTTCCTTGTGATGCAAGACGAGCAAGGATTACTCATTATTGACCAACATGCCTTGCATGAACGAGTGACGTTTGAAGAACTCAAAGAACGAATGGCAGAGGGGGATTTGGAATCGCAAAAATTACTCATCCCCGAATCCTTTCCTGTAGACAGCGCGTGGCTCGATTCGATTGAGACGCATGCTGCGTTGTTTAAGAAACTCGGCATCGATATTTCGCCCTCAGGACCCGCATCAATTTCAGTCTATGCATTACCAACGTTGTTGCTTTCAAGAAATGTTGATGGCACGGAGTTTATTTGTGATTTACTCGACAAACTCGGAAGCAACAATTTACCAGCAACCGAAGAAGAAGCACTTTCAGAAATTCTCGACATGATGTCATGCAAAGCAGCGATCAAAGCGGGGGATCAACTCACCCAACAAGAACTGAAAGATCTTCTGAGCAAACGTCGCGAAATTGAGCGAGCTAGCAATTGCCCGCACGGAAGACCTACAACGATGCGTTTATCGATTGAAGAATTGGAGCAACGTTTTGGCAGAAGATAAATTGACGTGTAAAATTTTATTTTTCGCCTCTGCAGCAGAAGCAGCCGGTCATCGAGAGCAGGCAGTTGAAGTATCAGTAGGTGCGACAGTTGCAGATGTCTTTTTAGAAGTTTCAAAAGAGTCTCAGTCTTTGGCTGCACTACAACACATCTGTGCGTTCGCAATTGATGAACAACTTGTGCAATCAGATACAGAAGTAACTGATGGTTGTACTATTGCAGTGCTTCCCCCAGTGAGCGGCGGATAAATGCAATTGCCTTCCTACAATGAAGCACTTGGAAAAGCACTTGCAATCGTCAACCCACTTACAGATTGCGAAAGTGTTCAACTAGATAGCGCTGTAGACCGAACACTCGCTGAACCGATCATTGCAGATAGGAATTTACCACCGTACAACCGATCTCAAATGGACGGGTACGCAGTTGTAGCGAGCGAAATTGCCCAAGGTGTTTCCATGGAAGTAACTTCGCGTGTTGCTGCTGGCTCAGACGTGGCTGTTGAGCGGACTCCAAATACTTGCGTTGCAATTGCAACTGGCGCACGAGTGCCTCCACAATTCGATGCGGTGGTGCAGCACGAACTGACTGATCGCGGCGATCTTGCAGGGGAAAAAGTCACGTTTAATGTCGGTGGAGTAAAAGTAGGAAAAGCGATCCATTCATGCGGCGCGGATGCAATGAGCTCAGAGGTGCTTGTTGAAAAAGGAACAAAGATAGCCCCGCAGCACCTTGGCATTGCTGCAACTGTTGGCGCGGTCGCATTACCAGTTACGAAAAAACCAAAAGTTTTTGTTTTGACCAGTGGTGACGAAGTTGTATTGCCGAGTGAAACACCCGATAAACACCAAATTCGAAACGGGAATGGTCCCATGATTACTTCGCTTTTTGAAACGTTTGGATGCGAAGTTGTATGCAATCAACATGTTTGTGATGAGGCGCAAACAACAACCAAAGCAGTTTCTGATGCGCTACAAAAGTGCGATGTGCTCATTACCGTTGGTGGTATTAGTGCAGGCGAGCGAGATTTTTTCCCACAAGCATTTGCACAATCAAACGTAGAATTTGCTGTGAAAGGCGCATCTATGCAACCCGGAAAACCTGTCATGGTTGGCAAAAGTAAAAATGTGATTGTTCTTGGTTTGCCCGGTAATCCTGTCTCAGCGCTTGCATGTGCGCATCTCTTTGGTTTGCCAATCGTGTTGTCTCTCCTCGGCTCAGATCCAACACTGCAATGGATAGAATTGCCACTCGTACAACCGGTTGTCCCAAACAAACATCGCACTGCGTTTCGTCCATGCAACATTGTGGATGGAAAAATTGTCATTCCATCATGGCAAGGGTCTGGTGATCTGTCACACACCGCAAACACAATTGGTCTTGCGCGATTGCCAATCGTCGATGCTGAAATTCCAGCAGGTGAAACTGTGCAGTTCTTACGATTTGTGTTATGAATCACCTTTTAAGTGCGGTTGAGCACTTTTTGAGTTAGCGGTTAGTGAAAAATTCACTTTTAATTGTGTATCCAAATTGTAAAAACAATTGACTCTGATCGTATTTGCCTTATAGTGAGAAGTAGAAGTGCATGTTTAGTTCGCCGAGGAGGTTCCGATGGATAGAGTCTGTGACATTGTAAGTTTGCAGAGTAAGAGTGTTGTACTTGCGTTTTTGATGAGTTGTACGGTTGTTTTCGGGAGTGCAAACGCAGAGTACATTCAGTTTACGTTTACTGGTGAAATTACAGAGTTTGTCGGCGGCACATTTGAGCCTTGGGAAGATGCGCAGATAGGCGATCAAGTAAAGATTCAATATGTGTTTGATTCTGAGGCAGAGGATCAATATCCTGCTGGTGATGATTCGGGCAGATACGATTTCCTCGAATTCTCATTTGACATCAACGGTCAATCGCTAGTTACAAGTGCAGGGTATATTGATGTGCAATGGGATGAATATTTTCCAGACTACTACTACGTAAATTATATGTTCGGCGGTGGAAATTCGGGAGGCATATCTTTTTCGGGAATAGACATGCTCTATTCAGACTCCCTCCCAACAAATGTAGATTGGACAGAGTACACCTTGGGTACACCAAATGGTGTGATTGGTACGGACTCTAGTTTGCATTTAAAGTATGACCTTTTTAAATTTTCATCTGAGATCGTACCAAGTGCACCATCAATATTTATTTTTCTAACAAGTGCTTGCTTCTATCGCAGGCGAAAGACCCACATGTAATCCCGGATATTCTGGGAAGGAGCCTGACAATGACAATTATTCAATCCGGTCTGAAAGTAAGCGTAGGTCTTACATGGTTTGCAATTGCTATCACTACAAAAGCCTCAGCGCAAGATATCATTGTCCAAGCACAAGATCAATTGATTTCACCTTCAGTTCCGGTCAGTTACGAGGGTTTTGGTAGTTCAGTTTCACAAAGCGAAAACAAGTTCATTGTAGGTTTTCCTGAGTTTAGACTCATTAATAACACCGGCGGTGCAAGAATCTTCACATACGACCAGTTAACTGATTTGTGGGTTAAAACCCAGTTGATTGCACCTGTTGACCATGAAGACTATGAAAATGCGGAATTTGGCCATGCAGTTTCATTGCTCGGTAATACTGCAGTCATTGGCGCACCACATAAAAATAACTGGGACGGCGCAGTCTTCGTTTCCACCGCAAATGTCCAAGGCGTGTGGTCCACCCCTGCTGAACTTCCAAGAGTAGATGCGCTCACTGGAGAGCGATTTGGTTTTTCGGTGAGTCAAACACAAGATCGCATTGCAATTGGCGCGCCGTTTCACGGAACTCCACTTGATAAAAACGGCGTGGTGTACATCTACAAATTAGAAAACGGAGTGTGGGCGCAAGAACAAGTGCTTAATGCGCCCGAATATATTTCCACTGACGATCAGTTTGGTTTCTCTGTTTGCCTCTTTGAAGATTGGCTCGTTGTTGGTTCACCTTATGGCGGTACCCATGGCAAAGTTAGTATGTTTACACACGATGGAACCGAGTGGGTGCTGGTCGCTACATACTTTTCTCCACCCCATGAGATCACGAATACCGAGTCCACGATGGGCTATGCTGTTTCAATGTCACGTACAAACGACGATCTTCTTTGGGTGTTTGCAGGTGATCCTACTCGTGACGATCAATTCTGCGCAGATGAAAATGTTGAGGGAGGCATGGGTGACGAAAAGATTGAAATACAAAATGGGATCGTCCGAGTACTTCGGTTTGCAAATGATGAATTTCTCACAAACCAAATTCTCACTGCTCGCGATTGTATTGTCGGAGCGCTCTTTGGGTACGCTGTTGATGCAAGTGAAAATCGCGCTGCTATCGGTTCACCCTTTGCAGATCCTTGAGAAGATGCAGAAGTGGGCGCAGCGTATGTGGCAAGTTACAATTCACTTGGTTCGACATGGAGTCTGACACATGAGTTCGTCGTGTCTGAAACACCTTCGCTTGGTATGCTTGGCACAAGTGTCTCGATTGCAGGCGATAGAGTGGTTGCTGGTGCGCTAGTGCTTGGGGGTCACGGAAAGGTTGCGGGGTATGTGATTCTCGAGGTTGAACCCGATTGTAATAACAACGATGTTTCAGATGGTCTCGACATTTGCAGTGGAGAAGAAGATTGTAATGAGAACGGTGTTATTGATTGGTGTGAATATCAACCAGAGATGACAGATTGTAAAGCAAACGAAGTGTGGGATGCGTGTGACCTGTATGCAAACGCATCAGAAGATTGCAACGACAACGGTATTCCCGACGAATGTGACATTACAAGCGGCACTTCGCAAGATTGCAACGAAAACGGCGTACCAGATTCGTGTGATATTGCAGATGGCACATCAAATGATTGCGACAGTGATGGAATTCCAGATGAATGTAGTTGTCAAGGTGATCTGAATGATGATGGAGTGGTGAACGTCAACGATTTGCTTGCTTTGCTCAGTGATTGGGGACAGTGTATTTTTCCCTGCGCAGGTGATATTGATTGTGATGGTGTTGTCGATGTCGATGACATGTTAGTGGTGATCGCAAACTGGGGTGTTTGTGGTGGCGTGCACTTTGGTGTGCCACGTTCAGTACAAGATTGCTTAGATCGCTTCGAACCTGGAAGTTTAGGATTACAAAAATGTTTAGAAGTGGTCGAATACTTAGAAAGCCAAGGTGATTGATGGGTCCATTTGCAAAGCCGACTATCGCTGAGCTAATTGAAAAACGTCAATGTTCTAGGATCATACGCACTGTCGTCTTCGCTGAGAAACCCGTTGGTTTCCCACCGATCGTATTCGCAATTTGATTGAAACTTTTTGGTCTCGCTGCTGACGTGTCCGTCGAGCCAGCCTATGACAGTTGCACCGTTGTGTCTAAACGACTGGCTTCCCGCGCACGAAAGGCCGCCATCATTTTCTTTTGGCGAGCGCATAAAACGGTTCGTTTTGTATCCGCCCATACCTCCGCCAATTTCGCCGCCATCGCCAAACATTGCTGCATGCGATGGATGCTTACAAGCGGAAGGCGCAATGCCTTGTCTTGCATTTTCTAAACTTTGCAACATGCTCGCTTCTGCGCCAATAAAATCAGTGTTGTAATTGTACCCACTCCCCCGGACTCCCGAAACTCCAGATCCACCTCGAGCATGTGCATGCTCGGGGCAGATCATCGTTTGTTCAGTAGCCGAGCAATATTCCCAAATCAATGAGTCCCAAGTAATCGTCTTCCAAGAACCATCAACTTGTTCGTAATAAATCGCAGGGGGGTGAATCCCATGATCATTTCGATACGCCAATGCAGCAGTAACGAGTTCGCGTTGGTTTGAATGACAACGAATTGTTTGTGATCGCTTTGTAGTTGCACCAATTGCAGGGATGAGCATAGAAATCACAATCGCAATGATCGCGATCACAACGAGTAACTCAATCAGTGTAAAAGCGCGCGTTTGTTTCACGACCAGTTGCCGATGATGGTGAGCAAATCGCTCACATCAATGACAAAATCGCCGTTGAAATCAGCGAGCGGTCCGCCAAGTGGCATTGGGCCAAAATTCGCGACTGCTACGAGCAAGTCAGTTACATCGACAACTCCGTTCATGTCAACGTCGCCAGCCATCTGCGGTGCAACATCGGAAACACCGTCAATCTCTGGTGAAAGTTCAGATCCAACGCTCACGGTAATCCGCACAAACGAAATGCTAGGTAATCCTGTTCCTGCAAGATCAACGGGAACGCCGCCGCCGGAAGTGTTGTAGTAATTGTGCAACGTTGCAAAGCCAACTCCGGTCACATCTTCCATGGAAAGCCGCGGATCGATTGGCAATACGAAGTTTGTTGGTTCACTGCCAGGTGCATCGTCGTAGATTCCACTATCTATATACCCACACGTTGGCCATGTGTTGTCCGCTTCGACGCCTTCGATCATTACCCAAGTCACACCATCTGTTGAAACTTCAAGTTGTCCACCGTCATGACTGAACATGCCATCCACAACGCCACTTGGCCATGATCCATCAATGAAACCAGTATTTCCAAAGATTATAAGATCGATTCCAAATGGGTTCGCCGGATCATCCATCACAGGTTCATTGAACGAAAGAACAAGTTCTCCTCCAACACCAATGGAAACAAGTTCGCTTGTCATAAAGGGTGGATTGAATTGACTCACGACACTTGGCCACACGCCTTCGCCAGTAAAACGAGTTGGTTCTCCAATTGCAGCAGCGGGATCGGTGTAGCCATCGGCTGCGCCAACTCCAGCGTCATAAGAAACGACGGAATCAGCAAAGGGATTTGAAAGTAAAGCAAAAACAATAAAAAATGTGGTCGGCATACGCGGCCTCCTTCTAAAAAGCCCACGCGATGGAGGTGTCGTTTTGCCACGTTTGGATCAGTGTCTCAACAGAGGCAATCAGCGACAGTTCCCGATTCGCGCGGGTAACACTGAATAACAGGGGAGGTTTTCCGGCTTCGGGCGTACTTGCTTTCCTACCTTCCCACTCTTTGCAGAGCAGTGGTTCTTTGGAAAGTAATGGCCATTTTTGGCAATCCCGTTACGGCGGCGCGTCCGCGGTGGTTTTTCACCACCTTCCCTTTGGTCTTCAACATTGAAAACCGCTATCTCAGTACGACTGAGGTACGCCCTGTCAGAAGAAATCATAGCAGAATGCTCAGTAATCGTTGACACTGAGTGGGGGGTGCGATACCCTTCCATGTCTAGGAACGGTTATTCTTATCGTTTTTCATGTCCCCCTGATTTCTCCCTTGGAGCATTTTTAATGTTTACCCCCAGAAACCGATTTTTTGCCATGGTACTGACCTTTGTTTTGGTCACTTGTACGACGATCACCCACGCCCAAGATGCGGATGTTGAGGCACTTGTAGATGATTTTGTACATTACGCCCTGATCGCAAATGTTGACCTCGCTGAGGCAAACGCGATTGCGCTTTTGCGAAGTGAAATGAGTGACGCAGCGTTTTATGAACTCGTCAACGAAACTAAGCAACGACAAGATCGTTTTGACCGTGCAATCGGATGGGCACTCTATGTTGACAGGCTGCAACCACTTGCGGCGGAACTTGAATTGAAAGTTGAAACTGGTCGAATCAGTTTGATTCGTGACGCGGCCCGGCTTGCAGAAGCGATCGACTTTTTGAGCGGTACAACTCGGCAGCGATTGTTAGCTGAGGATCGGCTGATTGTTGCAGGTGAATATGCAGTGCCTCCACTACTTAGAACGATGTTTGAAAACCCTGATGCCCGCACAACACGCATGGTCAGCAAGATGTTGACAAAGATTGGCGGAGATGCAGTGTTACCATTGACAGTTGCGTTGCCGCATCTAGGCGGTGAAGCACAGGTCGTTGTGTGCCGTGTTCTTGGTGCTATTGGTTACGCACATGCAGCACCTGCGTTGCTCACATTAGTACATTCAGATGGGGCGAATCCTGCTGCCGCGCAAGCTGCTGTGAAAGCACTTGGTGAAATTGGCATCGATGTAGACACAAGTATTTCAACGATGCAAACAGTCGTTGCAGGTCAATTTTTTGATCGGCAAGTATCTGTGATGCCAGCGGCAATTGCAGGTGTGAATAATTTTTGGGTTTGGGATGAAATGTACGGATTAGAAACACGTGATGTTCCCGAAGCAGTTTTTGATGATGTCATGGCGATGTACTTTGCTGCAGGAGCGCTCGCAAATGATGCCCAAAATGAACCAGCAATGAGTATTTTCGTTGCCTCGAACTTGCGCCGTGATCGTGAACTTGGTGGGAACGATGATTTAGTGTACGGAAATTTAGCGTACAGCCCAGAGTTTTACGCGACTGTTTTTGGCCCAGAAGTTGCAAGCGATGTACTTCGCATTGCTCTTGAACGAAAAGATACGCCATTAGCGCATGATGCGATCGCAGCGCTTGCTCGGACAGCAGGTGCAGCAGCAGCAGTAACAGGTTCTGATCAACCACTTGTGAATGCGATGTTCTACCCTGACCGACGCGTGCAATATGAAGCTGCAATGACAATTGCCTCGACGCTTCCTGAAATGAGTTTTGAAGGAAGTTACCGCGTTGTACCGCTACTCGCTTCTGCAGTTCGAAGTGGCAACGCTATGTATGCGATCGTCATTGGTGAAGATGAAGAAGTGAGACGACGGATTGCAACTTCGCTTGAATCAATGGGCTGGTCGTTAATGGGTGAAGGTATGGATGCAACAAGTGCAGTTGCATCAGCGGGCATTGTACCAGGAATTGATCTTGCAGTGGTTGCTGCGAGAAGTACTGAGCACGGACAAAATGTTGCAAGTGATCTTGCGATGATGACCGAAACAACTGCAACACCAGTCTTGGTTCTTGCAGATGGCGTCGACGTACAAATTCTAAGAAACGCGTGTGCTAATCAAGACATGGTTGCAGCGGGCAATATCGCAATCACAGATTCAGCACTCGCAGCAGTGCTTGAAGGTCTTCTAGCAAAAGCAGCAGGCGGCAGATTGGAAGCAGCGGAAGCGGAATTGTTCGCAGCTAGAGCGCTCGCAGTGTTACGAGACATCGCGCTTGCTGACACTGTGTTAGAAGTAGACGATGCAACAGGTGCGTTGGTTGATGCGCTTGCAACGAGCGACCCAATGACACAAGCACTCGTTGCTGAAACGCTTTCCATGGTGAACTCGCCTCTCGCGCAGCAAACTTTGGTGAACGCGGCACTTGCTGATGCCCAGATTGATGATCGCATGTTGCTCCTTGATGAAGCATCTGCCTCCGTTCGTCGTTGGGGGAATCTCACGCAGGCTTGGCAGGTTGAGGAAATTATCAATCTAGTTGAATCAACAAGTGGTGATCTTGCAGATGCAGCAGCGCGGTTGAATGGCGCGATTAATCATCCCGGTACATCCGTCATGATCTTTATGCCTTGAGTGGCACGAACACGAAACAATTACGCCGCCCTAGCTCAGTTGGTAGAGCGAAGCTTTCGTAAAGCTTAGGTCACGGGTTCAATTCCCGTGGGTGGCTCTGTTTAAAGGCACTGACAAAGTCAGTGCCTTTAAACAGAGCCGATGTGTGCTACGCACACATCTATGTATTTGAATCTGTGTTGGGAGGGAAAGCCAAGGCACTTCCCCTCCCAACACAGATTCAAATCCATCCCACGGAATTGCAATTTGAACATTGCTTGCGCAATGCCAAATTGTCAACTCCCGCGGGTTGTGTAAACATCCAAGCCCAACCGACAATAAATTTGACCCCGGGTCAAGTTGTCCCCTGGTCAAATTGACCCATACAAATAATACAGGCAGGGCAGGTAACTGCACAGGCTAAAGCACATCCAATGACGGTTGCAGGGGTCGCTGTAAGGAGATCGCTTCGCATTTTAACATTTGCCATACGCATCTCCAATAACCCCAATACTGACATTGGGATTGGACCATGTAATGGGGCACGTCAGGAGTTGAATGAAAATTACAATTTACATATATGGGTTAATTGTTTCGATCTTTATAGTTGTTTGCACAAGTCAATCCTCCGCACAAGTCAATTTGGAAATTGCAAGTCAAGAGCTGGGTGCAAAGGTGCAAAATTCACCTGATGCAACCATTGAATATCAATCATTTCAGTTCTTATTGAGTATAGACAAATTTCATTCGATGGTTACTCTTCTGGACGACCAGTTTTATTCTTCACAGTTTGATTTAGAAAATATCCTCACTTTTGTTACAAACAACTCTGCGCCGATGCGAGAGGGTTGGAGTAATTATTTCAGAGTAAAAGATAGTATCGCTTACAACATAAGGGAAAGGCTGATTTCGTTTGACACAATTGATCTGTCTTTAGCAACAATGGCGCTGGACAGGGGTAGCGACTATACATCAGTACCCACTGCAAGCAAAGAAACGATTTGGTGGGATACCACCCATTCTATAGAAACAATAGATGATCAAGTAGTGTTAGTTCGTCCAAGAGGGGGCAGTACGATCCCTCTTGGTGATTTGGATAGATCATATCTTCCGTGGGGGAAACTGCTGGGTCCCGAAGGGTATTTAGAAGGACAAACCGTGGCAGCTAGAGTTTACGAAGATAACGAAATCGTGATTACCTTTACTGTAGGTGCTGGTACACCAGATGCATATTGTGCGAGTGAAGCATTCGATATGAATCGCAATTGGCGACCCGTCCGATCTTGGAACCATACCCCAGAAAATTTGGGTTTATTTATTGATCGAGAATATGTCTGGAAGTACTCACCTGAAACTGATTGGCCAGCGCTTTCTTATGAGCGCACTATTACACCCTCTGGAGATGTGAAAGTTACTTTGCGGGTGTTCTCAAGTTGGTTACATTCCTGCTCAAACATTGACTTACGAGTACCTCCACGATACGCTTGTATTTATCTTGAAAACTCAAACGCTCCAACCTTTCATGAAGTTGAGTACCTAGAGTTGGTCCAACCAGAAGATAAGTTAACAGTAGCATTTATCAAAGTTATTGGAGATTTCGGACAAGATATCCCGGAAAGTGATTACATTGTGGATGGTATTATCGATGAAAAAGACATTGAAAGAGTACTTCAAGATTTAGCATACACTCAGGATGAATAGTTTTTCATTTGTTAGAGCCAAGGTTGCTTAGAAGATCATCACGGCCAGCAGGTTGTCGGAGTTCTGGCGATCTATGTGAAGGAATAATATTTGTCAAATGAGCTAATAACAAAAAAAACCGCACTTTCGTGCGATGTTTTTTATTGTTCGTGGAACGAAATTTATTCTTCGTACCGCTCTTCTTGTTCTTTGATGTAATCTGATTTTTTCCAACAAACGGGCTCAGGAGTTGCGTTATTAAGAAATCTTCCTAGTGCACACACTAATGCACCGCTGCCAACCCCGCATACAGCACCAATCAATGACATCCAAATGTTTGGTCCAAGTGTAAAGTAGCCAATAACACAAGAAATGATAGAAATAAGTGTGATGAGGCGGACTTCATAGGTACTAATTCTCGCAGTAAACTCAGGAGGAAAATTGGATGGATGCATTATAAAGATGGGATGCATCCATGATCCCAAGCTGTACTCCAACAATCCCATGCACTATCACATAAGGCAACGGTACCCCCGAGACCTGCAGTCATACAAATAATACAAGCAGGGCCGGTTACTGTACAGGCTGAAGCACATGCAATGACGGTTGCAGGGGCCGCTGCAAGGCATCCAAGAGAGATCGCTTCGCATTTTAATATTTGCCATACGCATCTCCAATAACCCCACTGCGCCCATTTGTTAGAAGCATTTAATTCTTCGTCGGTTAAAGCAAGAAGAAGGATCTCATATGCTTGGCTATCATATAAAGAGTCTGGTCCCCAGTGATTCCAAGAACCATTGTCATCAGGAGATATTTCAGCTACCACATCGCCGTTGCGATAAAATCTAAAAATTTCACTATCGTTTTTTGTGAGAGAAAGTTGTTCTCCTGTTTGATATACTTCAATAGTGAGCGTAGTAATCGTTCCCGCAGAAGTTTGTATAAAAGTTGAACCCAAGTAATCTGAGGCGAGAAGATGTGTAGTGCAATAATCATCGGAATCTACTACCACATACAGAATTGCGCCTTTAGCCAATGAATTGGAATTTGGGACAATTGCACTTGTTATTTGAGCACTTGTTGCACAGGTCACTAGAAACACCACAATATAAAAAATGATAAAATATAATTTCATTTAATAATTCCTAAAAACTAAATACATGAGGACGCCACTCACTTTGAACTTTTCAAGAGAACCTTGAAGCGTTACGATAACTACTTTACTCTACTGAATATTTATTATCAATACTACAATGTTTGGGGCTTCAGAGTTTTGTGTGGGTAATACCACCACATTACAATTTTCTCGGTTCATTGCCTGTGAGATAAAAGGATGCACGAGGTGCATTCGTTCGAAGAATCGCCGCTGAGGCGCAAAGACACTGAGGAATACAGTTTATTTATTTTTTCTCTGCGATCTCTGCGGCTCTGTGGCAAAAAAATGAATCACTCTACCCACGCAAAACTCGGAAGGAACGAAATTTACTCTTCGTACCGCTCTTCTTGTTCTTCGATGTACTCGCCTTGCTCAGTTCGCTCTTCTTGCATCGCCTTGTCAGTGGCAAACGTGCCATCAACAATTGCATCCATTGTGGATGTTCGGCCGCTGTTCTTTTGCGCATTGTTACAACCAAGAATACAAAACAAAAGAAGCAAGGAGCCTACGAGTACACAGAGGTGTTTATACATCTGCTTAGTTTTCGAGTCCGGTGTAGCCTCCACTGGTTTGTGTTGAAGTGGTAGTTGTCGTACCAGTTCTACTTACAGAACCATCTGGGTTTAGCGTTTCATGCGTGGTCGTTCTTCGAGTGGTTTGACCATTAGCACTTTGCTGCTGATATTGTGTATTTTCTCGACCTTGTTGATCGTTACCAATAGCACCACCGATGAGCGCACCAGCACCCGCACCGATGAGCGTGCCGGCAGTGTCACCGCCACCTGCTTGGCCAGCAAGTGCGCCGACAATAGCACCCATTGATGCGCCTTCTTCTGTTTTGTTGCAGCCGAGTAATGATCCCGTTGCGATCGTTGCGATTGTCATTCCAATAATTGCTTTGTTCATAATGAACCTCCTGATTTGATTGCATCGTGTTTATGGTCGTGCCACTTTATACAACGCATACTCGTGAGTAAATGTTTCACTTTATATGTGCATCATAGTACTGATTAGTAGGTTTGACACTACAAAAATTGTGTAGAAAATAGAAAACTGGGACGGCTCCTCTCGTACATCCTCCGAACGTTCGTGTCCGAACTTGCCATATGTGGCAATATTGTAGGAATCGTCCCAGTCTGGGAGTCCAAAAGTTGTCTATGTGCAGTATGCCATACTATTTATCCATTCTCCAGAAAAGTCACCATTTTTTCTTCCATTTTTTACGATTTCCATTTGATATTGCAACCGATCGAAGGTTTTTGACCATCAGGCGATTTTTTACCACTCTCAAGAGAATCCATCGCAGCGAGAAGATCGCTTCCATCTGACGCTCCAACGCTAGGCCGAGAGTCATCAAGTTGCCCTCGATAATACAACCGCTGGTATTGGTCGTAGAGAAAAATATCGGGAGTGCACGTTGCACAAAATGCTCTCGCAACTTCTTGTGTTTCATCGATGAGATAGGGGAAACGCCAGCCAAACTCCACAGCCGTTTTTAGCATGTTCTCAATAGAATCAGCAGGGTACGCTTCTGTATCATTAGAGTTGATACAAACCATCTCGATTTCAAGAGAATTGCAGTGTTTTTTCAGTCTGTTTAATGTATCAGCAACATGGATGACGTATGGGCAGTGGTTGCAAATGAAGAGCACCAAGTACCCCTGTTTTCCTTGGGTCGGTTTCCATATTTTACCAGTTGCTTCGGGGAGCGAAAAAGCAGGCATTTGCGTGCCAATTGGAACCATTGATGAGGGCGTTTCTGCCATTTCGAAATCTCCTTCGTTCATGTATAATTGTAGATTCCATGAAGATACACGAATATCAAGCAAGACAACTCCTCGCCGAAGCTGGAATTTCAGTCCCCGGCGGTACCATGGTAACTTCCATTACAGAAGCAACTGCTGCTGCAAAGTCACTTCTCGATGATGGAGCAACGCTCCTTGTCGTCAAGGCACAAGTACATGCAGGTGGTCGCGGTAAGGCTGGCTTTGTGAAACTTTGTCGAACGCTCGACGAGGTGACCGATGCAGCAACCTTCATGTTCAACAACCCAATGGTGAGCGTGCAGACTGGCCCTGAAGGGCTCGATGTCACCAAGGTGTTGATCGCTGATGGTGTTGATATTGAAAGCGAATTTTATCTTGCCATTACGATGGATCGTGCGAACGGTACAAACGCACTTATCGCATCAAGTGAAGGGGGCGTAGAAATCGAAACGGTTGCGCATGAAAATCCAGAAGCAATTCTCACACAACGGATCGATCCGCTTGCAGGATTGCAAGAGTACCAAGCCCGACAAATGGCTTTCGATCTTGGATTCACTGGCAAACAAGTTCGACAAGCAAGTACAATCATGATGAAACTTGCAACGCTTGTTGATGAAACCGATGCGTCTCTCGCAGAAATCAATCCGCTGATTGTTACTCCTGCATGTGACCAACATGCAGACGGTCAAGTGATGGCGATTGATGCGAAGTTTGACTTTGACGACAACGCACTTTTTCGTCACCCAAACTTGAAAGAGATGTTTGATCCAACTGAAGAGAATGCATCAGAATTGAAAGCAGCCGAATTTGGTTTGAACTTTATTGCTCTTGATGGCAACATTGGGTGTCTAGTCAATGGCGCTGGTCTTGCGATGGCTACGATGGATATCATTAAGTTGCACGGCGGCAGCCCTGCAAACTTCCTTGATGTTGGCGGCGCAGCAACCCTTGAAGCTGTGACTGAAGCATTTCGAATTATTCTCTCCGATGACAAAGTTGAAGGTGTGCTCGTTAATATTTTTGGCGGCATCATGAAATGCGACGTGATCGCTGAAGCGATTGTGAGCGCAGCAAAAGAAGTTGGTTTTACAGTACCTCTTGTTGTTCGCCTTGAGGGAACAAACGTTGAAGCGGCGAGAGATATTCTCAAAGCAGCAGAAGCCGTCATTCCTACCATGCAAACTGCCGGTGATCTTGAAGATGCAGCAGCGCGAGTTGCCTCTGCAGTTTCCGCAGTCTGCTGATGCTCGTCCTGTTTGATATTGATGGAACAATGCTTTCATCTGAAGGTGTTGGTGTTCGCTCAATCGAACAAACAGGCGAAGCGATGTTTGGAAAACCGTTTTCGCTTTCAGGTATGCCAATAGGGGGACGATTAGATCCACTCATTTGGGAAGATGCATGCGAGAGACATGGCGTTGATAATCACTCGTCACTGCATGATTCGTTTCGCTTGCAGTACACTGAAGTGCTTCGCAAAAATCTTGAAGATACAACAGTTCGAGTGTTGCCAGGTATTACAGAATTACTCGCAGCATTGCAAGATGGAAAACACACGCTCGGATTGGTTACTGGAAATTATCAAGAAACAGGTTTGATGAAACTTGAAGCAGCAGGGATTGATACAGCGCCATTTGTCGCAAATGCGTGGGGAACAGATGGGAATGTTCGAGCTGATCTTCCGCCACATGCGATTGCAGAACATGGCATTGATGAACCAGTGGTATTGCTCGGCGACACTGTGCATGATGTCACGAGCGGACATGGTGCAGGTTGCCGCGTGATTGCAGTTTGTACTGGTTCACACGACCGTGTTGCACTTGCGAATGTCAAGCCCGATCTTCTCGTTGACGATCTTGCAAACACTGAGGAAATATTGCAATGGATGCAACTGTAAACACACCTGTTTCTTTGGGAGAGCGCATCGGCTCGCTCGATGTTCTTCGCGGCGTTGCAATTCTTGGAATTTTGTTGATGAACATCGTTACCTTTGCAATGGTCTATTCTGCGTACACCTTGCCAACGGTCTACGACGATCTTGACGGTGCAAATTGGTGGACATGGTTGTCACTTCACTACATTGCTGATACAAAGTTCATGTCGATTTTTTCAATGTTATTCGGTGTAGGTGTGTGCATCTTTATGGAGAGGGCAGCGACAAGGTCGCACGCTGTTTGGAAGTTGCAAGTAAGTCGCATGGGATGGCTTTTATTGATTGGTCTTGTACATGCGTATCTCATCTGGTACGGCGACATTCTGGTTGCGTATGCATTGTGCGGGATAGTTGTTGCATACATGCGTAATTGGACTCCAAAAATTCTGTTTCCACTTGGCTTCGTCACTATGTTTGTGGTTCCAATTGGGTTTATGTTTTTCATTTACTGGACGATGCAATACTGGCCAGAAGAAGAAATTCTCAAAATAAAACAGTCAGCAAACTTAACAAGCGCTGATAACCAAGCTGAAATCGCAGCGTACACAGGGAATTGGTTCGGGCAATTTTCACATCGTCTTCCTGTTGCAGCCATTCTTCAATTGATAATTTTTCCATGTTATTTGTTTTGGCACATCGTTGGTCTGATGATGGTTGGAATGGCTGCGTATAAATGGAACATCTTGTCAGCATCTAAATCAACACGTTTTTATGTATTGCTCGTTGTAATCTCTGCCGTCATTGGATTCCCACTCATCGCCATTGGCGTGTGGTACAAACAACAGCATGGGTGGGATCCTGCGCTGAATAATTTTGTTGATGGACACTGGAATCTAGTTGGAGGCGTCTTTGTGGCGTTTGCTTGGGTAGGGATTGTGATGCTGTTTTGTAAATTGAACTGGTTGCCATGTGTGAGGAAAGCACTCGCAGCTGTTGGCAGAATGGCGTTGACCAATTACATTGGGCAAAGTGTCATTTGCTCTTATCTCTTTTATGGACATGGATTAGTGTGGTTTGGGCAATTTGAACGCGTTGAATTGTTGGGTGTCGTTGCGTGCGTGTGGATTTTTCAAATTATTTTTAGCCTGATTTGGCTCCGCTTTTTCCGGTTTGGTCCCCTTGAATGGGCGTGGCGAAGCGCGACGTACCTAAAGTTACAACCATTGTTGGTATCATCTTCTTCGTGAGCAGTTCATTCTCAACTTTATGTAGTGATTTTTATGTGAATCAAAAAATTTCGCTCTGTGTTGACTTGCCCAAAGTCAAGGAAACCGCTTCGGATTTGTTTGATCGAATTCGAAAAGAGGTTCCAGAATTTGATCGCCTTCGCCCCTTTGAGAATGAACTCACGATGGAAACGTCCGAAGTTGATGGTCGATATCAATGGGTTGGTTTGCGTCCACGATCCATCGCATCTGGCAGTGTGAATCCCGTACAAATTGAAGATGCGTATCACCTTCATCGATTATTGCTTGAGTTGATGCCATACTACCTTTCAGTTACACCACTTAACATTGAGTACATTGAACTTGTGTTTGGTTTTGATTTGCCTGCGAGGGAAAATAGAAACGAAGTTGTGATGCGATCGCTGATGGGAAATACGCCTTTTGCTTCGCTTGTTGATACAGAAGGGGAGCCGCTCCTTGATGTGCAGCCACGGCTTGGGTTTGCATTGAACGAAGCGTGTGATTTGCAAGCGTTCATTGAAGTGAAAACGAGAACGTCTGCTGCTGAAGCGGCGAGTCAGTTTTACCAAGATGAACCAATCAGCGTGTTCCTAACAGTCCGTCGGAACGGTCCAATGAACAAAGAAGAAGATTACATCAACACGTTCGGTACACTCGCTGGGCACATTGAGCATATTGCTGAACACCGTGTGATTCCAGATGTTGTTGTACCGTTGCATCAAGCGATTGGTATTTAGAGAACTGACTTGGTGGGTCACTGATACATACCAAGCACTTTGCTTGGTTGTTCACTGTTGCCTGTAAGACAACTGAGCCTCGCTGCTTCGCACAGTGCTAAAATTCGAGGCGCGTCTACAGTGTGCTGCGTTTGTTCTTCAGAAAAACCAGCAGCAATCAGAGAAGCAAGCGATACATCACCATCATCTACTTTCACTGAATGATCATCGCCAAGCACAAGCACTTCACGTTTCCATGACGATTGGTCGCTTAGAAAAAGTGTTGCACACCGTTGATCACCAAAACGCAACTGCACTGTCATGTGTCCACGCAATTTGTTTGGTTCATCTGGTATGTTTCCACCGCTGTGAAATGCGTGGACGAGATCTGGTGAGCCAAGGTAATGATCAACAAAGTCCATCGCATCAAACAAACGCGACCAAAGGGTGCCTTCGTGGGGCGCACACAAAACAGTGCAATGTGCAGCAGCGGGCATGCCGAATTGATCAGTCTCGTCAAGAATCTGTCCAAAGCCAATCGAGCGCCGCATGAGTGGAACAAATTTTGCAGCTGGAGTTTTGTCTGCTTCATGCATAAGCAAATCGATTTCTCCAGAAAGGGGAGTGATGGTGATCGTAGGTTTTGTTCTCTGCCGTAAAAGTTCACAAAGGGAATGTTCGTATGCACCAGCTTCGCCGATTAGAAAAAGTGCATTTTCGTACTGAGTCGCCATCGTGCGAATATCATCACAGTGCTCAACTTTGAGTGCAGAGGAAAGAGTAGCGCCATCATCTTTATTTGTTGAGCCAACTGCAACTAGTTTAAGCTTCGCCTCTTTTGCAACGGCTTTGAGTAACGCTTCCTGAGAAGGGCTGATCCATGCTACTAGATGCGGGTATGGGGCAGGCATGTTTGGCAGTGTACAAAACAACCCGCGGGGTTGTTTATTTTCGTACAATGTAAATGTGGACAGACGGTCGCGGGTTTCGTAAGAGACGCGAGGAAAGTCCGGACACGGTAGGACACGGTGGTGGATAACGTCCACCGACTTTTGATTGCGAGTCAGGGCTTAGTGCCACAGAGAGTAGACCGCCGATGGAATACTTCGGTATTCACAGGTAAGGGTGAAAAGGTGCGGTAAGAGCGCACCGCGTGCTTGGTGACAAGCATGGCGTAGGTAAACCCCACCGCGTGCAAGCGCAAGCAGTTCTCGATTCACTTAGGTGTATGTCCTTGTCCGAGGAATGAGAACGGGTCGCGTGCAAAAGTTTGCTGGCAACAGTAGACATAGATGAATGGCCGTTCATGACAGAATCCGGCTTATCGTCCACAAGCAATCGCCTAACAAGCCCTCGAACGAAAGTTCGGGGGCTTGTCCTTTTATGGCGCTTTTAAAGTAACTTCAATAGAGATGTTCTCATCACCGCGGCGCACGGTAAACGTAATAACATCGCCCGGTGCAGATTCTTTGAGTAACTCCATCAATTTGCGACCGCCGGTGAGTTCAGTATCGCCCCACGCGAGCAACACATCATCGGCTTGTAAACCTGCCTCTTCAGCGCACGTGCCTTCGCTCACACCCGTGAGAAGAATGCCAGTTTCAAGTTGTTCAGTGTACGAAGGGTGAACGCCAAGGCGAACTGGCGATGACATCTGGGTTGCTCGATTCGTTTTTGATTTCGTGTTTGTTGTGAAATGCACTTTTTGTTCATCTACAAGAACATCTGCGAATATGTCAACAAGTGTAATGACTCGCGCTGCGCCAGCAGGGTTTAATGTATGAAGACGATCTTGCGGCGTATGGTATTCATCACTTAATCCTGTAAAAAAGAAAAGAACAGGAATATCTTTGATATAAAAGTTGGTGTGATCTGACGGACCGGTTCCGCCTGTAGTGAGGCTCGCGGTCATTGATGAATCTGCAACGAGCTCAGGAACAAGTGTGTCAAATTCTGTTGCAGTACCCGTTCCAGATATCGACAAGTTGTTGTTACGAAGCCTGCCGACCATGTCCAAGTTGATCATGACATTGATAGATTCAAGATCCATAATCGGATCTTCTACGAAGGCTGCTGAACCATGCAATCCCGATTCTTCAGCATCGAAAAACAAAAACAAGATAGAACGAAGCGAGTCATCATCTGACTGAGCGTACGTTTCTGTTAATTGTTTCGCAAGAACGAGCACCGCAGCAGAACCAGATGCGTTGTCATCTGCGCCAACATGGAGTACGCCCTGTGATGACGTGCCGGTATATCCAAATCCAAGATGATCATAATGCCCGCCAATAACAACCCACTCATCAGCAAGATCGCCACGCCCTTGCAAAATTCCACCAATATTTTTTGCATGCATGGCACTGGTTTCCAAGGCTGTTTCAAGAGTGACAGTTTTGTCAAGTGGATACGTGGTAACACTTCCAGTATCAGCACTTCGTTGTATTGCTGCAAGTTTATCCATGCTGCCAACAAGTTCTCCTGCTTCGGCTTGGTCAAACTGCACAACTGGAATATCTGTTGAACCAAATCGGCTCGTACGCATTATCTCTAAACCCCTCCGCCCGTCTCTGCAATTTGGTGGGTTGACAAGAATCACGCCAACTGCCCCGCGGTCTATCACCGCCTGCATCTTGTCACGGATTGCACTTTCTGGTCCGAATCGTCTACCTGACCAGAGGCTCACACCTTCTTCGTCGAGTGGTTCATACCGAAGCATGAATGCAATTTGTCCACTTAAATCTGTCTCGTCATTAAAACTTGAGTAACCATCCTTCCCTTTTGCAATGGCATACCCCACGAAAGTTACAGGCGCTTCGATTGTGCCCGATCCACTGTTTCCAAGCACGACGAAATCGATCTCTTCTTCGAGTGTTTTTCCATCTACTTCAACATGCGCATGCGTCACAATTGGAGCAGTGGATTCGATGTCGAAATCAAATGGTTGGAACCACGATCCTTCAAAGGCAGGTTCAAGCCCAAGCTTTTGAAGATTCCACGTGATGTATTCACTTGCACGCGAACTGCCTTCTGTACCGGGTTGCCTCCCAGCAAGCCATGGATTTGAAAGCAGGGAAACGTGCTGTAGGAATTCAATTGCAACTGGTCCAGCATCCTCGAAATATGTACGAAGAGCATCGTCAGAAGTTAGGCCTTCTGGACTGAACCTCCGAACTGATCGAGGACCTTCGACTGTTGTGCCTGTTGGAATGCCAACGGATGTGAGCATGATAAAAGTGATAAGAATTGGGGTGTACATAGACTGAATATAATACCAACCTGCGATACACTGCCACCCCAAGATAGGCATACTTTATGGATTACACGCAAATCACAGAAGCGCAACTCAAAGAAATGCTCTCCACCATAGGCATTGACCATGTGGATCGCCTTTTTGATGTCATTCCAAAGACTATTCGATGCAAAGATGGATTAGATCTTTCGCCTCCTCAATCAGAGTTAGAGTTACAGCGCTCGCTTGTGGAAATGGCATCACATAATAGCGGCGCGCATAACATGGCGTGTTTTATGGGGTGCGGTGCGTATGACCATTTTTATCCAGTTTTGATAGACCAATTGATTAGTCGCGGAGAGTTTCTCACTTCGTACACACCATATCAAGCAGAAGCGTCACAAGGTACGTTGCAAGGATTTTTTGAGTTTCAAACACAAATTTCTCGATTGGCGGGATTGGATATAGCAAACGCAAGTTTGTATGACGGCGCGACTGCTGTTTCAGAAGCAGCGATTCTTGCAGTGAACACGACTCGCCGTCATACGGTGCTTGTCGCTTCTACGATCCATCCGGAATATCTCGCTGTATTGCGGACTTGTCTTGCAGATTTACACGTTTCGATTACGTTGCTTGATGCAACAGATGGGAAAATTGCTCCCGAAACGGTGAAGTGCAATATGCACGACGACGTTGCAGCAGTGATTGTGCAATCACCAAACATTTGGGGACAAATCGAAGATTGGTGCGGTTGCTTTGAAGTTGCACATGATGATGCGAAAACACTCGCAATTGCTGTGTTTAATCCCATCGCTTGTGGTTTACTTAAAACACCAGGCGAATGCGGCGCAGATCTTGCTGCAGGCGAAGGGCAACCGCTTGGAAATCCACTCAATCTTGGTGGACCTTATTTAGGATTACTTGCAGCAAAAGATAAGTTTGTTCGAAAGATGCCCGGCCGGCTTGTTGGAATGACAACCGATGAAGATGGTCGGCGAGTTTTTTGCTTGACACTACAAACAAGAGAGCAGCACATACGCGGCGCAAAAGCGACAAGTAATGTCTGTACTAACCAAGGTTTGATGGCAATGCGTGCTTCTATGTTTATGACGACAATTGGCAAAGGTGGGCTTGCAGAAATGGCAAGTCAATCATGGCACAAAGCGCATTATTTAGCGGAACAAATAACAGCGTTGGATGGTTGGGAACGCTCATTTGACGGTGAATTTTTTAACGAATTTACTGTGAACTGTCCAGTTGATGTAACTGAAATTGTAAACACTGGGAAAAAACGTGGCGTACTTGTTGGTGTCGCTGCCAACGGCAGGCGAATGCGTAAGTTGTCGAGCGGAAATGAGTTGATCATTGCGGTGACTGAAAAACGAACCCGCCATGAAATGGACTCGCTCGTTTCTTTGTTGAAGGAGCTGTCGGTATGACAAAGCACCCATCAAGAGGCGACCGCCCAGTAGAACCACTTGTTTTTGAAAAACATGTTGCTGGTATGTGCGGCGTTGATTTTCCACCGTTGGACGTCCCCGAAACACAAGTTCCAGAAAGTATTCTTGGGAATGGTGTTGATCTACCAAGCATTGGTCAGCATGAGGTCATGGCACACTACACGCATTTGTCTGATCGAAACTTTTCCGTTGACGGGAATTTTTATCCGCTTGGTTCATGCACGATGAAGCACAATCCACGCATCAATGAGTGGGCAGCAGCACTTCCAGGTTTCGCTTGCTTGCACCCGTTGCAAGATGAAGATTGCATGCAAGGAGCGCTTCGTTTGTTGTATGAAACACGAACAATGCTTGAAGAAATTTCTGGATTGCATGAAGTTTCATTGCAACCAGCGGCAGGCGCGCATGGCGAGTTTACTGCACTGAAAGTAATCCGAGCATTCTTTGCAGATCATGGCCAAGCGCAGCGAACAGTTGTGCTTGCTCCAGATACCGCGCATGGAACCAATCCTGCATCTTGCACCATGTGTGGCGCAACAGTGAAACAAGTTCGTACGATTGATGGGCACACTGATCTCTCGCATTTGAGGGAAGTCATTGCAGAAGTTGGCCCAGAAAATGTTGCTGCGTTCATGATTACAAATCCAAGTACCGCAGGTTTGTTCGACCCGAACATTAAGGAAATGGCTGAGATTGTGCATGGTGCAGGCGCGAAGGTTTACCTTGACGGCGCGAATATGAATGCACTGCTTGGTCGTGTAAAGCCGAGTGATTTTGGCGCTGACGCAATGCATTACAACACACATAAAACGTTTAGCACACCACACGGTGGCGGTGGTCCGGGAAGTGGGCCAATTGCCGTGACTGAAGAACTTGCACCGTATCTTCCAGTTCCGCAAGTGATGATGGCGGACGACGGAAGTTTTTATCTTGACCGTGATCGCGAAAAATCAATTGGAAAAGTACGAAGTTTTATTGGTCAATTCGGTGTGCTAGTTCGGTGCTGGACGTACATCAGTGCTTGCGGTGCAGAGGGTTTGCGCCACGTTGCAGAAACTGCAGTGTTGAATGCGAATTACCTTGCTGTGCGTTTGCAAGATGTGTACGACATGCCATATTTTGACCCAGAAAAGGGCGCGTATTGTGCGCATGAGTTTGTTTCGGTTCCTCGTTCGTTGCTTGACAAGGGTGTAACGCTTATAGACATTGCAAAGCGTATGATTGATTTTGGCGTGCATCCTCCAACAATGCACTGGCCCGTACACGATTGTCTGATGGTTGAACCAACAGAAACAGAATCGAAACAAGCGCTTGATTCATTTGTTGAAGTGATGTTACAGATTGCAGATGAAATTGATTCTGATATTGAAAGTGTGAAGAATGCACCACTGGTTTCTGATATCGCTAGGGTAGACGAGGTAACTGCTGCGAGAAAACCAGTTTTGGTTTGGAACGATTAACCAAATAGAACGGCTGTGATAAAGACTATAATTCCTGCTGCGATCCCAGCAAAAACGTCGTCCATGAGCACTCCCCAGCCGCCGCGAAATTTTTGAGCTGAATCAATAATCCACGGTTTCCAAATGTCGAATATGCGAAAGAGAACAAATGCAAAGAGGGCGAGCCCGATCCAAGTGACAGGTGTGACGTGGTTGTTTGGTTCGAGCCAAGCCATGCCAAGGAGTGCAATTGATTGCCCTGCGGCTTCATCGCTGACAACTTGGGAAGGATCTTTTTCACCAAAATGATTCGCATACCATGGTGCAAGTCTGATCGTGACGAAGGATGAAACCAAAATAACTGCAATGAGAATACCGGTGGTGAGTGCTTGAGGTGAGCCAAAGTGCCCTAAAAGAAGAACTGCAATGAGAGGTTTTAACGAACCCCATGTCCCAGGTGCTTTGGGCAGCAGCCCAAGTCCACCATTGGTGCACCAGAGCAATTTTAGTGTATCACTCATGTGACGGTTGCCGAAGAACATGCCGGAGCCCAGTGATGTAAGGCAAGCCAGACCAGAGGGTTACGACGAGCATGAGCCAGATGAGAATATTGATAAGCATCATCACGGATTCGTGTTTGTCTGGGTGGCAATTCACAACAAGGAGAAGTACAAGGGGAACAGCGAATGATTGAAGAATCATTTTGGCTTTTCCAGCCCATCTAGCCCCGCCTTTGTGACCTTGTGATTCAAGCACATCGCGTATTGCAGTAACGAGCAGTTCGCGGGCAATGAGAAGGACGACCATCCATGGATAGACACCCGAAGCCATAGTCATGAGTCGATCTTCTGCGATCCAGTCTGGGACGCTGAATCGGGGGCCAGCATAGAAAATAAAGGCACCGAGGACGAGCACTTTGTCGCAGAATGGATCCATGATTCTGCCAAACATAGATTCCGCGTTCCACTTTCGAGCGAGGTAACCATCTATAAAATCAGTAGTTGCAGCAATTACGAAGAGGGCGATCGCAATATTTCCCCAGAGTACGCCGTGGGCAGGGTAACGAAAACCGCTCAGGGCGGCGAAGAATGCTGCAGCGATAAAAATTCGTAAGATTGTCACGAAGTTCGGTATTCGTTTTTTAAACGCATCGTTCACGATTCGCATTCTACACACACCGCTCAATTGGGGTCACATGTGGGGTCATAGTAGGGGTCAGACCCCTTGACAGAGATGGGGACAGAGTAGGGGTCAGACCCCGTGCCAGAGGTGGGGACAGAGCATATCACCGAGGAAAACACCGAAGAGTGCATGGACAAGTTGAACATGTGAAAAGAAGCGGGAAGTGGTTGCAAAAAGGCGGTTTTCGGTCTATTCTGCCACACTTCCTGCCGCCAAAGTGCGGTTTTCTTTTCACCCTACACCCTCCACAAAAGGTTCGATACGCGTATATGGATCCAGTCCTTCCTTATCTAGCCTGCCTCATTTTGGCTCTTGCAATATACACGGCAATTCGACCGGCAACACTCACTTTTCGAATTGGAGCGATCGTTGCAACAGTCGCAGCAGCAGGGTGGTTGATAGGAATAGTTGCCGGTTTTTTATCTTCTTTGGAAGGCGATGCGGCAACACCATTTTTTATTATTTTTAGTCTCGCACTCATCGGCGCGGCTGTACGAATGATTTCACACGAACGCCCAATATATTGTGCACTCCACTTTGTGTTAGTTGTCATCGCTTCAGCAGGATTGCTCCTTTTATTAGAAGCAGAGTTCATGGCGTTCGCACTCATCATCGTATACGCAGGTGCAATATTGATTACGTATATGTTTGTGTTGATGTTGGCAAATCAAGCAGCCGATCCAAACGAACCTGAAGCAATGATGTCTTACGACAAAATTCCACGTGAACCTGCCGCAGCAGTTGGTGTTGGCTTTTTATTGTTGTGCGTCATTACAGGCACAGTGTTGCACGGGACTGGTCAACTACCAGATCAACCCAAGGAAACAAATACTTGGCAAACACTTGAAAAATTACCAAAACAGTTTGAATCAAGCGTTTTAGAATTCGACGCAACGTTCGCTTGGCCACCACAACAAAACGAACAAGGCGTTGCGATACAGATTGATAACAATTCTGCATACATAATTTCCGCCGAAGGTGTCCGACTTGATCTAAATCCATCGATGGCTCCTACAAATACACAGTCAGTAGGTTGGTCGCTCGTCAACGATTTTCCTGTAAGTCTTGAACTTGCAGGTGTGATTTTACTTATGGCAATGCTCGGTGCAGCCGTGCTTGCCCGCAAGGCAATCGACCTTAGTGAACGTGAAAAACAACAAGCATTTACAAACGAGGAGACACAATCATGATGCTCGCTTCGTTTGGTGCTGCAACTCTTGCAAGTTATCTTATTGTGAGTGGAATCCTTCTTGCCATTGGCATCGTTGGTTTCCTTGTCCGTCGAAACTTGATTGTCATGTTTCTTTGCACAGAACTCATGTTTCAAGGTGCTGCGATTGCATTCGTTGCAGTTGGTCGGTATTACCTTGATTATTCTGGGCAAGTGATGGTGATCTTTATCTTGACAGTTGCCGCAGCCGAAGCAGCGCTTGCGCTCGCACTTGTTGTGTTTATGCATAAACAGCGTGACACACTTGACCCTGATGTGTATGGAGAACTTGCAGAATGATTTTCATCGTGCAATCCATTCTCGCTACACCAGCTGTTCCGGTAAACCAATTATTTGACCAAGTTGCACCAAGTTGGGCACAATTTATTTTATGGATGCCACTTATCTCGCTTGCACTTTGCGGTTTGTGTGCAGCCCTTAAAGTAAAGTCAAAAGCGCCGGCAGTTATCACGATTATCTCGCTCGCAACATCATTCGTTTTAACATTGATGTTGTTCATTGGATACGAAGGCGCACAGATCATTCCTATCTTTGATTGGATTCAAATTCATTGGAGCGGTGGTTCATTCATTGCGAACTTTGCACTGTATGTTGATTCGCTTACGCTTCTTTGGATGCTTTTTGTAACAGGGCTTGGCACGCTGATCGCTGTCTACGCTTCTGAATACATGGAGCACGATGTAGGCAAAGGTTACACACGCTTTTTTGCAGGCGTGAGTGTCTTCCTCTTTGCAATGAGTTGCCTCGTTATGGGCGACAACCTGCTTATGCTCTACCTCGGCTGGGAAGGCGTTGGTTTCGCTTCTTATTGGCTGATTGGATATTTTTATCAACGCCCCGCAGCAGTTGCAGCTGCTAAAAAAGCATTTATAGTGAACAGAATTGGTGACCTTGGACTGGCGCTTGCAATCTATTTGATTTGGGCAACTTTTGGAACAATTCAATATGACGGAATCACGTCCGCGCTCGCAGCACATCACGGCGATGCGGCAACGTTCACAACGTTCGGTGGATGGACAGTACACGCAATTCCATACTTACTGATGCTTGCTGCATTTGGCAAATCTGCTCAGTTGCCACTGTACGTTTGGTTACCCGATGCAATGGAAGGTCCGACACCCGTTTCCGCTTTGATCCACGCCGCAACAATGGTTACTGCAGGTGTTTATTTGATAGCAAGAACATATCCGCTTTTTCAACTCGACCACTATGCACTTTCAACAGTCGCATGGGTTGGCGGACTTACTGCATTATTCGCTGCAACCATTGGGATGGCGCAGTACGACATCAAACGAATTATGGCGTACTCCACGGTTTCGCAGCTTGGCTATATGTTCCTTGGACTTGGTGTTCTTTCAAGCTATGGGGCTGCATATCACGTTTTTACACATGCATTCTTTAAAGCAGTTCTATTCCTCACTTGTGGCGCGATCATGCACGGCTTTGCTGGGCAACTTGATCTTCGTAAACTTTCGGGTCTTCGCAAAATGCGAGGTTGGAAAATTGTAAGTTACACAATGCTCATCGGTTGCCTTTGCTTAGCAGGCTTTCCATTGACGAGTGGGTATTTCTCAAAAGATGCAATTCTTGCTGAAGCGTTTGTCACGCAAGATCCGGGATTCAAAGTGTTGGGTTGGCTTGCTATTTTTACCGCTGGGCTCACCGCGTATTACACGTTCCGAGTGTGGTTTAGGGTTTGTTGCGGTCCAGTACATTATGAACCGGGTGATGAATTGCATGGGGACGACCCATCCTCCTTCCACCCACACCCTCCTAGGGTTGCGATTAACTTTGTTCTGATTGCAATTGCATCGGGTGCGATTATTGCAGCTCTTCCATATTTTATGGATAACGAAACCAAAGGTATAAACGGTGGATGGGTAGGTGAAATGGTACATGATTCCCCAGCGCGAGCAGGTGTGCCCGGAGCAACGGCTGCGCACGACGCACATGGGGAACACGCTGCCCACGGGTCAATCCTTGGCATGGATCCCCACAAGGCGATGTATTATATTTCCGCAGTCGTTGGTATCATCGGACTTGCGTTGGCTTTTTTCTTTCATCTGATGAAAAGAAAAGCAGCGGATACATTACGAAGCAAACTCTTAGCATCAAGTGCAACCAGGTGGTTGCCAACTGCCATGGAAAACAAATGGTATGTCGATGAGTTTTACATTGCAGTCATTCGAACACCACTTTGGATTTTTGGAAAACTCTTTGCGTTGATCGATCGCGGAATCATTGACGGATTACTTGTCAATGGAATTGCGGGCATTCCTCGTGCCATTGCAAAGTGGTTCTCGCCATTGCATAACGGTGCAGTGCAAAGTTACGCACTCTCGATGATCGGCGGAGCAGCGTTGATTATCCTTCTCATGATGTTTATGCCAGAAATCATGTCGTTTCTTCAATCAACAATGATAGGAGCGACACCATGAGCCCTTGGTTATTACTATTGATTCCACTTTTTGGTGCCGCTGCAATTTTCCTCACGAAGGCAGCATTGTCCAAGTGGATTTCACTAGGCGTTTCCCTGTTTGTATTTGTGATTAGTATTTTGATGGCTGTGCAATTCGAGCAATGGGGGAGCATGGGGACTGGGCTACGATCTGAAACTCCTTGGATTAATACCTTGGGTATCAACATAGATCTTGGCGCTGACTCAGTCGCAATGATGCTTGTTTTATTAACAACATTGCTTGTGCCACTTTGTGTGTGGGGATCATTTAGCGCAATCACATCACGAAGAAAAGAATATTACGCGTGGCTTCTCATTCTAGAAACTGCGATGCTTGGCGTTTTTCTAGCACAAGATCTCATTTTGTTTTACGTCAGTTTTGAATTGACACTTGTTCCTATGTTCTTCTTAATCGCGATTTACGGTGGAAAAAATCGAGCACACGCAAGTGTCAAATTCTTCATTTATACATTTACTGGTTCGCTCTTTACACTTGCAGGTTTTGTGTATGTTGCGTGGCAATATGCTCAAACTGGTGCGGTTAGTTGGTCGTTTGCACTACACGACCTTACGATTTTTGCTTCAACACAATTGTCGAGTACTGAACAAGGTTGGATTTTACTCGCACTTCTCGCAGGCTTTGCAGTCAAAATTCCAGTCTTTCCCGTGCATACATGGTTACCCTTAGCGCATACTGAAGCGCCGACTGCAGGCTCGGTCATTCTTGCAGGTGTTTTGCTCAAACTTGGTACGTTTGGTGTGTATCGTTTTGTTCTTCCAATGGTTCCAGAAGCAGTTGTTGCTTGGGCGCCTTCAATTGCAATTCTTGGCATCATCGGTATTTTGTATGCAGCACTGATCTGTTGGGTGCAAGACGATGTGAAAAAACTCATTGCATATTCTTCTGTGAGCCACCTTGGTTTTTGTGTTCTGGGACTTGTTGCGCTCAATCCAATTGGGTTAGAAGGTGCAGTTCTGTACATGATCAACCACGGTCTTTCTACTGGTGCTCTCTTCTTCTTGATTGGCATGATGTATGAGCGATATCACACCCGTGATATGAATATGATCGGCGGCTTGGCAAAATCAATGCCGGTTTGGTCGGTGTTCATGGTTTTCTTTGTTTTAGCAAGTGTAGGACTTCCAGGCCTTAACGGTTTTGTGAGCGAATTTATGTGTTTGCTTGGAACGTTTGTGTCTTCAGCAGATGCGCCGCAGTGGCCTGGAGTACTGGGGCCAGAATATGCAGCGGTTGCAGCACTCGGTATGGTTTTAGCAGCAATGTACTTGCTTATCATGGTCGGTAAGGTCGTGTTTGGAAAATTGAAAGAACCAGATACAACCAATCGTGGTTCTCTTCCCGTTGATTTATCACTTCGTGAAATTGGTATCTTGGCACCACTTGCAGTTCTTTGTATTTGGATCGGTGTGCAGCCAACAGTCTTAACTGATGCGATGCGTGGTTCGGTTGAAAAAGTTCTTTCACCATATCCACAACTCGTCGAACAGCACCGCCCTGAACAGAACACACCAATCGTAGTTCCTGAATCGGTGACACCAGACAAGGAGGATCAACATGGGTGATCGTCTTTGGTTTTTAATTCCTGAATTCATTCTGCTTGCAGGCTCGATGGTTTGTGCACTCGGTGGCATTTCCAAATTTGCAGCAGTTCGTAGACGCATTGGGTTTATCGCAAGCGTCTTTCTTATGATCGCCTTGATTGCTGTTCCGTATGTTTATGGTGAAAGTGATCACGCACATGAAGAAACAATGCTGCCAGAACTTGGCTACTACGTCAAAATGATGGTTGCATGTATTGGGCTTTTACTTGTTGCAACAGCAGGCGGGCTTATTGATCGTGGGTACGAACGTGCAATCGGTGCTGGAAGGGATCGGTTTGATGCGCTGCGTGCAAGTTCAGGCGAGTTCCATGCTTTGTTATTGTTGAGTCTCACTGGTGTGATGTTGATATGTGAAGCACGAGATTTAATTTGGTTATTCCTTGCACTTGAACTTGTTTCGCTACCCACCTACGTGATGGTTGCGATCAGCCGGTGGTCACGTACCGCGCAAGAAGCTGCGATGAAATACTTTTTCCTTGGTGCACTTTCTGCTGCACTCATGTTGTACGGTTTTGCATTGTTGTACGCTTCTACAGGTACGCTTGTGTTACAAGAGATCACTGCAGCGTTTGGCGAACAACAAGAAAACGGCGGGCTCGTTGTGCTTGCACAAGTTGGCATGTTGCTTGCAATATTTGGACTTTTATACAAAATTGCCGCAGCTCCTATGCACTTGTATGCACCCGACGTGTACCAAGGCGCTGCATCTGCGGTAACCGCCTTCTTAGCTTTTGTTCCAAAAACTGCGGGAATGATTGCAATCATATTGTTGCTCTCGACAGTTGGTCGGGAAGATGGTTTGCCGCCAGCGATTGAAATGGCTTTGTGGGTTGTTGCTGTTCTGACAATGATCCTCGGGAACATTGGCGCGTTGTTGCAACGGTCTGCGAAGCGAATGCTTGGGTACAGTTCGATTGCACACAGTGGTTACATGTTGATCGGAGTGATTGCAGGACCAGAACTTGGTTTGCAAGCAGTGCTTGTGTACCTCTTTATCTACGGTATTACAAACACCGCAGCGTTTGCAACACTTGCAAGTTTGTCAAGAAACGGCAAACGCGTAGATTCCTTGGAAGATCTTGCTGGGTTGTACCGAACGAGTCCCCTTGCAGCTGCATCGATGGCTGTTTCTTGTGGTTCACTTTTAGGTATCCCTCCACTCATTGGATTCTGGGGAAAGTTACTTCTTTTCGCCGCGGGTATTGCAGCGGGACAACTATCACTCATCATAGTTGCGGCTGTGAGTAGCGCGATTAGTGCATGGTATTACCTGAGATTGATTGGACTTGCTTTACTTGCAACACCACAAAATCATGGTGAGGCAACTAAAGTAACATTCCGCTGGCCACTCGCCGTTGCAGTTGTTAGTGCGTGTATCTCCATTGCTGGACCGTTTGTATTTGAGAGCTTCATGACGGATGCAAAAGAATCAATCACACTTCCCGAAACGGAACTCACTATGCCTTCGCCTTCTCTTGAGGTGGACGGCGAAAGAGCGTAAGTTGCAACCCAAGTCCTGCTAACGCTAGACCGCTGTATAAGATCAGAAGAAAATTGGGGGAGATCGCAGCAAAATCTTGTTGTGACCAGATAATAGTTGCGCCGTTTCTCAATGCTTCGATGAGGAGTATACTGCCGAAACTAGATGTGACAATTGCAGCTGCGAGATGCGGCATAAAGGTCGCAATAAGGAGGCCAAGAAGAAGACCCGCAATTGCTGCGCCCACAAGCATGAGTCTAGGGCCTGCTGGAATAGCATCCCATGCAGCGTTGGCGCGTTTAATCCCAGATCGCATTACTTCGCCTGCATGTTCAGTGAGCATACCGAAGGCAAGGCCCATTGCGGTTGTTGTAGAAAGTTCAGGTAGCAAATTTTCGGTTGGATTTTCTGTTGATTCTGCGGGGGTTGTTTCAGGTGGAAGTGCAGGTATGCTTTCTTGGGGTGCCACTGTACTGGCTGCTTCGATGACATCAGAGATGACTTCTTTTCCATCACCAAGACCTGCTGAATACCATGTGACAATTGGGGTCGCGATGGCGAGACCGATGGCGAGTGTGAGCAAAATTGCAAATTTCGCAACTCCAACGGCAATAACAGCAGCGATAATTCCTGTGATGAGGGCGATGATAATTGGAGAAACGTCAATACCAAGGCTTGGAGCGAGTAGAAGCCCACATCCTGCCCCAAAAAGACCACCCGCAAGACCAATGGCGGGTTTTAGGAGTCGCCCACCGGCGATCAGAAGAATAAGCGCGGTAAGTGCAGTCACAACCGGAATAATGATTTGAGGGTTTATTGTCATAGGGGCTTTCTCTTATCGTCATTGGGAATCTATAACCATTGTATTTCATCTGACATTTGACCCGCGGTCAATTTTACCACTTGTCAAAATTGACCGCGGGTCAAATGTGGCGTGATAGAATGCAGAGATGTTGAGACAGAACGCAAAAATGGCGGTTATCTTGGTAATCGCAGGGATATTGACAATCATGGTGAATCAAGAACAAGCGGCAGGGTGTCAAGATCAAACCCAGCCCGAAGCAGCCGAGGGGCGGAATCGGCTTGGTGAAACCACCAGCCCGTATTTGTTGCAACATGCACAAAATCCAGTGCACTGGTGGCCTTGGGGTGAAGAAGCATTCGCAGCAGCTAGAGCACAAAACAAACCAATTTTTATGAGCATCGGGTACTCAACTTGTTATTGGTGCCATGTCATGGAACGTGAAAGTTTTGAAGATCAAGAAGTTGCTGATATTCTCAATGAACACTTTATTGCAATCAAAGTTGATAGAGAAGAGCGACCTGATGTAGATGAAATATACATGGCAGCAACGCAAATGATGAACGATGGCCATGGTGGTTGGCCAATGTCAGTATTTCTTGAACCAAATGAACTCAAACCTTTTTATGCAGGGACATACTTTCCAAAAGAAGATTCCGGTACACGAAAAGGGTTTATGACTGTTCTCAATTTCATGTCTCAGAATTTCGTAAACAATCGAGAGGTCGTAGATAAACAAGCAAACGCGGTTGCAAAGGCAGTCGTGAACAGATTAACTGCAGCTCCAGAATCCGCTGTGGTGAATTCCAAGACTGTGCAACAAGGAATTTCTTCATTACTCTCCCGCGAAGATAAAACACATGGCGGGTTTGCAACTTCGCCAAAGTTCCCTATGCCAATTTACTTGGATTTTCTTATGGTTGCTGGTTGGGATATTCCACAGGTTCGCAAAGCAGTGAAGAAAGCGCTTGATGGTATGCTTCTTGGTGGGATGTACGATCAAGTTGGAGGTGGTTTTCATAGGTATAGCACCGATGAAAAATGGCTCGTGCCACACTTTGAAAAAATGCTTTATGACAATGGGCAACTTCTCTCAACTTATGCAAAAGCATACGAATTAACAGAAGATGAAACGTACGCAAATATTTTACGTGAAACCGTCGTGTATGTTGATCGCGAATTGAATTCGCCTGAAGGTGGTTTTCTTTCAGCGCAAGATGCAGAAACGAATCACCTTGAAGGTGAAACGTATTTGTGGCGTGAAAATGAAATGCGTGATGCCCTCACAGCAGCGGGGATGGATGATGAGATTGATTTTGCACTTGCTCTCTACGGCCTCGATCAAGGTACAAACTTTCAGGATCCACATCACCTAGAAGTACCGAGGACAAGCGTGTTGTACCTTGTTGACCACCCTTCAAAACTTGCTCGTACGCATGGTTTGTCTAGAGAAGAATTTGAATCTAAAGTAGCAACTATTAATAGTGCTTTGCTAGAAGTAAGAGCAACTCGTGATCAACCTTCAACCGACGACAAAGTGATTACAGCATGGAACGGTCTGATGATAGGGGGCCTTGCAGATGCCGGGCGTGTCTTGAATGAACCAACGTGGATTGCACGGGCAAAGCAAGCTGCAGATTTTATTGAAAACGAGATGCGGTCTTCAGATGGTAGACTTCTTCGCACGTGGCGAAATGGCATTAAAGGAAACGCTGGTTTTCTTGAAGATTACGCAGCGATGATTCGTGGCCTCTTGTCTTTATACGTAGCAACTGGCGACCAAGCAGTCCTCACATTTGCAAAAGAGTTATACACACAAGCAAAACATCGTTTTTATGTGGCAGGCGAGGGGTGGTATGACACAGAAAAAGATCAATCAGATTTATTCGTTCGTACTCGTGCGTTTTATGATGGCGCAGTTCCCGCGGCAACTTCGATGATCTTTGATGCAGTTGTAACTCTAGCTGAATTGACAAGTGAGCAAACGTATCTTGAGGATGCGATCGACGCGTTGAATTTTGAAAGCGGCGTCTTGCAACAGTCGCCAACTTCAGCGGTGGTTGCGACAGGAACACTTCACCGCTTGCTTGAAGTACACCCTGAACGGTTTAATGAAGAGTTTGAAGTTTCATTACAAAATCCATCCCCCGTAAGAATGAGTTGTTCAGTCAACTCGCTTGCACTTCAAATAGGTGAAAGTAAAACAGTCACGCTTCAGTTACAAATGGCAAAAGGGTGGCACGTAAATGCAAATGATCCACAGTCTGAATATGCTGTTCCATTAGATATAGCAGTTCTTGGTGGTGGAGTATCGATTTCAGCCGAATGGCCACATTCGGAATCGATTACTACAGCAGGTGAATCTGTCCAAGTATTTGGAGGTATTGTTGAAATACCAGTTACTGTCACAGCAATTGCTACGAGTTCTGCTCAGATCATGGTGACATGGCAAGCATGTAACTCAGAAAGTTGTCTCTCTCCTGAAACAAAACAAATTCCCTGTACCATCTCTATACAATCAAAATGAGCGAAAAACTTTTCAAATTAGCGATTATCTCGACAGGTGGTACTATCGAAAAAACATACGATGAATCGCACGGTGTTTTAAGCAATGGGCTCACAGTCCTTGACATGATGCTTGAGTTTTTACAACTTGAAGGATTATCGCTTGACCGCATCTCATTGATGAACAAGGATAGCCGAGACATGTCTTCTGAAGATCATCAGTTGATTGCCGAAGCGGTGTATGCATGCAATGAAACGCATGATGGTGTTGTGGTTGTTCATGGCACCGACACACTTTCTGTGACAGGCGAAAGGATCACTGATCAATATCCAAACTTGGAAATTGCATGTGTTTTGACTGGCGCGATGCGCCCTTGGATCATGCGCAATACTGACTCCCTGCAAAATCTTGCAGAATCGTTTTCGGTTGTGCAGTTGCTTGATCCAGGCGTGTACGTTGCAATGCACAGCCAAGTATTACAATTTCCGGGTGTTGTGAAAGATCTAAAACATATGCGTTTTGTTCGAAAAGAAGCAATGCGTGATTAAATTCCTATTGAATCTATAGAGGTAAAAGAATGTCAGATAATTATTTAAGTGCACCAGTCCCATCAACAACGATGCCAAAAGGCATTCCTTACATCATTGGGAACGAAGCCGCTGAACGGTTTAGTTTCTATGGGATGAAAGGCATTCTTGTCATTTTTATGACACAGTTTCTCTTTATGATGCCAGGGTCGGGAAGCGAAGCGATGTCGAAAGCCGCTGCGATGGAGAATTACCATCTCTTTACGACAGCGGTGTATTTTTTCCCAGTCATAGGCGCATTACTTGCTGACATCGTGTTAGGAAAATACCTCACGATTATGTTGTTAAGTGTGGTGTACTGTGCAGGGCATGCCGTCCTTGCAATGATGGGATCTATTGAAGTGATGCCTCCTGGAATTGTCCTTGCAACTGGTCTTGTTTTAATTTCAGTGGGTTCTGGTGGAATAAAGCCATGCGTTTCTGCGCATGTTGGCGATCAATTTGGAAAGCAAAACGCGCATCTCATTGAAAAAGTGTTTGGGTGGTTTTACTTTTCGATTAACACAGGTGCGTTTTTGTCAACAATGCTTACGCCTTGGCTTTTGGAATGGTATGGGCCACACTGGGCGTTTGGTGTGCCCGGTGTTTTGATGGCATTGGCAACGATTGCTTTTTGGATGGGACGAAAAGTTTTTATTCATATTCCTGCAGGCGGCATGGGATGGTTCAGAGAAACGTTTAGTCTTGATGGAATTAGAGCAATATTAAAATTAGCAATTATCTTTGTTTTTATCGCAGTATTCTGGGCGCTCTTTGATCAAACAGGTTCATCATGGGTGTTACAAGCAGAGGATCTTAATCGGAATTGGCTTGGTATGAACTGGCTTTCTTCGCAAATTCAAGCGGTGAATCCTATTATGATTTTGATTTATATTCCAATCTTCCAATTCGTTGTCTATCCATTGGTAAATAAGGTTTGGAAGTTGACTCCCATAAGAAAAATATCAGTTGGTTTGTTTGTCATGGTTATTGGTTTTGGAATGGTCGGTATCGTACAAGGTTGGATTGATGAAGGGCAACGCCCTTCGATTGGGTGGCAAGTTCTTGCGTATGCAATTTTGACGGCTTCTGAGGTGATGGTTTCAATTACAGGTCTAGAATTTGCATACACACAAGCCCCTAAGAAAATGAAATCGGTCATCATGGCACTGTTCTTGATGAGTGTTTCTCTTGGCAACTTGTTTACTGCGGCTGTGAATCACTACATTGTGGTTCCTGATCGTTTGGGAGAAGCCAAAAGTATTGTTAGTGATTGGAGATTAGATAAGACAGATAAGCATGTGGATAATGCTCTTCATCATGACCGTAAAACGGCAGCAGCTAAGTTAGGTATCGATTATCAAGAGAAAGAAGAAGGTGGCTTTACACTAACTCTTAAGCATTGGGAAGAATCAATTGATGATGGAGATATCCGTGTTGGATATGGACCAGATCTTGAACGTCAATCACTTGTAGCATCTGAAGTGGACGTCATTACAAATGCAGTTGGTTTAATTGGAGAATTCTGGAATCGCAATGACAGATTACCATTTGCTGATGAGGGAGCAAATGCAATCTCGTCATTGAAAGATCCATGGGGAAAACCGCTTCATTATAGATTAGTGAACAGGAAATCATTTATTGTTACAAGTGAGGGACCGGATAAAACATTCATGACAACAAACGATGTTCGCGCTGAAGTTACAGTTGAATCTCACTCAGTATTGCAACAACAAGAAATGGCAGCAGAGAGCAGCGGTTCGGATGTTCTTTCAGGTTTGCATCCAACGAATTCTTGGATTGTTGTCCGTCAAGCAAAAATTGACGCCGAAAAAGCAAGGAAATCTGGAAATTCATCTGCAACCTGGGAAGACTTCATTCCAAAAGCAGAAGAGGGCGAACATAAAGAAATTGTGAGACAGAATCATAATTTTGATATTACGTGGCAAATTGGTGGGGCAACTACTTTAGCAGGTGCTGCTTATTTCGAGTTCTTTACGTGGCTGATGTTGGGTACAGCGATTGTGTTTGTGGGAGTTGCTTTTTTATATAAACCAAAAACGTATATTCAAGACGAAGGCATGATTTCAGCAGCAGCTACATTGGAATAAGCGGCGTTTTCAGTATTCCCGTGGTGTGACATAATGAAAATTGCAACTTGTGCATCCCTACACGCAAATTCAAATCACTCCATGTTCACAGCACGAACTTGCAAGCGGTTCCCATCTGGAACAAGCATCAAATGCGTCCACTGCGACGAAGTTGTTGCAATTGGGACAGCAAGCAGGTCACGAAGGTGGATACCATCATTAGATCCAAGTTGTTGCCTAATGACTCGATCGCTTGTTGTCACAATCCACGAGCCATCTTTGACTGGCGCTGCAGCGACGCTGTCTCGTGCGAGATACACTGTTTCCATTGCCTTGCCAGGTTGCCAAACAGTCATGCGTTGGTGCACGGGATGGTAGAAGGCAAGCAATCCCTTTGGATTTGCGGGGTTGGTTGTTGCGATTTGCCATGCTTGTTCTCGTGTGGCTCCTGAATCCATAAGTAATAGAGAAGATGCCGTGAGCAGTGGATTCCTTGCATTTAAATCTAAACTTACAAGAGCGAGGGAACCATGTTGTATTCGGTACACATAGAGCCTGTTATTTTCTGCAAATGATGGCATGATCCAATCACTCTCACCATCATCAATGACGCGTTGCCCAGTCACTGTCTTTACGACAATGTGAAAATTACTTTTGCCTTTCAATTGTCGTGACCATGCAAGATCGCCGTGACGATTAAGAGCCGGAAAGGCATTTGTTGAATCATCATTCACGAGCCAACGTAGTTTGCCCGTATCCCAATCTATCTTTCCAATCCAACGCCCAGCACTACCACGAGGCGCTTCTACGAGAAACTCTCCATTGTTGGCGTTTCTTCCTAATAGTAATCCCTGTTGTTTGACTACGATCGGTTCTATTTCTTGACCGTTGACGGGATCGATGCAATGTAATTCGATGAGTGTATGGCTCAAACTTGTTGTATCTGTCCCTGTGAGGACTTTCGTTGGGACGCTCGGTCCAAGTTGCACAGCAGCATGGGTGCCATCTGGTGAAATGACAGGAAGAGTGAATCTGTCCCAAGGAAGTGACCCTATTGGCCAATCAATATCATTTGATGACATGACGACTGCGTTCGTTGCTGGTTTGATTGCAGCGTGTAGGGAACGTAACGCTTCTTGTTTTGTTGCGGAACTTACGGGCTTGTTTACAGTTCTTTGTGTACTGCCACAACCTAAGAGAAAGCAAATACAACTTGCAACGAGTGCATAATTATTCAAGTGGTTGCGCTGCATCGAATGCTGACTGTATCGGTTCTGTATCAGGCATGTAATCTGCTGCAGGATTACGGAGCCGCTTGTTGAGGAAGTCGTTGCCATCATCGATATGTTTGAGTTGTTCATCAATGGGGAGAGATATTTCTTGAAGTCGTTCAAGATAATTTTCATTAACTGTATTAGATGTGGTGTTTTCAACAATGACTGGTGTAACAAATACAATCAGTTCTTCTCGGATTGTTGCATTATCAATTGAAGTGAATAGACCCCCAATAAGTGGGATGTCTCCGAGCAAGGGAATTTTGCGTTTGGTTTTGGATTCGCTTTCTTTCAATAGACCGCCAATTAACACTGTTTGACCATCGTTGATGAGGATCTGGCTACGGACTTGTCTTCGTGAGAAGATTGGGTTGTCATTTACCCCAAGACCTGCCTGATCGGAAAGCTCAACATTGATTGTAAGATCAACATCGCCGTGAGACGTAATTCGTGGACGTACGTTGAGAAGGACGCCTACGTCACGATATTCAAACCCGCCAGTGACAACGCCCGATGATTGGCTTTGGGTTGTCTGCACTGGTACTTCTGAACCGTTAAAGAAAATAGCTTCTTGATTGTCTGCAGTAAATGTGCGGGGTTGTTGCAACACACGAACATTTGTGAGTTGGTTCAATGCAGTAAGTACTGCACCGAGTGAATTGCCGTCTGCACCGAGCGTAAACACAGCTCCTCCACCAGAAAACACACCAGAGAGTATGTCGTCAATGCTTCCAGTAATATCACCACTCATGCCTACTGAGTTATCGCCAGCTGGAAGCACGCCAGTGCCCCAACGAAGACCGAGTTCGAGATCATCTGTCAGTGTAACTGCAGCGATTGTTGCAGAAATCATCACTTGGCGAGTAGGACGATCAAACTGGTTGATCGTATCTACTATTGCTTGCATGTAGGCCGGAGGAGCGAGAACGGCGAGCGCGTTCTGCCGAATAATTGGAACAAGTCTAATCTTCGCGATCAATGATGATTCTGGTGATTGATCATCAGAGGAAGCGCCCCCGCTCTGCCAAGGAAAACTCATTTGTCCACCTTGTTCGGTACTCGCATCTCCTGCAGCACTATCACCAAAACCAGCCCCAGATAAACCTTGGTCAGGTCGTTCAATCATTGCAGCAACACCTGAAGGTGCAAGGAGGGCGTTAATTTCTTCTGCGAGAGAGACTGCATTGGCGTGTTTGAGTTCAACGATTTGTGGTAGACCCACATTTGAGGGCTCATCGAGAGATTCAATAATTGAATCGAGGAATGCAAAACTTTCTTCCGTTTTAGAAAGCACGAGTAGTGCATTTTTATCAGGGTACGCTTCGAAGCGGTAGACACCGCTGATTGCTTCGGTCACATCTGCCCGGTTTGCTTGTCCACCGCGGGCACCGCCTCGACTTGCGCCACCACTTGATGAACCGCCGCCTAATATCTCTTGTAGCAGGTTACGGATTTTAATCGGGTCGCTGTATTTCAGGGTATAGAGTTTGCTCGTTTCAACAGGTCTTGGAAGGTCCCATTCATCAATGATGAGTGTTGCAATTTCTTCCATGACATCTGGCTCTGCTTGCACAGTGACAGAGTTTTGCTGCATGTTAACAGTGAGACGAAGTTCAACTTCATCACCACCTGTAGACGATGGCGTTGAAGTTCTATTCCTATTATTTCGTTGATTGTTTTGGTTGCCCGTTGCACGACTTGAAGAGCCACTTTGTTCAAAGATGTCAAGAATATTTGAGGAAATTTCAGATGCATCTGCGTGCTTAAGCCTAAAAGTTTTTAAACGTCCACTTCTCCAAATGCGATCAAGTTGATCGATCAACAATTGAATTTGTTGGCACAAACCAATATCACCGAGCAAAACCATTTGGTTTGAAATTGGATCAACAGTGAGGCTTCCATAATCAGGGAACATCTCGTTGATTCGATCGCCGATAACGCCTGCTTCTGTTTTTTCTACGCCAAAAACCTTAATGACCAAGGTGCCGCGATCCAGGCGTTGCATGACATCGTCGTCAACACCAAGAACAGGAATGTCGCCAATGTCGCTCAGCATGGAATCGAGCGGGCCTATCACGATAATGTCATCACGTTCGATCACACCAACTTGATTGAGTCGAAATGCTTGAAACAAAAGGTCAAGTGCAACACTCCGATGAACAGGTTCATCATTTTGTAATGTAATTTTCTTTGCACGAAGACCTTGGATGCTTACTGGGATGACAACCTTGCCAGTTGTTTGAGCAATGAATCCAAGTGTTTCTTCGATAGAGACATCGTCAAACGCAAGAATGACGAGGTCGTCTGGTACTTCGCGAAGAAGTGGCCAGCGTACTGTTTCGTTGTTTATAATTTCATCGTCAACGACAGGCTCTTCTACTTCGACTATTGGTTCGATGATTTCTATAACTTCATCTTCAGTTTCGATAATTTCTTCAGAGACTGGATCCGAAACCTCAATCTCTTCAATCACTGGTTCTGGAATTTCTATGACCGGCGCTTCTTGCGGAACAGGGCGATCTTGCGAATACGCAATTGTTGAGAAGGCGATGGTAATGGCGATGGCAATTTGAATCACTTGTATGAACTCACTCTCTGGTCTTATCCGAATGGAACTGCCTACTTTACAGTTTCGAAACAGTCGAACGACGGGAAGGTTGGGATATTACCTGCATTGTCTTGTTGGGCATAGTGCCACAACACTCTATCGGACGTTTATCGGCATTTATTACCCCGAGCAGACAATTATGAAGAGGTTGGCACTTCTTCAGCCTCATCAAATTCTTTGAGGAAACTTGTATCTGGATCTGGAGGAACTTCTTGAAGAAAGAAGGGCTCTTCTACGGTAAATAAGTCGATCTTGTAGACACCTCTGCGGTATTCCACAGTCACCATAGAGGGAAGCGTGGTGGAGACCACTTTGAGACCGTCTTTTTCAATCCCTGCCTTGAGTCGCATGACGGCGTCTGCACCGCTGCCACTGCCTCTGAACCAAGCCTCATCTCCAATGATAGCAATGAGTTCCGGTCCCATGTAAGTTGCTGTAGCGGGTGGTGGAGGCGGTGGTCCTTGAACTACAGGATCTTTTTCTACGACTTTAGGTGCAGGTGGCGGTGGTGGCGGCGGGGGTGCTTTCCTTACAGGTTTAAAGAATGCAGATCGCCCCTCAAACCGAGCGATATCCATAGTGATCAACATGTCGTGTTGCTCTAGGAGGGCTTTAGTTTGTGGGTCACCAATCGCTTCAGATGATCGCTCAAAAAATGGTGAGACAGAGGTAGCAATTGAAATGAGACCATACGCAGCGATAACCACAATGGAAAGAATGCTCCAACTTATTGGTCCACGAAATTTGGAGAATTCAATCATCTTGCATTCCTCCCACGTTTTTTCGAAACAACCCATGCCTCAAGGGAAAGGTTGACGCGAATCAATCGTTCATCTATTCGGGTGAGGCGAACGCTCGAAATGGCATCAATCCACGGGCTGCTTTCAAGATCTGCTATCACATTGAGGACGTCCGATTGTCTTGCTTCAAAATGAAGATCACCGATGACCTGTTCGATTTGTTGCCCAGATTGTGCAATACCCGGTAATGCGCTTGAACGCATTCGCGTCGTTTTTGTTCGTTTGAAATCATCATCTTTAACACGACTTGAGCCAAGAATTTCGTGAATTGCAGTAGTGAGTCCACTTGCGCCATCTGCCTTTTCTCTAGGGAGTTGCACTTCTCCAAATGCGGTGATCGCGCTTTTTGTCGATGAAGTCAATCTTGTAGGTTTGTTGACTTCGCGAATTTGCATTTCAATAGTTTCTGCTTTCGAGGACCAATCTGCGGCAACTTCAGCAATAGTAGCGTCCCACATTAAAAATGCGATCGTGCCAATTGCTGCCCAGATTGCCCATTGTATTGCACGTGGAAATGCAGCAATGCGGTCAAAAAGTTCTTGGAGTTGTCGACTCATTATTTGTTTACCTCTTTCATTCGACCAAGAAGCAGTCGCATTTCATTTCTGAGGCGTTCTTTTGCATCTGAATCAGCGCCAACTCTCGAAAGTCCCTGAGAGACATCTTTGAGTGCAATTTTTGCTTCACCGAGGGTCATCACGTTGATCTGTTCGGCACTGAGTGGCTCGGGCAATCTTGAGGCAACACTCCCTCCAGCGCGGTTTCCACTTCTAGAATTCGCATCACTGCCGCCGTCTTCATTTCGTAGTCTTCGAGGGCGATCAGCCTTCGATTCATCATCTACGTACGCTGGCGTTGTTGGTGAAGGTGTCGAATCGACATTCGCACTGCCGAGCATTGACGTGGGTTCATCAAGAACACCACCACTCTCTTCGTCTTGTGCAGGGATTCCATCAAGAGGTGGTATTCTATCTTGACGCATCGCAAGGGTCCAAAGTCCGAAGTCATCATCTTTATCGTAGTGAGGACGTTTTAGTGGGCTCGTTACAACTGCGGAGATGTCAAATTCACGATCTCCGTACGTTCCGGCAGAATCGTATGAAAATTTGATGTCTCGAAACACACGGTAGGAAAGAAGCGTCTCTTCCATGATTGCAATGAGTTCTGCTGCAGAGTGACCGTCGGCATCAATAACTCGACCTCGGATTGTCACAGGCTCGCCAACATCAAGACGCAGTGATTCGACTTCAATTCCAGGAGGTGTGCAATTCAGTACATCTGCAATTAATTTTGACATGGGCCAAGCAGATTTTGTGAGTTCTGCATAGACAATTTGTTTTTTTCTTGCAGAAACTACCGCTTTGTATTGTGTTTCAATTGTTTGATTTAAGTATTCCAAAAGCGAGAGGCGAATGCCAGAAAAAATGGCAGGACCAACGGCAAGCAGAAGAAGAGCGGCAATGCCAAGTCGCAACGCAGTTTTTGGTTGCGAAATGGAATGAACAAATCGTTCGGTCTTAGAGGGATTGAAGACAGGGGCTTCAAATCTCATCGTTGCTAGTGTTGCAAGTGATCCAGTTGCTGCAATAGCGGCGCCGACTGCAACACCCCATGTGCTCCACCACAATCGATCATCACTGATGTTTTGCAAGCGACTTGCTGCAGAAATTTTGATTTCATCAGGAATAATGACGAGCGTTTCATCAGATGGAATTTCTTGGATGGTTGCTTCAAGTGAGCGAACAAGTTCGGCGGTGTACATTGCTGTATGGCTGTTGAGTATTGCAGTTTCTTTGACGGCTCGAATTGTGCCCTGTTGAAATGACGCGGTTGCGGCATTATTTTCTCGAGTGGACCGAAACGCGATGCCTTGTGGACATGTGAGTGCGAGCGAAACGGAACCGTCAGTTTGATCTGCAATGACAATTGGCTCGGCTGGGCGGCAGCCATTGAACAATGCAGCAATCGCACCAGTTTCTGGAATGAAAGAAGCATCGTGGAGAATCTCAGGAACGTCAATGACTGTTTCTTCTGGCCATGCAATAATGAGCCCAACTCGGTTTGATTCCCCCGAGGCTGCTTCCATAGCTGCGACTGCTCGTCGGTGGGGCGGTGTGCCGCCCAAGAGTCGTGCTTCGGCTTGAAGCCGCAATGCTTCGTGCAATTGCACGTCGTCAGTATCTGGCAAGAGAGAGGTTCGGCAGATTGTTGTAGATCCAGGCAGAACCGAGATGATCTGCTCTGGCATGCGATCAGCAATGAGAGATTCCAATGCTTCCTCATTTTCTGCCTCAACTGTAGCCACAATTGACGCATTTTTTTTATCTACAAAAAGACACCTGAATAGCGGCCCAGCAAGATGGACAATCATCATGAGGTCGGGTGTAGTTGGGGAATTAGTAGGCTCTTTGGTCACGTGGAGGTATTACTTTCTCTATGTTCATATCGGACTAATTACTGCTCTCTGTACTCTAAAATCGTGATTGGTAAAGTGGAACGATCAACAACCACAATAATTTCCTGTTCTACCTGACTTGCGGGGGCAATTCCCTTGCTGCTGATTGTGAAAACGTTGCTTTTGGTATCAAAAATATCATATAGGTATTCAACCATTGTTGGTGAGATTCCAGCAATATCTCTGTAATCAAGCGGGCTGCTGATGCCGCCAGCATTATTCACGCGTAAGAATAGGAGTTCTTCGACGAGGGTTGTATTCTCAGGAAACAACAAGTAGAGTAATTCGGGCGAAATCGTATTGATATTCATTCTGCCGACAGGTGCTTCATGTGGTTCAAAGAGACACGTTTCAGCAAAAATGAGACGAAGTTGATCGTCATCCAGATCAGAAACGTCTTCTATCCCTTCTGCAAGGGTAGAGAGATTGTTGGTAAGCAACTTGCCAAGTGAAGCGCCATTTTCGCGTGCAAACGTGACGAGCGCTGTTGCCTGGGGTTCTTCTAGCCCAAGCCTCAATTGTAATGTTTCGAGATCAATGGTATTGAGATTGATTCTTGGCTCTCCACTTTCTGTGGGTCCGCCATCTTTCGAAATTGCTGTGAAAAGGGTTGCCCAGCCACCTTCGAGAATGCCATTGGGTTCATCCCATGGTAAGGATTGTCCACCATCATCTTCATTTGAATCGAGTCTGTAATTCAAATTCCAATCCTCTCCACGAATATCATGAGGCATCACACCTGCGATTAATTCCATTTCAGCGATAGATCGAAGTGGACCGTTCCGTGGTTCATAGGGTGTTTGAAGACTTAAGTAATAGTCCCGTTCAACGCCAAGGATTCTTGCTTCGCCATCTTCGTCTGTCCAGTCCATGATGGATTCCATGACTCCATAGGCGAGTGTATCGTCGAGGATTTGGACAAACAGAGCACTGTTTTCTGCGTTCATGTTAAATTTGCTGTGTTCATCCATCGGACCCCGCCAATCTTGACCATCGACGTGGTGCCGTATATCCCAAACTGCAACGCCAGTTGTTCCGGATGAAACATATTCAAGATCTTGTATTAATGCAAAAGCATTTTGTTGCACAGGTATGATTGTATGTTCGCTCATTGCAGCAATTGACGATTCGATGCCTGCCCTCGCTGCCCACCTCGCTTGGATTCGATCGTGTACTTCTATTCCGAGGAGTGCTTGGCGAAACGAAAAAATTTGGATTGATGAAGTGATGAGCGCAGCAATTCCAAGTGCCCAAAGGGCAATGACAATAACTGAACCTCGCTGTGCGTTTCTCATCATGGCAATGGAATCTCATGTTGGTTACCATCAGGATCAGTAAAGATAAACGTATCGCCCTTGGAACTGCCGCCAGAATCTCCACCGCGTGCATCACCGGCAGAAGTACTACCAGATCCACTCGCAGCAGCACCACTGCCACCTTCGTCGTCTACACTGAGTTCGCCATCACCGCTGGCTTTCTCTTCTTCTACTTCTTCTACTTCTTCAAAGAGATCGGCTGGTGGCATGATTCGATCAAGTGGAACAATTGTGCGAAGCTCAACAAAGGGTGGGTTCTTGTCATCGCCTTCGACACTGCCTACTGCTGCAATCGTAATACGAATGGCGTGCGGGATTCCAAGTTCATCTGAGTCCCATCGCGGAACCCAAGATTCCCCGTCATACGCTTCAAGTTGCAATGAAACAATGCCTTTTGCAAGTGGTGTTGCGATACCACCGCCAACAGGGTTGTCGTCAAGGATTGGATCGCGACGTTTCCACATGACAGGGCCAAACTCCTTATCGTCAATTCTGAATTGCGTTTCATATTCAACACCTTCGCCATTAAAGTCAATCTCTTTATTTGCTCTCAGAGAATTGTTGAATACAAGAAGTTCATCACGATCAACCTCTCTGCCATCATATCTTGAAGAGTCGTCAACAATTCTGAGCCGTGTATCGAAAAGATCATCCCTTCTAAGAACCGAAATAATATCTCGTCGAACTGTGCGGAGCGCAGTGTCGCACCGTGAATATGCATCGAGCCGTTGCCGGCTGATGGATTTTGACAACCCAAGTTGTGATAGGCTCATTGTGACACCACTGAGAAGTACGGATGCCATCACGCCTGCAACCAAGAGCTCAAGAAGTGTAAATCCGCGGCGATGCACTACTTTGCCTCCCTCGCTTCGATTTCTTCCCAATACCGTGCTTCACGATCGACAGGTTCTGCAGGTACACGAGGGACGGGATCGCCAAACCTTCTGGCAATATATGTTTCGATGGCAGAAGAATGTTTGCCTCCTACAGCTTCCCATGAAATTGTTGCAATCGCATGGACGGGCAAGAGTTCTCCATCATCTTCAAGTTCAATCTCATACGTAAAATCATCAAATGGAGGTTCACATGTACCTCTAGAAGGATGTACTTTTTCATAGATGTCAGGACCTTCGACAAGAATCATCGTGAGTAACTCATCTGCGAGCCAACTTGCAGTTATCTGTTTTTCTGCTTCGACCTGTCTCGCGAGCGACTGACTACTCATTGAGATTACGACTGCGAGGCCGATCCCTAAGATCGCTGCGCCGACGATAACATCCATGAGTGCAAAGCCACGTGTTTGTTGCATTACCACTCCTCTCTCGATTGACCTGCAGCATCAAGGTCAATTGGTGTGAGTGGTTCTGTACCTTTACCATCAATCCAGATGGAAGGTGCCATTGCGTGCGATGCGAGCATGATGAGAGAAGTATGATCTTCCCATTCAATTGAGATTTCAACGATTGGCCTGTTTTCTCCAGGCATTGCTGTGAGTGGCCATTGTGACGTGTCTGCAAAATCACCATCAGTAAAAAGAGCGACAGCGTCTTCTGCCATCCATTCTGGAAAAGTAACGGGTGGAGAAAGGGGATCATCCACCCAATAAGTTTCGTTCGCAACTTCATCTGTTTGAAGTGTGAGTAAAAACAGTTTTCGATTTGGTGCGTCGTATTGAAGTCCAGTTGCTTTTGTCGAAGTTGAGAGTCGGTGCGCAAACATCACCATAAGGTCTGCACTTTGTTCTACTTTCAGTTCGTACTCCCTGAGCCGCGTGCCACTTAGCCTTGGAATTGCCATCGATGCGAGTATGCCAAGGACTATCACGACGACGATCATTTCAAGAAGGGTGAAGCCTCGATGATCGTGTTGTGATTGTTGTGTAGCATGTACTCGCAGTAGGTTCATTTCTTATTGTGTGATGTCGGATGCAGCGCCTTCGCCGCCAGGTTGTTTGTCCTCACCCCAACTGATGACATCAAAACTTGCATTAACATCGCCAGGAACAATGATTTCGTAGGGAACACCCCAAGGATCAACGATATCAGCGGCTTTCTCAAGATATGGTCCATGTGCACCGCCTCCATCATCAGGAGAAAGCAAAAGAATTTCTAAATCAAAATTATCATCAATAACAGTGAGGCCTTCATCGAGAAGATAGAGTTTTATTTTTTCAGCAATAGCTTTTGCCTTTGTCCCCGCAGCAGTTTGTTTTGCTTGCCCAACTCGGCTCAGTAATTTTGGTGCAATGAGTGTTGCAAGCACAGCGATGATCGTGACAACAACAATAATTTCTAGAAGTGTAAAGCCGCGAGTGCGAGGTCGTTGTTTTGATTTGTTTTTCATAGGTATTTTGTGTAACGGTGTTACCGAACGAGTGATTGCATTTCAAGTAATGGAAGGAGAATAGCAGCAAGGACGAAACTCGCCAATCCTGCCATAACAATAAGTAAAATAGGAGGCAGCGCTTTTGTGAACAATTTTAAGGAAGCGTTGACTTGACGATCAAATGAGGTGGCGGAATGCAAGAGCATTTCTTCTAATTTACCAGATCGTTCGCCAAGGTTGACAACTTGGACGAGCAAAGGTGGAAACAAACCAGATCGTTCGAGCGGTTTTGCGATTGGTCGGCCTGCTCGCACTTCCTCTTGCACACTTTCGATTGCATTTGCAAGAGCGGCGTTTCCAAGCGTGTCTTTGGTGATGCTAAGGCCGTCGAGAATAGGCAGCCCAGCAGATGTAAGTGTTCCTAGTGTACGCGTAAAGCGAGTAACTGCAACATCGCGAAGAAGGGGACCAAGAAGGGGGACGCTAAGTTTGAATCGATCTAGTTTTAGTCGGTTTTCTGCAGAACTGGTCCATGATTTCCAACCGACGATCGCCGCAAAGATAGTTCCAAGTATCCACGGCCACCAAATTTTAATAAAGTCAGCAAATCCCATGACAACTTTTGTTGGCCAAGGCAATTCCATTTCTCCAGCAAGTGGTCCAATCAGCCGAGGGATGAGAACAGTGACAAGGACAATGCCGCTCATTCCAATAAGCCCGGCGATGATGGCGGGGTACATAATTGCGCCAACAAGTTCACGGCGGAGTTCAAGTGAACGATCCATAAGATCAGCAAGTTGGTGGAGAATGTCACTCATGTTGCCAGAAGCATCTGCGGCGTGCAACATGCCAATAATGAGATCATCGAATGGTTTGCCCCATTCCTTTGCCGCTTTGTAGAGTGGGTCACCAGCTTCAACGCCTTGAATAAGATGGTCAAGTACTTCGCCAGAAGCAGGTGTTGCTTGCTGGCGAATTGTTTTTAACGATTGCATCAGTGGAAGACCGGCTTCGAGTGCTGTAGCAAGTTCTCGAATAAGCGTTGCGGTCTCATTGTGCGACATCGTTCGCCGAGATCGTTTCTTTTGAGAACCAGCAATTTTTTGTCGCCCATGAACTTGTTCAATTTTTGTTGCAGTTTCTCCACGTTGGGTGAGTTGTCGAATGATGTCAGCACGATCAACGCCGCTGAGAATGCCTGATCGAACTTCGCCACTACTTGTCAAACTGTCAAAATGAAAATCATGCATCGGGTTCGCCTACATTTCATCAGCATCTTGTGTTGCACGCAATACTTCAGAGATAGTCGTGAGCCCTTGCGAAACTTTGATCATCCCATCACGGCGCATATCAGTATGTGAATCTGGCAGCAGGGCGGATAGTTGCCCAGCAGGAAGATTCTCTGACACTGCTGCGCGGAATTTTCCAGTGAGGGTGACCAATTCAAAATACCCAATTCTTCCATGGGAGCCTGTGTCGTTGCACTTGTCGCATCCACGACCAATCCACATTTTTCCACCTAGTAATTCTTGTTCTTCTATTGACAAACGGTGGGTGAGATCTTCTGTGATAGGAACTTCTTCCTTGCAATTGTTACAAATTCTGCGTCCGAGCCGTTGTGCAAGCACGCCTTCAAGCACCGAAGCTACAAGGAACGGTTCAACACCCATGTCAATGAGTCGTCCAATTGAACTCACTGCATCATTTGTGTGAATTGTTGAGAAAATCAAGTGTCCAGTGAGGGCAGAACGAATTGCAATGTCAGCAGTTTCAGCATCACGAATTTCACCAACGAAAATAACGTCAGGATCTTGGCGAAGAATCGAACGAAGACCAGTAGCAAATGTAAGCCCCCGCTTTGGGTTCACAGGAATTTGATTGATGCCTGAGAGTTCGTATTCGACAGGATCTTCAATCGTAATGATTTTCTTGGAAGGGTCATACAACTTTGAAAGTGCTGCGTAAAGGGATGTTGTTTTGCCAGAACCAGTTGGTCCAGTGACAAGCACAAGTCCGTGTGGCTTAGCAATTAACGTGTCAATGTCATTTTGCATTTCTTCAGCCATGCCTAGAGAAACGAGATTAAGGGGGAGGGCGCTCTTGTCTAAGATTCGCATGACAACTGATTCACCGTAGAGGGTAGGAACCGTTGAAACACGAATGTCAACTTTTCGTCCTTCAAAACGAAGAGCGATATGTCCATCTTGAGGAACGTATCGTTCTGCGATGTTCATCGAAGACATGATTTTGATCCGACCAGTCAGCGCTGGTTGCAAATGTTTTGGTGGAGGGGGTTGTTCAATCAAAACTCCGTCGATGCGGTATTTGACTTTGAGTTCTGTCTCAAAAGGTTCAATATGCACGTCACTCGCTCGGGATTGAATTGCTTCAAGAAGAATTAGGTTCACCAAGTTAATGAGCGTTGGTTCTTCTGCCATTCTGTGAATATCATCAGCCTCAATTGTGTCAAGGTTGTGCGTGGCATCATCTCCGTGATCAGTCGTTTGACCGCCGAGGCTTTCTGCCATTCTCGCCGCGGTCGTGCCGAAATATTTTCTCATAAGTTCGGAAAAAATTTCGTCTGTGACACCCGCTCGGGTGACTGGGTGCCCCGTGATCGTTGCCACTTCATCAGACGCTTCGATGTCGTCTGGTTGAAGCATGACAACGATGAGTTGCCCTGCATCTAAAGCAATAGGAATCGTTCGAAGCCGAACAGCAAGTTCTGCATTGATGAGGGCGGGTATTTCTTCATCGATTTCAGGGTATTCATTGACCCACAACAACCCCAGTTCGATGCAGCGTTTCTCTGATCCTTGGATAGCATCAGATACGATGTTCGCTGGGTCGGGGAGTTCAGGTGATGTAGAGATTCCGTTGTCCATTGTGGATTAAGAACCGCCAGAGAGTCCAGATCCTCTATCGCCTTTACTGTTTCCAAACCCTGAGTTATCAGGTTTTACAGTTGGGCGATCACCTTTGCCTTTTGGTTTTTTGCCTGGTTTGCTAGGTGAATTTTGAAGGCGGAGTTCGCCAGCAGGACCGCTTGGCGCAGTTCCAGGTTTCGTAAGATTGTCGTATGATTTCTCACTTCTTGGGACCCATCTTCGAGCACCCTCTAATTCTAAAAAGGCATCTGGAGCGAGAATATCTCTGAGCATTTCAATATATCTTTTGCCAACGGCTTCTCGATCTTTATAGAGAGCACGGGTTGGATCATCCAGCCTTGCTGGCGTGCCACCTGTCTTTCTTACTTGACCCGCAAGTGAGCGATTGCGTTGTACTTCGGGGTCATGTTTTCGTGTAAGTGTAAGTAAATCGAAATTAAGGACGAGTAGTTCACCGAGATACGCTGTTTCAAGTTGGATAATTAATGCGTGAATTTCTGGCTCGTATTCTTCGTTTTCCGATGCTTGGCGAAGAATTCGTTGTGCAGGTGTTCTTCGGTAAATTCTTGGATACCCTCGATTCAATGCTCTTGATCGAAAATCCTCACCATCTTGAGCACTGAGTGAGCTGCTGATCACTTCAATGTAGCGATCGTTGATGTCTCGGACATTAATCCGTGATTTCACTAATGCCTCGACATGTTCTGGTGATTGAGAATTATCTCCATTGAGAATATTGTCAAACAACTTTTTTGGATTACCACGAAGAATAGCATCCCGTTTCCGCATAGCGATATCGAGTGCAACTGCGTACTCTTCAAGTAGTGGGGCAATAAGAGAATCCGCGGTACCTGAAAGTTTCGTGTCACGAGCGATTTGAAACAAGTCAGTCGATTCGCCACTGATGCGACCTCTGTTGATGTGTTTTTCTCGGTAGAGCTTTTGCGAAAAGGATGGCCAGAGTTCGAGTTGTTCAGCAACGAGAATTGTTTTCACGTTTTCGAGTAAGCCCTGATCGAGTGCTCGTTTTTCTTCTAGCCATGCACCGAGTGTTTCAAGTACTGGTTTAAGCGTGTCTTGTTCATTGTCGGGTTTTTTTTCTTTCAGTTCATCGGCAACCGTGTTTAATCTTTCAGTTGTGGCAGCCCATCCCATTTCAAAGTCGTCTGTATAGGAGTCGAACATTGCTTCGACAATGACTTCTTGTGTGTCATCAAGATTTAAGCCTTCTGAAAATACAACGAGGTCTCTTGTGAAGAACTCCGGGTGCATTGCTTCAGCCATAAATTCCATTTGGCTATGGGCACTTTGGGTGAGCGAGGCGGGTGCCGCGATTGAGATACTTGCAATTGCGAAGGCACGAAGGGTGTTTTTTGGGTTCATAATCCTAATACTTCTCCATAATGAGTTTGTTGAATCCTCAATTCGACTAAATGTAGCAGCGGGTTGAACGCACGAGGGGTAAGAATATGGCTTGATTTCACGTATTGATGCATAATTCTACTATCGGACTACTTATTTATATATGGTCTACTCTGCAATTGTTCTTTGTTCGATCCGCTTTTCTGAGGTTGTGACGACTATTCGATCGACAAAAATGCCTGGAGTATCAATCGACTCGGGGTCAAGATCGCCTAGTGGCACGAGTTCTTCTACTTCAGCGACCGTGACTTTGCCACATGTTGCGATCATTGGGTTGAAATTACGGGCAGTCTTTCTAAATACGAGGTTGCCTGATTCATCTGCCTTCCATGCTTTTACAAGTGATAGATCGGTGACAATTCCTCTTTCTAGAACATACGAGTCGCCATCAAAATCTCGAGTTTCCTTGCCATCTGCGACAATTGTTCCAACACCTGTTTTTGTGTAAAAACCGGGAATGCCTGCACCGCCTGCACGAAGTCGTTCGGCGAGAGTGCCTTGTGGACAAAATTCAATATCGAGTTCTTTTGCCATAAATTGCCGTTCAAACTCAGCGTTTTCTCCAACATAGGAACTGAGCATTCGTTTGATTTGTCTTGTTTGTAGGAGAAGGCCTAAGCCCCAATCGTCAACACCAGCATTATTAGAGACACATGTAAGCCCCGTGACACCACTGTCCCGAAGAGCAATAATAAGTTGTTCCGGGATTCCACATAGTCCAAAGCCACCAACTGCGACCATCATGTCATTTTGAAGCAATCCTTCGAGTGCTTCCTTTGGTGATGTAAACGTTTTATTTGCCATACGTGCATCATACGCCAACATAAACAACCCCGCGGGTTGTTTTCTACCCTTGTCGGATCCAACGAATAAGTTGCAAGAAACTCGGAGGTTTTCCTTGCATCAATACCCCGATACGGAAAACTCTAGCACAGCCCCAAATCATGCCTAGGACTGCTGCAAAACCGATCACCATACTCAAAATGATTTGCCAAGCAGCGATGGTTTCGGTTGAAGCTGTGATTCGAAGGATCATCACAAATGGGATGAGTGGTGGCGTAAAACTTGAAATTGTTGCGACAAGAGCATTTGGGTGTTCAGAGAGAATAGGCCACAGAGCGAGTGGAATAATCAAAATAATCATGATTGGTCCAATCAGCGACTGTGCATCTCGTAGTTCAGTTACTGCACTGCCAACAGCAGCCATAATTGAAGCAATCATAAAATATGCCATCGTGAAATACGCGATGAGATATAACAAATATGAAACCGGAATCAAATCAAGAAGTGCAAATGTAACGAGCCCCGCCATTGCAGCTCCCCCATACATCAACAGCATGATGAGGCTGACACCCGCTTGACCAAGAATTTTTCCACCGAGAAGTTGCAGTGGGCTTACTGCACTGAGCAAGACTTCCATCACCTTGTTTCCCTTTTCTTCGATCGTGGTAGTCAATAGATAGTTGCCGCTAGTAAAAGTAGCAATCCACAACAACATCATAAAAGCCATAGGAATGATCCGTCTCGCCACTTCATTGTCAGCTTTTTCACCACCATTATTTGCAAGTCTTGTTGCGGTAATTCGTGGTCTTTTAACCATCGCATGCATTTCTGATGGATCATGTCCAAGTCGGTGTAAGCGTACATCAACGACCGATTTTGCAATAGCAGAAGAAAGTAGATCGGTGTGATTTGGTGAAAAACTACTTGGGATGAATAGTTCAAGTCGCTCGTCAGATCTGCTTGCTTGGTCACTTAGCAATACCTCTGGGACGACAATGAGTGCGGCCATATCACCAATGCGAACATCTTCTTTGAGCGTTTCAATTTCAGAAAGCTTTGCAGACTTTAATACAATGTTTGTTTCGTTCTTCCGAGTTTGGTTTAACATTGCAGACGCAATTGGGTCTTGCGCAACAATGTCAGGAAGTTGGTCGATTATTTCAGCATTTGGATTTTCATTGCTGCTGATTCGAGTTTGAAACTCTTCAAGGACATCGAGCGGTGCAATGATTGCAACGGTACCAGTCATTGGTGTTGTATTCGCTTCCATCATGAGTGGCATGACAACAATAAAGAGACCCATCATGAGTAATGGCATGATGATTGCGCCAATCAAGAACGCCTTTGTCATTGCAGTGTGTCTGAATTCTCTCCAAGCAACAACGAGTGTCTTAGGCATGGAACATCTCCTCGCGAACTTGGAGTGCAGCTTCTTGCCCGCGACTCCTTGCAACTTGTTCAATAAAAACTTCGTCAAGCGTTGGCTTAACTATTTCTATTCCACGGACAGGTGTTGTTTGAACGATTTGTTTCAGCACTTCAGTTGCATCGATATTGTCATTAAGACGCATAAGAAGGTGTGTGTCTTTATTTGTGTTTTCTATAAGAGTTGTTCCAGAAATACGTGAAAGATTACAGTTCGAATCAACAGGTTCAACTCGAATAACGCGTGGATCGAATTGTTCTTGGATTGAACACACGGTTCCGTCAAGTACTTTCATGCCTTGATCAATCATCACAATCCGGTCGCATATTTTTTCTGCCTGAGGTAACACGTGCGTAGAGAACAAGATCGTTCGACCTTGCTGATGCAATTCGTCAATGATTCTCCCGATGACTCGTGCGTTGACGGGGTCTAGACCAGAGAAAGGTTCATCAAGGATGATCAATTCGGGCTCATGAATAATTGCCGCTAAAAACTGTACTTTTTGCTGCATTCCTTTTGATAATTCTTCACATCTGCGGTTGCGTATTTCTGGTAACTCAACTCGTTCAAGCCACTCGTTGATTCGTTTTCGTAACACTGAACCCCGAACACCTTTGAGTTTGCCAATGTACTCAACGAAACCCCCGACTTTCATCTTTCTGTAGACACCCCGTTCTTCAGGGAGATAGCCAATTCTGTCCTTTGCCTTGAGAGCGGAGGTGCCAAGGACTTGCACTGAACCCTCGTCCGCATGAATGATGGACATCAACATGCGGATGGTTGTACTTTTACCCGCACCATTTGGTCCAAGAAAACCACAAAGGGAACCGGTTGGGACATCAAGATCAAGGTCGATGACCGCTTTGGTTTCTCCAAATGATTTAGAAACGCCGCGAATTTCTACCGCTCCTGTCACTTGTTATCCCTCAATCGAACGACTTGGTCTGGCAATTCAAATATTCGCTTGTCAACAGTGTTTACCTCAATGGTGTCAAATACCATGGCAACTTCTACTTCACCGCGATCAAACACTACAGAGTGGAAAAGTTGCAAATCGCCAACAGGTCGCCAGTCACGAAAGTACACATTAACAATGGCATCACCTTCGTTGGTATGCTCAATCGTTTGCCTGCCGATAAGTCTCTTGGTTGATTTCGAAAAGAACGCTTGTTCACCGCTGTCTAGTTCGCCTTCTCCCTCAATATGTAAAATCCAACAAGCCTCACCGTCAAATTTCGTTTCGCCTTGCACTTCCATAAGATCAATTTGAAGCGGAAGTTTTGTGAGCCATTCGATCCAATTTAATTGTTTCACTTTTTGTGAAAGTGTTTTGTCATCAATGAGGGTATAGACCTGTGTATTTGTGGAACTCGGGTTTTCTTCCCAGGAAGTTGTCCCGTCGCTTCCGAATCTCGTTTGTCCGATGCCCACAAAAGTTTGTACAGCGAGAACTTTTCCTCCGATGAACGTTGCAAGATCAACTTCGATGACTGGGCGACCATCTGGTAGTCGGATCATGCCGTGGAGTTTGAAAGATTCAAGGGACTTGATTGCATGTTCTCCGCCAATTGCCTTGATTGCCCCTTCGAGAAGATCTTCCGGGGTAGGATTTGTAGGTTGAACAGTTGGTTCAACTAGAAGCCCAATAAGGATGGTTGCGATAATTCGGATCATATATTAATTATTCTACCCTGAGGAACATTTGGTGGGGGTACACTTACAGGATTATGGCGTCATTACTTTCTAAAATTGTTGATCAAAGACCACTTGTTCTTGACGGCGCGATGGGTTCGTTGATTCAGCAGGAACAACTCTCTATCGATCAAGATTATTTGGGGTTTGAAAATTGTGTGGACATGCTTGTTCGATCAAGACCAGATCTAATCTCTTCAATTCATGAATCATTTCTTGTTGCGGGATCAGATGCTGTAGAAACGAATACATTTGGTGCAAACCCACTAGTTTTGTCAGAGTTTAATGAAGAAGTCACAACATGGGCTAGATCTTTGTGCAAAGAAGCAGCAGAAATTGCTCGTGAAGTATGTGATGCCCATACAACGTATGATTCCCCTCGTTTTGTGTTGGGATCGATGGGTCCTGGAACAAAATTAATCACACTCAACCAAGTTTCATGGGAAACGATGTGTGCGAGTTACACTGAAGCAGCGAGAGGTCTTCTTGAGGGGGGGGTAGACGCTTTTATGATCGAAACCGCCCAGGATTTGTTACAAGTTAAGTGTGCAATCAACGCGTGTCTGAAAGCACTTGATGAAAAAGGGTGTTCTCCTCAAGATGTTCCGATCATGGTGAGCGTCACAATTGAAACTTCCGGGACAATGCTTGTTGGAAGTGATATTGCAGCAGTTGTGAACGTCTTGCGTTCGTACCCGATTTATTCGCTTGGTTTGAATTGTGCAACGGGTCCCAAGGAGATGACGAAACACATCGAACATCTTTCGAACAATTGGCCGCAGAAAATATCGTGTGTTCCAAACGCAGGGTTGCCTATTCTTGTTGAAGGTCGAACAGAGTTTCCTCTGCAGCCACATTCGCTTGCAGAAACGGTGGGCAATTTTATAGAGAATTATGGCGTGGATATCATCGGGGGATGTTGCGGTACGACGCCAGAACACATTACTTTGTTAGCAAATACTTCAAGGACAGTGCAACGAAAACGCCGCGATTTTTCAGGGTGGGAAGCAGGTTGTTCAAGTTTATATTCTCCGACAAATTATCGCCAAGAGCAATCATTTTTTATTGTTGGCGAGCGTATGAACGCGTCCGGTTCTCGGAAGTTCAACCGGCTATTATGCGAAGAAAATCTTGATGAAATGATTTCTCTTGCAAAGCAGCAGGTTCTTCAAGGTGCAAGTTGTTTAGATATTAACGTTGATGCAACAGGCCGAGATAACGCGAAAGATATGTCAACAATTGTGCAGCAAGTTGTTCGTCAAGTGGATGTACCAATCATGCTTGATTCAACGCAGTTGGCAACAATTAAAGCTGGTTTAATGCATGCAGGCGGGAAATGCATTGTTAACTCGACGAACTTTGAAGAAGGAAATGAAAAGTTCGATTTATTTTGCCAATTGGCGAAAACATTTGGCGCAGCAATTGTTATTGGCACCATTGATGAAGATGAAGAAGAAGCGATGGCACGTACTGCCGTTCGGAAATACGACATAACTTCTCGAGCGATTGATCGAGCTACAAACATGCACGGTATTCCTCTAGAAGATATTTTTATTGACCCATTGGTACTTCCAATTTCTACTGGGATGGATGCTGATCGTCGGAGTTCACTCGAACTCATCGAAGGTGTGAGAATAATTTCAAAGGCTTGGCCCGCTGTTCAAATAACATGTGGCTTGTCGAACTGTTCTTTTGGATTAAAACCTGCTCCAAGGCAAGTGTTAAACTCAGTGCTGCTTTGGGAATTGATGGATGCGGGTCTTACTTCTTCTATTATGCATTTTTCCAAGATTCAGCCAATGAATCGAATTCATCCTGAGAGAAAACAGGCAGCATTAGATTTAATTTATGATAGAAGAGCACTGTCTCATGGGGGGACAGGTCTTCCAGTTCAGATAGATGATGAAACATTCGACCCATTACAGTTTTTTATTAGTCTTTTTGATGATCTCGATGAAGAAACAGAAATAGAAGTTGTTCGTCATTTGTCGATTGAAGAGTGGTTGCAGACTCATATTGTTGACGGGGAAAAGGAACAACTTGTCGAGCATCTCGATGAAGCAATGCAACAATATAAACCTATTGAGATTATCAATGATTATCTCCTTGCTGGAATGAAAACAGTGGGTGAACTGTTTGGTTCGGGGCAAATGCAACTGCCATTTGTATTGCAGTCTGCAGAGGTCATGAAAATGGCTGTGAAATATCTTGAACCACACATGAAAAAAGAAGAAAAGCACGCTCGAGGGAGAATTGTGCTTGCGACCGTGAAGGGTGATGTACATGACATTGGCAAAAACCTTGTCGATATAATTTTGACTAACAATGGTTGGTCAGTTCATAATATTGGAATCAAACAGACAATTGAAGACATCGTTCAAGCATGGAGAGATACGGGGAGTGATGCGATTGGGATGTCAGGCTTGCTTGTTAAGAGTGTGATGGTGATGGAAGAAAACTTACGGATACTCAATGAGATGAACATAGATGTTCCGATTTTGCTAGGCGGCGCACCACTTTCAAGGCACTATGCAGAATCGCATTTGCGATCTGTTTACAACGGACAACTTTATTATGGCAAGGACGCATTTGATGGGCTTAGAATTTGCAATGTATTGGCAGATGGAAACAAGGGTGCACTTGCTGCTGAGATAGATCTTCGTTTGGCAAAGAGAGCCTCAGTTGAAGCTAGGGTCCAAGCAATGGAATCAAAGGAAGTAGAAGGTACTGCAGTAGATACTATTCTTGACGAAAGGAGCGATGTGTCTCAAGACGTTGCTGTCCCATCGCCACCTTTTTGGGGGAGTAGAGTTGTTGATACGATTTCTCTCGATGATGTATATCCATACATCAATAGAGTCGCACTTCTACGGGGTCAATGGGGATTCAAAAAAGGTCAGCGTTCCAAAGGTGATTACGAACACTACCTTGATGAAGAAGTACGTCCAATTTTTGAACGATTAAAAACCACACTTCGAGACGATGGTGTGTTGCAACCCAAAGTTGTCTATGGTTGGTATCCCGTTGCAAGTGATGGGAACGAACTCGTCGTATTTGATCCAGAAGGTCACACGCAGGAACTAGAACGGTTTGAGTTTCCAAGGCAGACAAAGAGAAGAAAATTATGTATTTGCGATTTCTTTAAATCAATTGACTCAGGTCAAAGAGATGTTCTAGGTTTGTCGTGCGTCACGATGGGATCAGAAGTAAGTAGAGTTGCAGAAAAACTTTTTGCGGATGATGTCTATCAAGAGTATTTATTTGTACATGGTATGGGCGTTGAATGTGCTGAGGCGCTTGCTGAATTGTTGCACAAGCGAATGCGGGATGAACTTGGAATTAGCGGTGGTGATAGTCCACACATCAAAGAATTGTTCTCTCAAAAATACCGAGGAAGTCGCTACTCTTTTGGCTATCCAGCTTGTCCTGATATGAGCCATCAAGAAAAGTTGTTTCGGTTGTTGAAACCTGAACGCATTGGGTGTGAATTGACTGAAAATTGGCAAATTGACCCCGAGCAATCAACTTCAGCGATCATCGTGCACCATCCTGAAGCCAAATACTTCAATGCAAATTGACTCGGAGCTCAAATGATGCTTTTTTTTATTATTTTTGTGTTGCACCCAAAATTACGATACAATGGTCGAGGAGAATTGAATCATATTATACAAACAAATAATCACCCTTTGTCTATTCACCCTAGGCCTACTCTGCTTCTCCCTTTTTGCAGCAACTAAACCGCCTCCTTTTTGCAGCAACTAAACCGCCTAAGAATGGTGCCAAAACTTCGCCTAACATTCTGTTTATTGTTCTTGATGACACAGGAATCGACCAATGGGCAAGTTTTGGTTGGACAGAAGATCTTGTACAACGCGCACCTGTTACGCCAGTACTTGATGCAATCACAAATACGGGAGTTAAATTCACAAATTGTTGGGCAATGCCCGAATGTTCTCCAAGTCGTACTGGGATGTTTACCGGGAGATTGCCACTTCGAACCGGTGTAGAAGCTGCAATTACGACTGCACATTTGCCACCTTCAATGGCGAACATTGCTGAAATTATGACGCCAGCGATTCTTAAGAAGGCTGGATATAACTGTGGTTTTACTGGTAAGAGGCATTCAGGTGAAACACCGTTTGAGGAACAGCAGCCAACTGAAATGGGCTGGGATTGGTACGAGGGAAACTGGCTTGGATTTGTTCCTGGAATCGATACAACTGCTGGGCAACAACTGCAGGACTTTGATCCACCCGAGGAAGATTACATTCATGGCTGGCTGCCGTGCGGAACACCCCTTGGTGCGAACGAAGAAACAAACCGTGGTCCATGTTGTATCGATTCTGCAACATGCGTGGAAAATATCTGGGGAATGTCATGTTTGGAAATGGGTGGCGTACCACTTGTCATGCTAGAACAAGGCAGTGATGGAAATTATTTCCCTGTGTTTCAGCCAGATTGTAGCGGTGGCTGCGAAACAGTCATCTTTACTGAAGATAAAGACGGGAATACTGCCCGTAATGGATATTGGGTTTGGGGACGTCAATGGGCAGATGCAAAAACAGGTGAACATGGTCTCATTGATTTTTATCATGGGAGCATGATGTATACAACAACGGATAGCGCGATCGATTGGCTTGAGCGTGTTGATCCTGTGGAAGCACCATCTGGTGAGCCTTGGATGCTAGCGTAGCAGTACAACACCGCGCATGATCCTATTATGCCAAACTCCCCAGAACTTGTCGCGAGAATGGAAGCCGATGGTGTAGATACTTCAATCCTTGATTGTGGAAGTTTTGAAGGAATCAAAATTGTATTCCCTTACATGATTGAAGAAGCGGATAAAGAAATTGGTCGGTTACTTCATCAAAGAGGCTTAGGTGAATATGACGCGGCGGGTAATTTTCAACTTGCTGACCTTGATGCAGCAAATACAATGATAGTCTGGGTTGGAGATAACGGGACATTTTATACATCCGCTCGCCTTCCATTTAATCCTCTTCTGTCAAAGGCTACGGTTTATCAGACGGGTGTTTGGGTGCCACTTGCAGTTGCAGGCGTTGGTGTTTCTAAAGGTGAAGTTGATCATCCAGTAAACGTAGTTGATGTGTTCACAATGTTTGCAGATGTTGCGGGCGTTTCGCTTGATCAAATCATGCCAGAATCACATGCGATCGATGCAGTCTCAATTACTCCGTATCTATCACACCCTAACCTGCCTTCGCAACGTGACTTCAATTATGCTCAAAGCGGAACAGGTGTGTTTAATCCTTTTGATTTACCACTGGCGTGTGTGATCTATTTAGGTGATTCGGGTGTGTGTGATGACGTTCACTTTGCAGGTGCTAGTATTTGCGAATCAAACGGTGGTGAATGGTTTGGAGCAGACCCAAATGATGCAACTTACCCAGTAACTTGCTGTGATTACATGGAGCAAAATCCGAAGGTCCAACCAGGGCCGACTCGGCAATACGCAATATCAATGCCCGACGATTCGCCCGGTTTTAGAATGTGGAAATTGATTACAAAACAGCCTGCGATTTGTGTTGAAGAACTTGAAACGTATACATGCCTAGACAGTATTGAGTTTTACCGATTGCCAAATTACATTGCTCCTCACTTTGCAGCGATAGACAACCCAAGTGGTGTCCACCGAATTGAATTGCCTGAAGATCCAAATGAATTAGAAGCAACACTTTCTGATATTGAATACGAGGCATTTATGACACTCGCTTGCGAGTTAAAATCTCAGTGGGAATCAGCGGATTCATGTCAGGCGGATGGCAACATCGATGGAAAAGTGAACATTACAGATTTGCTTGGCGTCATTTCAGATTGGAACGGAAATGACGAAATCCTTTCATTTTTCGATTTAACAGGAAGCGATGGCACGTATGATGGTTTGGTGAATGTTAATGACTTGCTTTTTGTAATTGACACGTGGTCGGGTGATCAGCCTTGCAACAAGGACGATGTGTATCCTGGGGCGAAGTGTTTATTCGAATTCGCGATTGAGTGTCCATAAGTGTATAGTGCTGCGAATGCTGCAAGCACTCGCCAAATTGAATCAGACTCAAAAAGCCTGTTTAGCCCTTGTATTGATTCTTCCAGCGCCACTGATTGGTGTGTCGTGTTCGTTCTATTTGCCGCCAATCCGAAACATTTATACGCATGAAATTCTCATTGGCAAAGTCATCTGGGCGATGGCGAAAGTATGGTTGATTCTGTTGCCTGTCGCCTGGCTTCTCTTTGTTGATAAAGGGAAAGTAAGTTGGTCGCCTACGAACAAGAGGGGAATCATCGCAGGTTTTCTTTGGTCAATTCCAGTTGTAATAATCCTACTTGGAATTTATTGGCTCGCGAAAGATTCGCTTGTTAACCATGATGCAAAAACAACTATTGATGAATTGGGCATAACAACTCCTGCTAAGTTTTTTATCTTTGCTTCGGCAATGTCTCTGGGAAATTCCTTAGTTGAAGAATATGTGTGGCGGTGGTTTGTTTTTTCGAAGTTTAAAACTCTCTTTGGAGTTTGGCCAGCAATAATTTTGAGTGCTTTCTTTTTCACGCTTCATCACATTGTCATCATGCATAACATAGGATCTTTGTGGTTAGTGTTTCTAGGCTTAGTAGGATTATTCTCAGGAGCCATGATCTGGGCTTGGCTCTATAACAAATACAATTCCATCTGGCCCGCATGGATATGCCATGTTGCAGCTGATACTGCTATTATGTGGATTGGTTGGTGGATTATTACAGGAAAATAATGATGAAATATTTGTTCGCAGTACTCTTTTTTGTAAGCTTTCATGCAGTTTCTTTCGCAACGCAAGACACGCCATCTTGTGCAACGCTTGAAACAATTCCAAACGTTGTGACAAATGACATCAAGGCTGGAATTGAACGCCACATACGCGAGTTGTCAGAAAGTAACGGTGGTTTCTTTCCCATCACATTTGAAAATAAAGAGATGAAACTGAAACTTGTACGTGTGCACATGGAATACCTTGCAAACCTTGGTCCGCGTCGACATTTCGCTTGCGTTGATCTTGCAAGCGAAGATGGAAATGTGTACGACGTAGATTTCTTTCTTGCCGGTGATCCTGGTTCGATGACGGTGACTGAAACGACTGTGCATAAACTCAATGGCCGGCCATTCTATTTATGGGAACAACAAGATAATGGTTCTTGGATCCATGTTGAAGCAACCGATGCATCAAGGGAATTGCTTGGCGTTGTTGAAGGCGAAGACAAATTTTCATTCGTCTACCAAGCAACACTTCCTCAAATGAAAGAGGACGCGCGCATGTGGATTCCAATCCCAAGCAGCGACATTTTTCAAACAATAGATATTAAAAAAATAGAAGTTCCAGGAACACATCAAATCATTAAAGACAACCGGTTTGGGAATCAAGTGCTCTATGTTGCGTTGACACCAGAAGATAGTGGGTTGCCAATTCTCTTAAAATTCGATGTGCATCGCCAAGAAAAATCGATGTATTCAGACGCGACAACAACACCAAAAGCGTATCTTGCCGAAGAGCGGCTTGTGCCAAATACCGACAAGTTCAAAGACATTGCAACCGAAGTATTGATTGATAAAAACGGCGGTGTTTTGGTTAAAGCAAGAGCACTCTACGACCACACTATTGACACAATGCGGTATGCGAAGTTTGGCAACGAGTACGGGAAGGGGGATGCTGTGTTTGCCTGCGATTCAGCGCGTGGAAACTGCACCGATTATCACTCATATTTTATTGCGCTTTCTCGCTCAGTAGGTATTCCTGCGAGATTCGCAATTGGTGCCGCGGTCCCATCAGGCAGAGACAATGGAGGTGTGAATGGATATCACTGTTGGGCAGAATTTTATGCAGAAGGCAAGTGGTGGCCAGTTGATATTAGCGAGGCAGATAAATATACAAATCTCTCAACGTATTACTTTGGGCATAACCCAGCAAATCGAGTTGAATTTAGCCACGGGCGAGATCTTGTCGTCAGCCCGATGCCAGAATCTGGACCTATCAACTTTTTGGCTTATCCGCTATTGGAAGTTGGAGGAAAGCCAGTCAAAATTAAGCCGCAATTTGGATTTCAGCGGATTGGCTAAGCTGACGACTGCAATTTTTTTGCAAATTTAACACTTGCAACTAGTCCAAACATTAGAACAAAGCCAATTCCAATTGAACTCCACAGTATCAGTGGAGTAAGAATGCCGTCTTGTTCTGCACCCCAATACACTGCCATGACGCATGGCAGGTAGAGAACTATTGCTGTAAAAGTCCCAGGCGACCACACTCTAGTCACGAGTGTTGGACCAATGTGAAAGAAAATAGCATTCACTGCCCAGACAGCCGTCATCGATAATGCGAGCAGTGGACATTTCCAACCGATTGCAGCACAGGCGATTGTCATAGCCATTGCACAACTGTTCAAAAGAAAGAAGTCTTGCCAAGTGCCATGCAGACCAATTGTTTTATTTGCCCACGACTTCCAATCAAAAAAATACTCTTCGATGATGTGCAAGGAATAACACCAAACACTGATCCAAAGCACCCATTCGTAATGCCAAAGTGGACTCCATTCAATCATTGAGTCAACTTGTCATCCAGATAGGCAACCGCTTGATCGATATTGATCCGTTCTTGACTCGCAGTATCCCGATCGCGGACGGTAATCGTATTGTCTTCAAGCGTATCGCCGTCGATGACAAAACAGTAGGGTGTGCCCGCTTCATCCATGCGTGCATAGCGCTTGCCAATTGACTGCTTTGCATCGTACTGCACGACATGTTTTTTGCGCATCTCTTCGTGTAGTTTTGAAGCAATCTCAGGCATTCCATTTTTGTTCACGAGTGGGAAGATCGCCGCTTTGATGGGAGCAATCCGAGGATTGAATTTCATAAATACCTTGGAAGGGCGGTCATCGGGCGTGTACGCTTCGCACAGAAGCGCAAGTGTCCCCCGACTTAAGCCAGCAGAAGGTTCAATGACGTGCGGTGTGTATCGTTCGTTCTTTTGTTGATCGAAGTAATTGATTTTTTTACCACTAAACTCAGTGTGGCGCGACAAATCGTAATTGCCTCGATGCGCAACACCTTCAAGTTCGCCGTATCCCGGTGCAGTAAACGGGAATTTGTATTCAATGTCGAAAGTGCCACAACCCTCTTTTGCATAATGTGCAAGCTCGTCTGAATCGTGCTGCCGCATTTGCAGATTTTCAGTGGTCAGGCCCATCTTTTGCCACCACTCTTTTCTGTAATTACACCAAAATTCATACCATTGCTGTGTTTCATCTTCGTGACAAAACCATTCGATTTCCATTTGTTCAAACTCTCGAGAACGGAAAATGAAATTTCGGGGCGTGACTTCGTTACGAAATGCTTTTCCAATTTGCGCAATGCCAAATGGCACTTTGACACGCATCGTGTCAACAACATTCATGAAGTTGAGAAAAATACCTTGTGCAGTTTCAGGTCGTAAATACGCCTTGTTGTCATCGCCGCCGGTAGCACCAACGGTAGTATCAAACATTAAACTAAATTGACGAGGTTCAGTAAGCGTGCCAACCTCTTTCGTGTCAGGGCCAACGATTCTTCCAAACACATCAAGGTTAAGATCAGTCAGTAATTTTCTGTCATATCCTTCGTCAAGGGAATCTACTTTTTCGTATTTTTTCAGTAATTTACAAGCGCGTTCAAAACTTTCGTCATTACCTTCAATGTAGGCAAACATACGAGCAGTGCCTTCATCATTGGAGTTCACGATTACTTCGAGGTGATCAGCGCGGTATCTCGATTTGGTTTCGCGGCAGTCAACCATTGGGTCATTAAAACCACCGACGTGGCCAGAGGCTTCCCACACTTTTGGGTTTTGTATAATCGAAGAGTCTATGCCAACGATGCAGAGCGGTTCACCGTCGGATCCCATTGGAGGACAGTGGACCATGTCATGCCACCAAGCATCACGTAAGTTGTTTTTGAGTTCCGTCCCCATTGGACCGTAATCCCAAAAACCGTTAATGCCACCATAAATTTCACTTGCAGGGAAAATAAAACCTCTGCGTTTGCAAAGTGAAACAAGGTCTTCCATTGAATAATTTGTCGTCATATCGCGAATCCTAACAGGGACGTAGCTCGCGGGTTTTGACAAGATCAAGTGCAAGTTTTACAGCTGCTTGCATCGAGCCAATGTTTGCTTGATTTTTCCCGACAATATCAAATGCAGTGCCATGATCTGGGCTCGTGCGAATCATCGGAAGTCCAAGGGTCCAGTTTACGGCTTGGTGTTGATGCAACAATTTCACTGGGAGAAGTCCCTGATCGTGGTACATTGCAACGACGATATCGAATGCTCCATTGACAGCTTCGTTGAACAGAGTGTCCGCAGGAAATGGCCCTTTTGCACGTATTCCTGCTTCATGAGCTACTTTGATTGCAGGTTTTATGAGCCGAGTTTCTTCATCGCCCAGTAAGCCATCTTCCCCAGCGTGTGGATTGAGACCTGTTACGGCAATTCGTGGTCTGTCTATTCCAAGATCCAAACACGCTTCGTTTGCCAAATCAATTGCATCAAAAACTTTGCCTATAGTGAGAACGTTTCTAATATCCATAAGTGGAATGTGGCAGGTTGCAAGCACAACACGGAGCGTTGGAGAAATAAATGCCATAGCGTGACGTTTAGATTTTGTTCGCGTTGCGAACAATTCGGTGTGTCCTGCCCAGCGATACCCAGCGGCTGCCCAGCTTGCTTTACAAATCGGTGCAGTAACAACGCAGTCGACATGCCTAGGATCGCTTGCTGGTTTCATCGCATCTGCAATTGCTTGTTCAACCCATTGTTTTGATGCGTGCCCACCAATTTCTGATGATTCTGGTTTAAGGGAATGTAGTTCCTCGCCCTCATCAAAGACAGTAATTTGCTGATGAATTCGTGCATTTGCACGCTGGGAGTTCGCGTCAACTCTGTGCCATCGAAGAGAAGTCTCGTTACAGATATCCGCAGCAATTGTCAGCAGTGCGTTCGATCCATAGACAACAAATCTTGCGTCATACTTTTGCAGAGTCGCAAGTGAACGAGCGACAATTTCTGGGCCGATTCCAGCAGGATCGCCCATCGTAATCCCGATGGTTGGAATGTCATTCTTAGAGTTTGCCATCACCTGTAATCAATGCCGCCCTTGAGATTGCCTCCGCCGAATTTTTCTCGGAGTTTACGAATGGCAGGATCTTCTTCTCTTGCAGGTGCATCCTCGCCACCATGTTCACCTTGGGCCTGCTTGAGCGAAAGTGCAATTCGCCTTGTTGCGGGGTCCACAGACAAGACGCGGACGGTGACTTCTTCACCCTCTTTTACTGCATCTATTGGGGATTTGATCCGTTGGTGAGAGAGTTCTGAGATATGGACAAGACCCTCAACACCATCACCGATATCGATAAAAGCACCAAACGTTGTTAACCGCGTCACTTTGCCAGTTGTATTTTCTCCGACTTCGATTGACCCCATTGTGGAAATCATTGGATCCTCGATCAGTTGTTTCATGCCAAGTGCAATTTTTGGGGGGGATTGTTCATGGTCAATATCGAGAATTTGCACTCGGACAAAATCGCCTGTTTTGACGAACTTGGAAGCGTCTGAAATCCTGTCCCAACTCATCTCAGAGATGTGGATGAGCCCCTCAACGCCTCCGATGTCAGCAAAAGCACCGTACGGTTTTACGGAAGTAACTGTAGCATCGACAGTTGCGCCGACTTCTAGGTTTTCTAGAGTCTCTGCTTGTTTTTCTTTTCGCTCTGCTTGGAGCACAGTTCTTCTGCTGAGGACAATCCTGTTTTGCCTGCGATCGAGTTCGATGACTTTGCAGGCGAACTTCTGCCCAGCGAAGATGGAGAGATCTGGTACGTGATATAGTTCGACATGACCAGCGGGCATAAATGCTTTGTGGTTAGCGACTTCCATGTCTAAACCGCCCTTGTTTGTACCTGTGCACATCGCCTCAACAATTTGACCTATTTCAAGGGCATCCCATGTTGCTTTTTGGATTGCGCCTTGCCTCGAGAGAACGAACATCCCATCTTTATCCCTGCGTTCGATGACGAATTCGAGGGAATCACCAACATTTGGAAGCGTCTCAAACTGCAATTTTGGGCAAGAACCTTGCATTCTTGGCCCAAACTCAACAAGGATGTTTGACCCGTGAATCGCTGCGATGACGCCAGTTTTGATGGCTCTCTCTTCACCCCTTTTGCGTTGCTCTGGGTTTTCATCGAGCAGGTCATCAAGAGAGGCACCGCCGAGGGCCGCTTCGATTTCTGCCTGTAATTCAGGATTCATTTTATCTTCACTCATCCCTGCATTCTATCACCAAGGGCACGTAGCCTTTACAAGAAAAAAACTCCAATTGAGAGACTTTTCTCAGAAGGTGCATACCATTTACTTGGTGGTGTATATATGACCATATTGGCACCTTCATCGTGTATCATCGCCACCCTGTTACCGCTGGTGGTAGCAGATAGAACAGGACGACTGAATTATGGCGCACCCCTCAGCAGCTTGGGGCATTGAAATAGGTCAATATGCAATCAAGGCGATTCGCCTTGAGCGTGATGGCGATACCGCTCGTGTGACTGATTACGAGGTTGTGCAACACCAACGTGTGTTGTCCTCGCCCGATACTGACGCAGCGGAAGTGACTCGCTTGAGTCTCGGTCAGTTGATCAGCAAGAAGAATTTGGAAGGCGAGCACCTTGTGATTTCCGTTCCTGGACATTCAGCATTTGCGCGTTTTGCAAAACTGCCACCGGTTGAACCCAAAGCAGTTCCTGACATTGTGAAGTTTGAAGCAGTGCAACAAATTCCTTTTCCGATTGAAGAAGTTGAATGGGATTACGCAGCATTTCATGAAGAGGGAAGCCCAGAAGTTGAAGTTGGCATTTTTGCGATTACTCGTGATCGAGTCAATGAACGACTCGACGTCTATGACATTGTTGGGCTAAGTCCAGAAGCATTGACACTCAGCCCAACAGCAGTTTTTAATGCGATGCATTATGACTTTGAGTTGGCAAGTGAAGATAATCAACTTGTTATTGTTGACATAGGTACGCAAGCAACGGATGTTATTATTGCATCTGGCAAACGGTGTTGGATCAGAACATTCCCACTGGGTGGAACGCATTTTACCGAGGCAATTGCTGAGGCATTCAAGATTAGTTATGCCAAAGCAGAACGCTTGAAACTTGAAGCTGCAAGTAGTAAATACGCAAAGCAAATTATGCACGCGATGCGACCTGTCTTTTCAGAATTGCTTCAAGAACTGCAACGTTCACTAAGTTACGCATCAGGCGGTGTAGAACTTAACGACATAGTTGGTGTAGGCTCGACGTTTAGAATTCCCGGATTGCGTAAATTTATTGGGATACAATTACAGGTGAACGTTGCAAGACTTGACGAATTCAAACGTATTGATGTGAAGGGGCGAGAAGCATCTTCGTTTGCGGAAAATTGTGTGAATATGGCAACGGCGTACGGGTTGGCTTTGCAAGGTATCGGTCTCGCACACATTGACGTGAACCTTGTTCCTACAAATATTTTGCGCGAACAAATGTGGCATCAAAAAACAAAATGGTTTGTTGCTGCAGCGTGCATTGTTATTGTCGGAAGCGCGATCACTTTGCTTGGACCCTTTTTAGATAGCCAAGCGCTCGGAAGTGGTAATACTCCAACCCAAGTGCAAAATTTGATTGATAAGGGGAAGGGGTTACAGCTGGACTTTAAGAAGGCAGAGCAAGAAGGGAAGTTAGGCTCTGATGCCGCGAGCCTCCTTGCATTGTTAGATTATCGAGACGTGTGGCCGTACATTGTGCATGATGTTGCTGACTCTCTTGCTGCTGCAGGGCCTGATGATCGTGTCATGGCACTTGAAGATTTTCTTGAAGCATTCCCTGCACCAGAAGATCGTCCTCTCGTGCAGTTGAAGAATTTAGAGGGACAACTAGTAACAAGTGAATCAGGTGCACAGCGCATTGCAGTTCGGATGGATGTTGAACTGAACCATGCTAGCCCCATTATCTTTTTAACAGAACATGTTGCTGCTTGGTTGAAGAATAACGCTGAACCAATTGGTGATCGAGTGAAGGTTCCATATAAAATTATTGATACGACAGTGATGTGTAATCCAGAGGATATGGAAACGATCACAGTCGACCCACTCGAAAAGGAAGATGCCACCGAAAGTGAGGCTACCGGAGGTAATAGTGGTGGTGGAAGTAATAATAGTGGTGGTGGCGATGGCGGCGGAACAAAGATGGGCGGCGGCGGTGGATCAGGTCCTAGCCCAAGTGGAGGTTCTGGTAGAGGTAGAGGTTCTGGCAGTTCTCGAAAACCACCTAAAAAACCTAGTAAGCCAAAAGAAAAAATGTTTGACTCTGCACCAGTAACGGAATCCTCTTTGGCAACAAGTGCCCCTTTGCCGGTGTATCCTGAAGATAAACTGCATCCACCGGAGTCGCTATGGTACAAAGCAACAATCACGTTTGAAGTTGAACTTGTTTCACAGCCTCGTCCCGAAGAAACAGCGTTACTACGTGAAGATAAGGCAGGAAAATCGTGAGTAAAAAGAAGTTAGAACTTGATCCGCAGCAAATTCTTGCTTGGATGAAAGGGAACATTATTCTTGTTGTTCTTATCATTGCTTGTATCGGAGCAGGTGTCGGATTGCCGATGTTTGCAGCCTCATGGTCAGAGGAAGTGCAGCAATCATTAAACAAAAGGACAAAAGCATTTTCAGAAATAGATTCTCTTCTAAAATCGAAAGTATCGCCTCCAACTGGCGGGTCAGCAAAGCAAGTTGTGATCAATCGAGAATTAGTTGATGACTATCGTGAAGTTGCTAACATGTTGCGTGATGATGCACAAAGAGTTGTTGAACAAGCAAGGCAGCACAACCAAAAAGAATTTACAACATCGTTTCCAGAATTATTTCTTGAAGACGTGACACGTTCACAATTAGAAACATTGCCCCAACAGCTTTATTCGCAATTGCAAGCAAACTATCGTTCCTTACTTTCAAATCTTCGCGCCGGTTCGCCACTAGAAATGGATATGCTCGTTCAAGAATTAGAAGAATCTCGTGTTAGATTTATTGAAAACAAGCTAAGCAAGGACCCGGAAAAGGCACTCTTAACCAAAGAACAACATAGCCAACTTGAAGTCTCGATGACGGATAAAAGAATGAGCATGCTTCGAAGTCGCGCTCAGGACTTGGGTATGTATCTCGATGAAGAGACCTTAGAAATCCCTGAGTTTGAAGAGAAAAATAGACCAAACATGGGAACACTTTTTACGTGGCAATGGAGATATTGGGCTGTCGCAGATGCACTTTCAGCCATAGCCACGATGAATGGAGAGCAGACAGAATTAACATCACCAGTAAAACGGGTCACTCTCATTCAAGTTTTTGGACTCCCCTCAATTGACGGTAAGAATAAGCCAGAACGTTCTGATCCTATCCCAGATGTGAATGAACGACCTACTGGTCCAAAACGGGGAGGTGGTGCGATGGGAATGGGTGGAGATACATCCAAAAATCCACCACAGAAGAACCCGGATAAACCAAAACAAGACAAAAGTAAAAAAGGTTCTTTTGGGAAAAGTAATGGAGAAGTTGCATCATTTACTAAACGTAAGGATTCAACTTTATATGACACACTTCAGGTGAGATTGCGAATGGTTGTGAGTACAGTTCGAATACCAACAATTTTAGACACATTTGCTCAGAACAATTTTGCAACTGTTATTGATATTGATCTTCAGCCAGTGAATAAATTTACTTCTTTGGAAGAGGGTTTTGATTACGGTGCTGAACCAGTGTCAGAACTCACTGTTGTTTTAGAAACAGTATGGCTAAGGGCTTGGACTGTTGAGTTGATGCCAAAATCAGTGAAAACGGCGTTAGGAATATGAACAAGAATATAAATGCGTGCCAGAATTTGGCAGGATGGAAATTGATCGTATGAAAACCAAAGGTATTAGTGTTTGGGAACAATACATAGAGTACATTGTGCTTGTAATTGCAATTCTTGTCTTCGGGTATTTTGCATGGACTACATACACAAGTAAGGCAAGTGTAGTGAAAAGTGGTAAAACCATCACGACTGAAAACGTCGATGAAGAGTTGATAGCTAGTAGCCGGAACTTGAGCCCTAAACTTCACGATTCTGCTCCCTCACCAATTGAAATCACTGCGCCAAAAGAGTTGCTCTCTTCTTTTGAGCAAGGATTGGTAGCTTCTCTTTCACCGGACCAGAGAGTTGTTTTTCCAAGAGTTGATTTGACCGCCGATTTTGCAATCAATCAAGATTTGGTATCTGAACTTCGAACGTATGTACAGCCCACAGTTCCTGCACCTGAACAAATCCGTACACATCAATGGTTCGCAACTGTCGCTGAAGCAGAGTTAGGTGAAGTTCCAGAACTAGATGCACTTTTTGTTGGTCCGCCTCATGATGCAACGTGGATTCAAGTTGCAGCAGAGTTTGATATGGATGGTGTCTTGGAAGAATTTCGTAACATGAATGAGAATGCTTCATCCATACCAGAGCAATGGTTTGATGGGGTGGTGGATGTGTTTGATTTACGACTTGAACGTGTTACCCTTCTTGAGGAAGGATGGTCTGAACCAGAACTGATCAAAGTGATGCCCGGTAGGACTTCGTTTAGACCGCAACTTGAAGAAGAGCAAATCAACACAAGCGCCAGAGATGATATTGTTGATCAACTTCGATCAGGAAGTCAGAGTCAAGTCATTCGTCCACCGTTTTATGCAGTGAAAGGTTTTTCTCCTGATAAAGTCAACGACCCAGAAGCATGGGCTCCGTCAACTCCTTCAGGTGACGATGCTGAAACAATTGCACCAGAAGAAGGCCCAATTGTTGCTCTTCGTAAGAAAATCGAGGAAATAACTGCAAAATATTCTAAGTTAGAAAGAGAAATAGAAGAACTTGAAGCGGCAATAATTGCTGCGCAAAGTAGTGGGTCCGGTTCATCTGATGGTGGTCCGATGGGTACGGATGGTTCACCAAATAGCGGTAATTCTGAGAAGATTAAAAACCTTACCAAAAAATTAATGCTTGCAATGGAAGAACGCACAACACTTGCAAGAGAACGAGAAGAATTATTGAGTGAACTGCGTTCTATTGATAAGACAGCCGCTGATGATTTGGTGGAATCCTTTGGAGGAAAGATTTGGATTTGGGCGCACGATTTGTCTGTAACTCCAGGCACTATGTATAAATACAGAGTTTCGATACAGGTGGCAAATCCGTTCTTTGGTCGAAAACCCAGTCTTTATCCAGAACAACAAGAGTTGGCAGATCCAGTAGGGCTTGCATCTATTCCAAGTGCATGGTCGGAACCAATTGAAGCACAACCTCCACTGCAATGGTTTGTACTAAGAGCAATTCCCGCGGGGAGTTCTGTGACTTCTAACACTTTAGATTCGGGTCGCGTGATGGCAGAAGTCTATCGTTTCACAGATGGAATGTGGCATAAAGACACTATTCAAGTGGCCGCTGGTCAGCGGCTTGCAGCGCAGGATGGCGGAGCGTTTCAAACTGAATGGTTTGTCCTAGATATGGTTCCTTGGCTTGACGCATCTGAGAAGAATCTCAGGAATCATCGAGCAAGCTGGGTCATTCTCCAAAACATGCGTACAGGTGCCACAGAGATCGTAAGTCCTTGGGAACAGGCGAGTAGTAGCCGCCTGATTGACCTGCGGGATCAGGAACGTGACAGCCAGTATTACGACGATTCTAACTTGATGTAAGAGTCCGTCCCAACTTTTTGGCAAGATCGAATTTTTTAAAAAAGTAGCCACCTGATAACAAAAAAGCAAGAAAACACCCCTCAAAGCAGTTGACAGGGTGGCAACATTTCGGGTACAGTTTGCGGCTCGCCGTTTCGTATTATCGATTTGTCGAGGTGGGTTTGCGCCCACGCGCTCTTTGACAAGTTCATGATAGTAGTAGTAAATGCAAAAAACCATTCTTGTTTCTATTTAATTAGGAAGGACAATTTCACCCCCCGGTAGAATTGTCTTAACAAGAGCGGGAACTGCATTCACCGAATTTTTTAATTATGTTTTTTGATTAAAATAATTTTTTTGAGAGCGATCTGAAAATATTCGTTATGAATCGTTTGACCATCCGCGCAAGTTTGATTTACATTCTTGCAATTTCCACAGGAATCCTCTTGTGGAATGGACTGGCTGAGACCCTTGCAAACTCAGTCATGGATTTGTTGATTTTGATTTCAACTTTAAGTAGTCGAAGTCGGGTCGGCATGACCAGGTCGTTAAGGGCATATGGTGGATGTCTT